>NZ_JBHMIW010000006.1:0-421394 GCF_042436655.1 Sinorhizobium sp. P24N7 | reverse complement strand
GGCCCAGTCCCGCCAATCAGCATCCGCCAATCTTGGAAACCCTAGAGCGAAGGACATCGTCGCCAGCAGCGCCGCCGCCCTCGTCAGTGATCGGGCTTATAGACCCCCACCCTCCGACACGTCAACAACGATTTTCAAAAAATCAGCAGAAAATCGTAAGTGACTGTTTTTAAAGGGTGTTTATTCCTGCGTCTGCAAACCGGGCCGGAAACCGGCAGGATCGGCATCCCTTTTGGGACCCTCGCACCCGGAAAGGCCCTGCGTTTGCCTCGTCTATATGGTTAACGAGCTATTGACGTTCAAGAACCCGTCGCGGACCGGTCGATGCGAGCGGCGTCTCACGCAGGAAGCAGCCTCGGTTTTCGGCCGCGGCATCCACCAGGAAATCCCGTACGGCCCTCACCCGGGGTATCGCGATCAGATCGCGGTGGCAAATCAGCCAATAGGTCCGTTTCAGCTCGATTTCATCCGGCAACACAATCTCGAGGCTGGGTTCGTCCTGCGCCATGAAGTGCGGGAGCACGCAAAGACCTAATCCCTGGCGCACCGCCTTCAACTGGGTGAGGATGCTCGAGCTTTGGAAATGGGCGCGCAGCCCTGGCTGTATCTCGCCCAGATAATCCAGCCCCGGCGTGAAGATCATGTCGTCGATATAACCGACGAAGCGGTGGGAGCCGAGATCGCTGCGTGTGCGGATCGGCGGCTGACCGGCGAGATAGCTGCGTGCCCCATAGACATGCAGCGTATAGGGCGTCAGCACTTCGGCATGGTAAGCTCCGGCTTTCGGTGCGGCAAGCGCCACCGCGATATCGGCCTCCTTGCGCGACAACGACATGATCTGTTGGATCGCCACGAGCTCGAGCGAGATGTTCGGATAGCGCTCGGCGAACTTCCCAAGCCGGTCCGCGAGGAAGAAGTTGCCGAAACCCTCGAGCGTACTCAGCCGTACGACACCGCGTTGCGCCGTCATGCCGTCGCTGATGTCGAGCTGCAGTTGCTCCGTCTCCCGCTCCATGCGCTCGGCCGTTTCGACGAAGCGTTGGCCCATGGTCGTCAGCACGTAGCCGCGGGGGTTGCGCTCGAAGAGCTTGACCTTGAGTGCGAATTCCAGGCGGTCGATGCGGCGCGACACGGTCGCGTGGCTCGTCCGCAGGCGTCGCGCTGCCGTCGAGAGCTGGCCCGTTCGCGCGACCGCGAGGAAGAACTGCAGATCGTCCCAGGTAAAATTCGGATTCATGGCCCTCCCCTTCTGTTCAAAAATGAACAGATGCTGTTTGCAATTTACGGGTCGACCGACTTGCTTCCAAGCAGAATTTTCTGAATGGTAAACATCGCGGCCGACATTTGAGGAGCATGTCTGGTCAAATTTGAACAGAGCGATGTGGGGAGGCGGCCGAGGTCTCGAAAGGACACGGCTGAGCCCTATGTGTATCCGCACGGCGGCTTCGCATCGCCCTTTAGAACATAGAACCTTTGGGAGGAGGACAAATGCACAAGAAACTGATCGCCACGCTCGCAATGGTGCTCGCCGGCAGCACCGCCGCCCTTGCCGACGCATCCGACGGCAAGGTCAAGATCGGCATTCTCAACGACCAATCCGGCGTCTATGCCGATTTCGGTGGCAAATCCTCCTACGAGGCGGCGCTGATGGCCGTCGAAGACTTCGGCGGCAAAGTGCTCGGCGTCCCGGTCGAGGTGGTGACCGCCGACCATCAGAACAAGCCCGATATCGCCTCCAACATTGCGCGGCAATGGTACGACACCGAGCAGGTCGACAGCATCATGGAGCTGACCACCTCCTCCGTTGCGCTTGCCGTGCAGGCGATCTCGAAAGAAAAGAAGAAGATCGACATCGTCACCGGGGCCGCAACGACGGAGCTCACCGGCAAGCAGTGCAGCCCCTACGGTTTCCATTGGGCCTATGACACCCACTCGCTCGCGGTCGGCACCGGCGGCGCGCTGGTCAAGCAGGGCGGCGACAGCTGGTTCTTCCTGACCGCCGACTATGCCTTCGGCTATTCGCTGGAAGAAAACACCGGCAACTATGTCAAGGAGAACGGCGGCACCGTCGTCGGAGCCGTCCGCCATCCGCTTGCAACCACCGATTTTTCCTCCTTCCTGCTGCAGGCCCAGTCCTCGGGAGCCAAGGTGATCGGTCTTGCCAATGCCGGTCTCGACACCTCGAACGCCATCAAGCAGGCGGCCGAGTTCGGCATCGTCCAGGGCGGGCAACGCCTGGCGGCCCTGCTCTTCACACTGGCCGAGGTCCACGGTCTCGGCCTCGATGCGGCGCAAGGGCTGACGCTCACCGAAGGCTTCTACTGGAACCGCGACGAGGAGAGCGCCAAGTTCGGCAAGCGCTTCATGGAGCGCACCGGCAAAATGCCCAATATGGTTCATGCCGGCACCTACTCGGCCGTCCTGCAATATCTGAAAGCGATCGAGAAGGCCGGAACCGACGAGACGGAAGCTGTCGCCAAAGAGCTGCACGCTCTTCCGGTCGACGACGTCTTTGCAAAGAACGGGACGGTCGCGCCGAACGGGCGGATGATCCACGACATGTATCTTCTCGAGGTCAAGAAGCCGGACGAGAGCAAGGAGCCCTGGGACTACTTCAAGGTTCTCGCGACCATTCCCGGCAAGGAAGCCTTCATCGACCCGGCCCAGAGCGGCTGCGAGCTCGTGAAGTCCTGACCGGCAAGACGATGACCGTCGCCATGCCTTTGGAGAATGGAGCGCCGCGGGTGGTACTGTCCGCCCGCGGGCTCCGCCGCGACTTCGGCGGCTTCACCGCCGTCAAGGACGTCGACCTCGATATCCATCATGCCCGCGTGCATGCGCTGATCGGCCCGAACGGGGCCGGCAAGACCACCGTCTTCAATCTCCTGACGAAGTTCCTGCAGCCGACCCATGGCACGATCACCCTGCTCGGCGAGGACATCACCAGGACCGCGCCCGACAAGGTCGCCCGCATGGGTCTGGTACGCTCGTTCCAGATCTCGGCGGTGTTCCCGCACCTGACCGTGCTCGACAATGTCCGCGTCGCGCTGCAACGGCCGAACCGCCTTGCGACGCAGTTCTGGAAATCCTTGTCGTCGCTCGACACTCTCAACGGCAAGGCCGAGCAGCTGATCCGTTCCGTCGGTCTCGACAGGGAGGCGAACGCCCTCGCCGCGGACCTTTCCTACGGTCGCAAGCGCGTACTCGAAATCGCCACGACGCTGGCGCTCGAGCCGAAGGTTCTGCTCCTCGACGAGCCCATGGCCGGCATGGGGCACGAGGACGTCGGCATGGTCGCCGAGATCATCCGTGAGGTGGCGCGCGAGCGCGCAGTGCTGATGGTCGAGCACAACCTCTCGGTCGTCGCGACGCTCTGCCATCACGTCACCGTCCTGCAGCGCGGCGAGATCCTCGCGGAAGGCGACTACGCGACGGTCTCGGAGGATCCGCGCGTCCGCACAGCCTATATGGGCACGGAGGAGGCCTCCAGATGAAACCGCTTCTCAAGGTCGCCGGCCTTAACGCGTGGTACGGCGAAAGCCACGTCCTGCATGGCGTCGACATGACCGTCGGCGAAGGCGAAATGGTCACGCTGCTCGGCCGCAACGGCGTCGGCAAGACGACGACCCTGCGCGCGATCATGGGGATAGTGCGCGAGCGCAGAGGTGAAATCAGCTTCGCCGGCGAGGATCTGATACACGTGCCCCTCCACCGCGTCGCCCATCGCGGCCTTGGATTCGTCCCCGAGGAGCGCGGCATATTCTCGACGCTTACCGTCTACGAAAATCTATTGCTGCCGCCGGCGGTCGCGAAAGGCGGCATGACGATCGACGAGATTTTCGAGCTTTTTCCCAATCTGCACGAGCGCCGCAACAGCGCCGGGACCAAGCTTTCCGGCGGCGAGCAGCAGATGCTGGCGATCGCCCGCATCCTGCGGACCGGAGTCCGGATGATGCTGCTCGACGAGCCGACCGAGGGGCTTGCCCCGGTGATCGTGCAGCGCATCGGCGAGGTCCTGAAGAAGCTGAAGGAACGCGGCATCACCGTTCTCCTGGTGGAACAGAACTTCCGTTTCGCGAGCAAGGTCGCGGACCGCTTCTACCTGATGGACCATGGGCGTGTGGCCGGCGAGTTTCCGGTTTCGGAGCTTTCCGCGCGCATGGACATGCTGCATGATGTGCTCGGGGTGTAGACCATGACGATGATTTTCGGAATTCCACTCC
Organism: Sinorhizobium sp. P24N7; assembly: GCF_042436655.1. Lineage (NCBI taxonomy): Bacteria > Pseudomonadati > Pseudomonadota > Alphaproteobacteria > Hyphomicrobiales > Rhizobiaceae > Sinorhizobium > Sinorhizobium sp. P24N7. Next base: position 417,171 of record NZ_JBHMIW010000006.1, on the reverse strand, counting down.
AGGCCTTCCTCGGGCAGCTGCTGATCGGGCTCATCAACGGCTCCTTCTATGCGCTCCTGAGCCTCGGCCTCGCCATCATCTTCGGGCTCCTGCGCGTCATCAACTTCGCCCACGGCGCGCAGTATATGCTCGGCGCCTTCATGGCCTGGCTGCTGCTATCCTATTTCGGCATCGGCTATTGGCCGGCGCTCATTCTCGCGCCCCTTCTCGTCGGCCTCATCGGCGCCGTTATCGAGCGCACGATGCTGAGACGGCTCTACACGCTCGATCCGCTCTACGGCCTCCTCTTCACCTTCGGCCTGGCGCTCACCATCGAAGGCACCTTCCGCTATCTCTACGGCGCGTCCGGCCAGCCCTATGTGACGCCGGCGCTGCTGACGGGCGGGGCCAATCTCGGCTTCATGTTCCTGCCTATCTATCGCGGCTGGGTCATCGTCTTTTCGCTGGTGATCTGCCTCGGCACCTGGCTCATGATCGAGAAGACCAAGCTCGGCTCCTATCTGCGCGCCGCTACGGAAAATCCGGTCCTGGTGCAATCCTTCGGCATCAACGTGCCCTTCCTGCTGACGCTGACCTACGGGCTCGGCGCGGCGCTCGCCGCAATTGCCGGAGTTCTCGCGGCGCCGATCTACCAGGTCTCGCCGCTGATGGGATCGAACATCATCATCGTCGTCTTCGCAGTGGTCGTCGTCGGCGGCATGGGCTCGATCATGGGCGCGATCGTCACCGGTTATCTGCTGGGTATCGCCGAAGGACTGACCAAGGTCTTCTATCCGGAGGCCTCCAACATCGTGATCTTCGTGATCATGGCCATCGTTCTCCTGCTGAGGCCCGCGGGTCTCTTCGGTCGGGATGCTTGATATGACGCTGACACTCGAACTCGCGAAGCAGAAGGAACGCTCGCCGGCCATCGTTCAGACGGTGTTTCTCGGCGTCGGCCTTGCCTGCCTGCTGCTTGCGCCCCTGTTCTTCTACCCCGTCTTCCTCATGAAGATTCTGTGCTTCGCGCTCTTTGCCTGCGCCTTCAATCTGCTGCTCGGCTATACCGGGCTGCTCTCCTTCGGCCATGCCGCCTTCTTCGGCGGCGCGGCCTATTTCACCGCGCATGCGGTCAAGGAATGGGGCGTGCCGCCCGAACTCGGCGTCCTCTTCGGCGTCGTCGGCGCTGCACTTCTCGGCGCGGTCGTCGGTTTCTTCGCGATCCGCCGGCAGGGCATCTACTTCGCCATGATCACGCTGGCGCTGGCCCAGATGTTCTATTTCTTCTGCCTCCAGGCCGGGTTCACCCGCGGCGAGGACGGCATCCAGTCGGTGCCCCGCGGCCATCTCCTCGGTTTCATCGATCTCTCGCAGCCGACGAACATGTATTATTTCGTGCTCGCCGTCTTCGTCATCGGCATCGCCATGATCTGGCGGATCATAAATTCGCCCTTCGGCATGATCCTGAAGTCGATCCGCGAGAACGAGACGCGCGCGATCTCGCTCGGCTACTCGGTCAGGAACTACAAACTCGCAGCCTTCGTGATGTCGGCGGCGCTTACCGGGCTTGCCGGCGGTCTGAAGGCACTCGTCTTCCAGTTCGCGACGCTGACCGACGTCAGCTGGCAGATGTCCGGTGAGGTCATCCTGATGACGCTTCTCGGCGGCATCGGAACGCTGATCGGGCCGCTCTTCGGCGCGGGTCTCGTCGTGACGCTGCAGAACTATCTGGCGACGTCGGAATTTCCGGTCACGATCATAACCGGCATCGTCTTCATGGTCTGCGTGCTTCTGTTCCGCCGCGGCATCGTCGGCGAGTTCTACAACTCCCGGCTTGGCCGCAGGCTCGGCTTCGAGCATCGACACAAGCATTGACCATGCATCGGTCCGAACCACGTCGGGCCTCGACATAGAGAAAACCAATGGACACGTTCGACTTCATCATCGTCGGAGCGGGCAGCGCCGGCTGCGTGCTCGCCAACCGCCTGTCGGAAAACCCGGACCACCGCGTGCTGTTGCTCGAGGCCGGCGGCAGCGACAATTATCACTGGATCCACATTCCGGTCGGCTATCTCTATTGCATCAACAATCCGCGCACCGACTGGTGCTTCACCACGGCGGCGGAGGAGGGACTCAACGGCCGGTCTCTCGGTTACCCGCGCGGCAAGGTGCTCGGCGGCTGCTCCTCGATCAACGGCATGATCTACATGCGCGGGCAGGCGCGAGATTACGACCTCTGGCGCCAGCTCGGCTGCCCCGGCTGGAGTTGGAACGACGTGCTGCCGTTCTTCAGGAAATCCGAGGACCATTATCGCGGCGCCGACGACATGCACGGCGCAAGGGGCGAATGGCGGGTCGAGAAAGCGCGCGTCCGTTGGGCGGTGCTCGACGCCTTCCAGAAGGCTGCGACCGAAGCGGGCATTCCGGAGACCGACGATTTCAACCGCGGAAACAACGAGGGCTCCGGTTATTTCGACGTCAACCAGCGGTCCGGCATCCGCTGGAATACGGCCAAGGCCTTCCTGAAACCTGCCAGGAACCGGCGGAACCTTACGATCCTGACGAAAGCCCATGTCCGCCGGCTCATTCTCGAAGACGGCCGCATCGCCGGCGTCGAGTTCCAGCATGACGGAATCACGAAAAGCGCCCGGGCGCGCCGCGAAACCGTGCTTTCGGCCGGGGCGATCGGCTCGCCGCATATCCTCGAACTCTCCGGAATCGGCCGGCCCGACGTGCTGCGCGAAAACGGCATCGAGGTCCGCCACGAGCTGCCCGGTGTCGGCGAAAACCTGCAGGACCATCTGCAATTGCGTCTCGCCTACAAGGTGACCGGCGTCCCGACGCTCAATGAAAAGGCGACTTCACTTTTAGGCAAGGCCGCGATCGGCCTCGAATATCTTGTCCGCCGCTCCGGCCCGATGGCCATGGCGCCGAGCCAGCTCGGCGTCTTCACGCGATCGGGCCCGGAGAAGGAAACGCCGGACCTGCAGTATCACGTACAACCGGTGACGCTCGAAAAATTCGGCGAGCCGGTACACCCCTTTCCCGCCATCACCGCGAGCGTCTGCAATCTGCGGCCGGAAAGCCGCGGTTCCGTACATCTGAAAGGGCCGGATTTCGCCGCGGCGCCGGACATCCGCCCGCGCTACCTGACGGCCGAGGCCGACCGGGACGTGGCCGTGAAGTCGATCCGGCTCACCCGCCGCATCGTCGCGCAGCCCGCTTTCGCCCGCTACAATCCCGTCGAGTTCAAGCCCGGGTCGAACTGCGAGACGGACGAGGAGCTGAAACGCGCGGCAGGCGACATCGGCACGACGATCTTCCATCCCGTCGGTACCTGCCGCATGGGTGGCGACCCCGATAGCGTCGTGGATCCCGAGTTGCGGCTGCGCGGCATTGCCGGCCTGCGCATCGCCGATGCCTCGATCATGCCGACGATCACCTCCGGCAACACCAATTCTCCGACGATCATGATCGCCGAGAAGGCGGCTCAGATGATCCTGGCAGGGGGGCGCTAGAGCACTTCCAGGAAAAGTGTGTAACGGTTTTCCGTCCCGAAGTGCGTTGGATTAAATGGTTGGGCATTTCAGCGTTTCCATGAAACTTTGAAATGCTCTAGCCAACACCTGAAAACGACGCACGCCCGGACGGATGAATTCTGCGGCCTACTCCGCCGCTTCCGTCTCCGGCATCGGCACGTAATTGAGGATAGGCGACAACCAGCGCTCGACATCGCGGACGCTCATGCGCTTGCGATCGGCATAGTCCTCCACCTGATCGCGCTCGATCTTTGCGACACCGAAGTAATAGGAATCGGGGTGGCCGACATAGAGGCCCGATACCGAAGAACCCGGCCACATCGCAAAACTTTCGGTGAGCCTGACGCCGATAGCGGCTTCCGCATCCAGGAGCCGGAAAAGCGTCTCCTTCTCCGTGTGGTCGGGCTGCGCAGGGTAGCCGGGCGCAGGGCGGATGCCCGCATAGGGTTCGGCGATCAGTTCCTGCGGCGTGAAGGCTTCGTCCGGAGCATAGCCCCAAAGCTCCTTGCGGACATATTCATGCATGCGCTCGGCGAAGGCCTCTGCGAAGCGGTCCGCAAGCGCCTTGACCATGATCGAGGAATAGTCGTCGTTCGCCCGCTCGAAGCGTTCGGCGATCGCCACCTCCTCGATGCCGGCCGTCACCACGAAACCGCCGACATAGTCCCGCTTGCCGCTCGCCGCCGGTGCGACGAAGTCGGCAAGGGCGACATTCGGCCGGCCGTCACGCTTCACCATTTGCTGGCGCAGCGTGAAGAAGGTGGCAAGCTCGGCTTCGCGCACCTCGTCGGTAAAGAGGCGGACGTCGTCGCCCATGCTGGCGGCCGGCCAGAAGCCGATCACGGCCTTCGGGGCGAACCATGCCTCGGCCACGATCTTTTCGACCATCGCCTGCGCATCCTCGAAGAGCTGGCGAGCGGCAGCCCCCTGGCGTTCGTCATCGAGAATCTTCGGGAACACCCCCTTCAATTCCCAGGTCTGGAAGAACGGCGTCCAGTCGATATAACGGGCCAGCTCGGCGAGGTCCCAGCCCTCGAAAATACGCGTGCCGAGGAAGGACGGCACCTTCGGCTGGTGGGCGTCCCAGTCGATCCGAAGGGCATTCGCCCGCGCCTGCGAAAGCGGCAGACGGCGCTTCTCGGCTTCGTTGCGGGCATGTGCGTCGGCAACCTTCAGATACTCCGCGCGGACCGTCTGCTTATAGGAGTCGCGGACTTCCGGCGAGAGCAGGCTCGACACGACGCCGACCGCGCGGCTGGCGTCGGTGACATAGACCGTCTGGCCGAGGCTGTAACGCGGATTGATCTTCACCGCCGTGTGCACGCGGCTGGTCGTCGCCCCGCCGATCAGCAGCGGGACATCGAAGCCCTCCCGTTCGAGTTCGGAAGCGACATGCGCCATCTCGTCCAGCGACGGGGTGATGAGGCCGGAAAGACCGACGATGTCGACCTTCTGTTCGCGCGCCACTTCGAGGATCTTAGCCGAGGGCACCATGACGCCGAGGTCGATGATCTCGTAATTGTTGCAGGCGAGCACGACGCCGACGATGTTCTTGCCAATGTCGTGAACGTCGCCCTTGACGGTCGCCATCAGGATCTTGCCGGCACTCTCGCGCGCCTCGCCGCCGCCATTGGCGCGCTTCTCTTCCTCCATATGGGGGAGCAGCACCGCAACGGCCTGCTTCATCACCCGGGCGGACTTGACCACCTGCGGCAGGAACATCTTGCCGGAGCCGAAGAGATCGCCCACGACGTTCATCCCGGCCATCAGCGGCCCTTCGATGACATGCAGCGGCCGCTCGGCGGCAAGCCTGGCTTCTTCCGTATCGGCTTCGATGTATTCGGTGATTCCGTTGACGAGCGCATGTTCGAGCCGCTTCTCCACCGGCCATTCGCGCCAGGCAAGGTCCTTCTCCCTGCCCTGGCTCCCGCCCTTCCCGCGATAGCGCTCGGCGATCTCCAGGAGGCGCTCGGTCGAATCGGCCCGGCGGTTGAGCACCACGTCCTCGCAGGCTTCGCGCAGCTCCGGGTCGATCGCGTCATAGACGGCAAGCTGTCCGGCATTGACGATGCCCATGTCCATGCCGGCCTGGATCGCGTGATAAAGGAAGATGGCGTGCATCGCCTCGCGCACCGGCTCGTTGCCGCGGAAGGAGAAGGAGAGGTTCGACACGCCGCCGGAGACGTGGACATGCGGCAGTGCCGCGATGATCTCTTGCGTCGCCTCGATGAAGTCGACGCCGTAATTGTTATGCTCCTCGATGCCGGTCGCGACCGCGAAGATATTCGGGTCGAAGATGATGTCCTCCGGGGGGAAGCCAACCTCTTGCGTCAGCAGGCGATAGGCCCGCCGGCAGATTTCCACCTTGCGGGTCTTCGTATCGGCCTGGCCTTTCTCGTCGAACGCCATCACCACCACAGCGGCGCCATAGGCGCGCACGAGGCGCGCATGGTGCAGGAAAGCCTCCTCGCCTTCCTTGAGCGAGATGGAATTCACCAGCGCCTTGCCCTGAACGCATTTGAGCCCGGCTTCGATCACCTCCCATTTGGACGAGTCGATCATTACCGGTACGCGGGCGATATCCGGCTCGGAGGCGACGAGGTTCAGGAACTCGACCATCGCGCGCTTCGAATCGATCAGGCCTTCGTCCATGTTGACGTCGATGATCTGGGCGCCGTTCGCCACCTGATCGCGCGCCACATCGAGTGCGGCGGCGTAGTCCCCGGCCGTGATCAGCTTGCGGAACTTCGCCGAGCCGGTGACGTTGGTGCGTTCTCCGACGTTGACGAAGGGGATCTCGTCGGTAAGCGTGAAGGGTTCGAGGCCGGAAAGCCGCATGCGGCGATCGATCTCGGGCACCCGGCGCGGTGGATATTTGGCGACCGCTTCAGCGATGGCGCGGATATGGGCCGGCGTGGAACCGCAGCAGCCGCCGACGATGTTGACGAGACCATCGCGGGCGAAGCGCTCGACCTGCACCGCCATCTGCTCGGGACTTTCATCATAGCGGCCGAACTCGTTCGGCAGGCCCGCATTCGGATAGGCGCAGACGAGCGTGTCGGCGACCGCCGAGAGCTCGTCTATATGGGCCCGCATCGCATTGGCGCCGAGCGCGCAGTTGAGTCCGATCGTAAACGGCTCCGCATGGCGCACCGAATACCAGAAGGCCGTGGGCGTCTGGCCTGAGAGGGTACGGCCGGAGAGATCGGTGATCGTTCCGGAGATCATCACCGGCAGGCGGACCGCCTTTTCGGCAAAGACTTCCTGCGTGGCGAAGATCGCCGCCTTGGCATTCAGCGTATCGAAGATCGTCTCGATCAGGATGATGTCGGCACCGCCGTCGATGAGGCCCCGCACCTGCTCGGCATAGGCGAGCCTCAGATCGTCGAAGCTGACGGCCCGATAGCCGGGATTGTTGACGTCCGGCGAGATAGACGCGGTGCGGTTGGTGGGGCCGAGCGCGCCTGCCACGAAGCGCCGCCGGCCGTCCTCCGCCTCGGCCCGCTTCGCCGCCCGCCGCGCCAGCCGCGCGCCGTCGCGATTGAGATCGTAGACCATGTCCTCCATGCCGTAATCGGCCTGGGCGATCCGCGTCGAGGAGAAGGTGTTGGTTTCGAGGATATCGGCGCCGGCGATGGCGTAGTGGTAATGAATGTCCTCGATTGCCTTCGGCTGAGTGAGCGTCAGGAGATCGTTGTTGCCCTGCTGATGGCAGGCGCAGCCGCCGAAGCGCTCGCCGCGGAAGTGATCCTCCACGAAACCGAGCTGCTGGATCTCCGTTCCCATGGCGCCATCCATGATGAGGATGCGTTCAGCCGCCGCCCGGGCGAGCTGCCGGAAAATTTCCGAACCATCCGGCTTGGGCGAGACGTTTCCAAAGAGGGCGTCGGCGGCGGACATGGGAGATCTCCCGTTCTGAAAACGACAAAGAATTATCGATTTACTCACATAAAGATATGTTTATGTCAACATACGCGACGGTCACAATTGCGGATGGGTGAATAAAAAGCGGCCCGCCGCGGGTGCGGGGGCCGATAAGAGAGCGGGATGAGTGTGTGCGGTCTTCCGCCGGTCACATCCGCTTGAGGCAATCTTCCAGTTCATAGATCGCGCAAAGAATATGATAGAAGGTGCTTGCTGGCGCCGGTTCTTCGACAAAGGTGCCATCCGCCTTCTGCTTGTCGCGCCAGAGGCCGCGGACAGGCACGTCCAGAAAGCGCTGCAGCGCCCCCATGGCGCGTCCAGCCGAAGCGAGATAACGCTCTTTTTCCGCACCTTCGGTCAACGCCGCAAATCGGATCGCCGCCTTCAGCCACTCCGTCTGCGGCCAAAGCCGCGCTGTCGGATCGGCAACGGAGAAATCGTCGAGGAGCGTCATGACGATCACGTCCCGCTCGGGGCATGTTCCATATTTTTCGCCGATATCGAAAAGCCGCCGCGCCTCGACGATCGCCTGCGCATTGCCGCGCCGTTCCGCCCAGCGCAGGAGGAGCCATGCCCATTCGAAATGGTGCCCCGGCTCGACGATACGGCCTTTTTCGCCGGGGAACGGCGCCCAGTCGTGGTCGAAGAACTCACGCAGCGCCCCGCTCCCGGCGTCGATGAACCGGTCCATGGCCAGATGCGCAATCTCGTCGGCGAGATTGGCCCAGGCGACGCGGTCGAATCCTTCCGCCTCCTCGCTTGCGAGGCAGGCTTCGAAGAGATGCATGTGCGGATTGGAGCCGAGCGGCAGGCGCGGCGGCTCGTCCTCCTCGAAGCCGGCGAGCGGATGCTTGCAACGGGTTTCGAGCCGCCGCCTGAGTTTGTCGCTGCGCCCCACCATCTCGGCTCCGCGCTCCGGCAGGACTTCCGCCAGATGGGCGAAGGCAAGCAAGGCGAAAGCCTGGTTGTAGAGGTCGAAGGATGCGTCGATGAGCTTGCCGTCGGCATTCGCCAGCGCCCCGTAAAAGCCGCCCGGCTGTCCGTAGACGCGATCGAAATAAAGAAGGCCGCCTTCGGCGGCGGTGCGCCAGTCTCCATTCCAGCCACGCCGGCCGGCCGCGGCGAAGCAGTAGACCTGCCGGGGCTGCACGCGGGAGCGGCGGTCGGCCCGCGTCGGTTCGCCTTTCATGTCGATCGTCTCGACGAAGCCGCCGCCGCCCTCCCCGTCGAAGCCTTTCTGCCGCCAGAGCGGCAAGGCAGCATCGTTCAGCCAGCCCGCGAGTTCGCCTGCCTGGAGATGAATATCCATGCCCATCCGCTTTCCGTCAGCTTTCCAGCTTCAGCGCGTCGTGATCCGCGCCGAGAAGTTCTGCCAGCGCCTCGACCACGAGATTATGGTCCTCCCGCTGCGGCAGGCCGGAAACGGTGACGGCGCCGATGCAGCCCGTTCCCTTGACGACGATCGGGAAGCTGCCGCCATGGGCGGCAAACTCGGCATCCGGCAGGCCGAGCTTCGCCTGCAAATTCGTTTGCTGCTTGAGAAGGCTGAGCCCGGTGGCGTAGCTGCTCTTGAACAGGCGGAACACCGTGTTGCGCTTGCGGCGCACCCAGTTCGGATTGTCCGGCGTCGCCCCATCGAGGGCCGCATAGAAGACCTGCATGGAATAGAGCGTGATGTCGATGACGCAGCCGAGCTTGCGTTCCGCGGCCATCCGGCGAAGCGTTGCGCCCAGCTTCCAGGCCGTCTCGAGATCGAAGCGGTCGAACTGCAATTGCTGCTCCTGCAGCGCAATCCGGCGCAGATCATTGTCTATGTTCATAATGCCTCCGCTTGGTCAGTGGTCGAACTGGACGAGTGCGATGCGCGATCCTGCAAATTTCCCGCCTGGCGATTAATCCTTCCAAAGCCATGCGGCGCCGCGCACACCGGAACTGTCGCCGTGCACCGCCTTGCGGATCGGCGTCTCGAAACTGTCGCCGAAGAGATATCTGGTGATCGATGCCGGCAACTCGCCGTAAATCTCGTCGACATTGGACATGCCGCCGCCGAGCACGAAGACGTCGGGATCGACGATGTTGGTCAACAGCGCGAGGCTGCGGGCCAGCCGGTCGACGAAGCGCTCGTAGACACCGATTGCCACCGGATCGCCCGCGCGCTTCGCCTCGATGATGTCCCGCCCGCGCCGGTCCGTCCCGGTCGTCATGCGGTAGTCGAGTTCCAGACCGGTGCCGCAGGCATACATGTCGAGACAACCGAGCTTGCCGCACCAGCACCTGTGCCCCGGATATTCGTCCTTCGTCATCCAGGGCAGCGGATAATGGCCGATCTCGGCCGCGACGCCCTGGTAGCCGGCGTGAACCTTCTTGCCGATCGCCAGACCCCCGCCATGGCCCGTACCCACGATCACGCCGAAGACGACGCCCGCGTCCTTCCCCGCCCCGTCGACGGCTTCGGAGACCGCAAGGCAATTGGCGTCGTTGGCCAGGCGCACCTCACGTCCGAGCGCAGCCGCAAGATCCCGCCCGAGCGGCTTGCCGTTGATGAGCACCGCATTGGAATTGCGCACGATGCCGGTGCGCGGATTGGGACTTCCAGGTATGCCGATGCCGACCGAGCCGCGCTCGCCGGCGGTGCTTTCGGCCGAGGCGACGAGCTCTACGACGGCACGGACGCAATCCTCATAGCCGCTGGTGGGTGTCGGGACACGATGGCGGGCACGCGTCTCGCCGTCGCGATCGAGCGCGATGACCTCCATTTTCGTGCCGCCCCAGTCAATTCCGATAAACATATATCTGGTCTTTGGGATAATGATCGTTGGCGAGAAACGCGGCAGCCTCTCCTCCGGCGCCGCGGGCCTTGCTTAGCATCCACCGTATCGGGGACGCTAGTGGGATGAGGAAAACTGTGTGCGGTTTGCTGCCCGCATGCCGCTCAAACGACTTGAATCGATCACGTTCATGATTTTGGGTCGACGCGGCCTCAATTCATCGGGATCTGCCCCCCATCTTCGGGAGCGCCTGCAAATCGGCTGCGATCGCCGAAAAACACTTGGCGAAAGAGCCTCGCTTTTGTATGGGTCTATTCCGAGTGGTCCCGTAGCTCAGCAGGATAGAGCACCAGATTCCTAATCTGGGGGTCGCGCGTTCGAATCGCGCCGGGATCACCATCTTCGTATCAATAAATTCACGAACTTAGCTGATGCGGCCGCAGAGAGGTCCGCTTAAAGCCGTGTCGCACGGCCTCGCAACGATCTCCCTTGATTTCCAAGCATTACCAACCTCTTGCTGGCGACTCCATGCGACATGATAAGCCGGTCATCCCTCAGTTTTCCATATTGATGTTGACGTTGCGGTCCTTCGGCAGGATGGAAGCCGTTATTTCGGGTTTCGTCGGTCATCCAAAAGCCTCGCTTTTCGGTATCACATTTTCCGTATCACTTTTATTTTTGCATTCGGAATTAAACGTGATACAAAAAATGCATGAAGATCACGTACGACGAAACCAAGCGCCAGACCAACATCGGCAAGCACGCCTATGATTTCGCCGAGCTCGACATGGAGTTCTTCTCTTCGTCCGTAGTGGTCCCGGCCAAGGAAGGCCGCTTCATGGCAATCGGCGTCCTGCGCAATGGCGTGATTGCCGTGGTCTTCGGTCGCCTTGGCTCGGAAGGTATTTCGATTATCTCCATGCGTGACGCCAGCCGGAAGGAAAGGAGCTTACTATGACGAACCCATCCCGCCGCATTCGCCATATCTCCGACAAGGAGGAGGCAGAAATTCAGCGCAAGATAGCCAGCGACCCGGATGCTCCCGAGGCTACCGACGAGCAGCTTAGGCAAGCCAAGCCCTTCGTCGAGGCTTTTCCCGACCTCGCCGAGAGCATCAAGCGTGCCAGGGGCCGGCCAGCCATCGAGAAGCCCAGGCAGCAGCTATCCATCCGCTTGGATCCGGACATTATCGAGCATTACAAGGCGACCGGCAAAGGCTGGCAGAGCCGAATGAATGACGACCTTCGCAAGGCCGCCGGGTTGAAGAAGGCCGGCTAGCTTACTTCTCCCGCACTCTTACCTGACGGTCTGGTCATAGGCCTGCCGCTGCTGTTGCCTTCTGCCGCCTTTAAGTCAGGTTACGGCGGGGCTGGAAAGAGCCTTATGACCGTTACGCTTGCGAAGCATTAATCCGCAATCGGCCAAGCCTTTCAGCATTCGTCAAAGGGATAGGGCTTCCGCTTGCTCCCGAACTTTCCGATAGCTGAAAGCTCTCCGAGAGGCGGGAAAAAACGTTATCCACACAACTGCCGCCCTTTTCCTTTCGCGTAAACAACAGCTTGTTCCACGCGCGTAATTCCGGCTTAAGGCGTGTCACCGTTACGCCTCATTCGAACTTCACCACCCCCGCCGTCAAAACAGCAGGGAGTAAACGAATGAACATCAATGGAACCAACGTCGCCAACAAGCTCATGGGTACGAATCTTGCGGACACGATCCGCGGCTATGATGGCAGTGATTCCATTTGGGGTAATGCCGGTGACGACTATCTCGACGGCGGGCTTGGCAACGACTTGCTCTATGGCGGGCTTGGCAACGACTTTTTCAAGGCCGGAGCGGGCGATGACTACGCGGAAGGCGGCGACGGCAATGACAGCTTCGACGGCGGCGCGGGCGCCGACACGCTGATCGGCGGGCTCGGCAACGATATCTTTTCCGGCGAAGACGGCAATGACATCATCAACGGCGGCGATGGCCATGACCATATCCTCGGAGACGCCGGCAACGACCAGATCTATGGGGGCGCCGGCGAGGAATACATCGACGGCGGAGTGGGAGACGACATCATCTATGCCGGCTCTGGAAACGACGGCTTCAACAACCGCATTGATCCCGCGACGGGCAAGCTGACGCAGCAGGCGGTCGGTGGTGGTGCCGGCAACGATACGATCTACGGCGAAGAGGGCAACGACGCCCTGAAGGGCCAATCCGGAAACGACCGGGTCTATGGCGGCATCGGCGACGACATCGTCGATGGCGGCGACGGGAACAACTACCTCGATGGCGGTGATGGGAATGACGTGCTCGACTCCGAGGGCGGCATCGACGAAGCCCACGGCGGTAACGGTAACGATCGGATTGCCGCAGGCGCCGGCAACGATCGGGCATTCGGAGATGCCGGAGACGATATCCTGACGGGCGAAGCTGGCGACGACGTGCTTGCTGGCGGCCTCGGCAACGACCTTGTCATTGCCGGAGACGGAAACGACACGCTTCGCGGCGACGCGGGCAGAGATACCCTTCTTGGCGACGCGGGAAGCGACATCCTGTGGGGTGGCGCCGATGCCGACCGCTTCGTCTTCAAGGGCGCGGGTTCGCTCGTCGGACGGGACTCCGTGATGGACTTTCAGGACGGCACCGATCTGCTTGTCCTGGAGAACCTCGGAATCAAGCAATATTCGAGCTCCGGCACGGCCGGTACGATTTTCGCGTATGATGACGCCAGCGGAGACGTGATGTTGAAAGGCTACGATTCGACGGGCAATGCGCTGTCGATCCATGTCGACGATCCGACGAATACCCTCGCCGCCTCCCACTTCAGCAGCGCCGATTTTCTCTTCGCCTGATCGAAGCGGATGAAAGTTCGAGCACCGCGCGTATCCGACGCGCGGTGCGTTCCTTTGAGACTTAAGTCCGATATGAAATGGGCGATAGTCTTAGCCCATTTTGGCTTATCCCATTGAGCACGCTCCGTAATCCTTGACTGCAACCGGTGCTGTGAGACCCTTCTAGCTCGTGGTTGTACTATGCAGGTGAAGCGATGATCTTCGCGGATGACGTTGAGTTGGCCCTCGCTCTGGCCTGCGAAGAACTCCAGATGACCCGGGACGAAATAATCCGCCTCATCCTTCGCGAGTGGCTGGAGCAATATGGCTTTATCCAATTCCATGAATTGGACGAAGGTAGCGACACAAACAGCAGCGCGTGAGTTCCGCATGTTCCCGTGCTGAGCGGTTTTCCGCCCGGCATTGCGGAAAACAAGGGGTTAGAGAGTTTCCGCGATTCCGAGAAAGGCTCTAGTCTACCCTCAAGCTTGCTCCTCGAAGCCGAAGGCCGAGGCGGGCGGCAATGCGCTGCGATGCGTGATTTTCTCGATCCGTGCTGTAGAACAGGGTACGAGAGCGCAGTTCAGGCAAGCCCGACCAGCCGGCGGTAGCGGCTGCTCCGAAGCCCTGCCCCCTGAAGGCCTTCGCCGTTGCCCGATCCCTCCGGATCGTTCTCCCCTTCTATCCGGCCTCCATCTCAGCATGGTTCAGACGTACAATCCCGTCCAGCCTGTGTCGAGCGGCCCCGCTATTCTACTTCCTTGCACGCTATCCCCGGGTCCTCCTCGCCCTTCATCGTATCGAAAAGCGTCGCCTCGCCATCCTTCGTCCACCAGACATATCGGCCGCCGGCATATCTGGCTCCCGATCCGGAAATCACGTTCGATGCCACGATGAACGTGCCCTCGATAGTGAAGGTCGCGAGCGACGCGGACCCGGCGTCGATGTATTCGACCTCGATCGTCTTGTCGCCGCAGGCATAGAGAACCGTCCGCCGGTCGACTGTGCCGACGTCGGGAATTTCGATCGTCAGTTCTGCCCGGTTGCCGTTCCGCGACTGCATCGAGGTTAGCTGCAGCACGCTCTTCTCGTTTCGCCCGCCGAGAAAGAGCTTGGTTCCCTCTATTCGCCAGGTAAGCTCCGTCTTCAGCGCTTCGAAGAACTTCCGCTCCTGGTCCATGACCGCCGGTACGCACATCTTGCGGGTGGCGGCAGCCGGCCCGAAGGTGATCGTCGCGCCGGAGAGGCCGAACGTTCCGGTGAAGTGATTGCAGCCGGCCATGCCGCCATAGGTGCCGTCCTCACGAATCTCGAGCGTCGTCTGAAGATCATCGATCACGCCCCGGCCGCCTATGTCCTCGGCAAGCCACGAGCCGACGAGCGCCTCCGGCACCTTTTCGGCAGCCACCGTCTGCATGGAGGCAAGCTCGATCAGCACGCAGGCGCAAGATGCGGCGGTCAGGGCTTGCAGCATCGAAAACTCCTCAGACAAATCATCGTTCGACGGTGTTAACGATTCTTACCCGAGCGCTGCCTCTTGGAGAAGGGCGATGACTTCACCCTTGTTGCCGGCAGTATTCGGCTGTAGAGCCTAGTAAAATCATTAGAACGAGAAGAATACGGGATTTTGGCATGGCATCCGGCGATGATTTCAAGCGCCGTCTGACGATACTGGGTTCCACCGGATCGATCGGGACCAATACGCTCGACGTGGTCGAACGGCTCGGCGGGCGCGATCGATTCGCCATCGCCGCGCTGACCGGCAACGGCAACATCCCGTTGCTTGCGGAGCAGGCCCGCCGCGTCGGCGCGGAGCTCGCAGTCACCGCCGACGAGCATCGCTACGGCGAACTCAGGGAGGCGCTGAGCGGCAGCGGTATCGACGTCGCCGCCGGGCGCAGCGGCCTGATCGAGGCGGCCGAACGGGACGCAGGCTGGGTTATGGCGGCGATCGTCGGCAATGCCGGTCTTGGCCCGACACTTGCCGCCGCCCGCCGCGGCGCCGACATCGCACTCGCCAACAAGGAATGCCTCGTTTCCGCCGGCAGCCTTTTCATCGAAGCCGTCAGCGCGGGCGGCGGACGGCTGCTGCCGGTCGACAGCGAGCACAATGCGATCTTCCAGGTGCTGGAGAACGACCAGCGCCATGCCGTCGAGCGCATCGTGCTTACCGCCTCCGGCGGTCCGTTCCGCACCAGCACCCTCGACGAAATGCGGCATGTGACGGCGGATACGGCCCGCGCCCATCCGAACTGGTCCATGGGCCTCAAGATCTCGATCGACAGCGCCTCCATGTTCAACAAGGCGCTCGAGATGATCGAGGCGCGCCACCTCTTCCGCCTGAGGCCGGACCAGATCGAGGTGATCGTCCACCCGCAATCCGTGATCCACTCGATGGTCGGCTATACGGACGGGTCCGTCCTCGCCCAGCTCGGCTGCCCCGACATGCGCACGGCCATCGGCTATGCGCTTTCCTACCCCGAGCGCTGCCGTCTGCCGGTCGAGCGCCTGGACTTCGCCAGGCTCGCCCGGCTCGATTTCGAAGCCCCGGACGAAGTCCGCTTCCCGGCGCTGAGGCTCGCGCGCCGCGCCATGGAGGAAGGCGGCGTCCAGGGTGCCGTGCTGAACGGCGCCAAGGAGACCGCACTCGAGGCGTTCATCAAAGGCCGCGTCGGCTTCCTGGCCATGGCGGAAATCGTCGAGAGAGTGATGGACGCGCTTGCCGGCCTGCCGGCTGCGGCGAACATGGACGACGTCTTTGCCGCGGATGAAAAAGCGCGGCGGGCGGCTGCCGAGATGATCCGGTAGAGAGTTGTTGGGGGTGAATCCGCCCTCATCCAGCCTGCTGGCCCGTAGGCGGGGCGAAGGGGACAAGTGGCAGCGCCTTGCACCACACGAGCGCTGCTACGAAACAGAGGTTCGGGCGAGGAAGTCCCTCTCCCCGCCAGAGCTCGCCGGAGCTTACGCCACGGCCCTCGCCAGCGCACAACGCGACCAGAGCGAATGCAGCGCGCCGACCAGATGGTCGATATCGGCGTCAGAATGCAGGGGGGTCGGCGTGATGCGCAGGCGCTCGGTCTTCTTCGGCACGGTCGGGTAATTGATCGGCTGGACGTAGATGCCGAAATTGTCGAGCAGCAGGTCGGATATCCACTTGCACTTGGCGGCGTCGCCAACGATGACCGGCACGATATGGCTCGGATTGACCATATGCGGAATACCGCGCTGGTCGAGCAGCGAACGAAGCCGGCGCACGCGCTCCTGATGCGCGAAGCGTTCGACCTGGCTTTCCTTCAGGTGGCGAATGGAGGCGAGCGCCCCGGCGGCGAGCGCCGGCGGCAGCGCCGTGGTGAAGATGAAACCGGAAGCGAAGGAGCGGATGAAGTCGCAAAGCGCCGCCGATCCGGTGATGTAGCCGCCCATGACGCCGAAGGCCTTGCCGAGCGTGCCTTCGATGACCGTCAGCCGGTGCATCAGCCCCTCGCGCTCGGCAATGCCGCCGCCGCGCGGGCCGTACATGCCGACCGCATGAACTTCGTCAAGATAGGTCATCGCGCCGTATTTGTCGGCGAGATCGCAGAATGCCTCGATCGGCGCGATGTCGCCATCCATCGAATAAACGGATTCGAAGGCAATGATTTTAGGCGCGCGCGGGTCGGCGGCTGCAAGCTTAGCCTCGAGGTCCGCCACCGAATTGTGCTTGAAGATGACCCGCTCGCATTTCGAGTGGCGGATGCCCTCGATCATCGAAGCGTGGTTGCCGGCATCCGAAAAGACGATAACGCCGGGAATTTTGGAACAGAGCGTCCCGAGCGCGGCCCAGTTCGAAACGTAACCGGAGGTGAACAGAAGAGCCGATTCCTTGCCGTGCAGGTCGGCGAGCTCGCGCTCGAGCAGCACATGGTAATGGTTGGTGCCGGAGATGTTGCGGGTGCCGCCGGCGCCGGCGCCGCATTCATCGATCGCGATCTTCATCGCCTCGGTGACGATGGGACACTGGCCCATGCCGAGATAGTCGTTCGAGCACCATACGGTCACTTCCTGGGCGCCATCGGCCGTGTAGCGCGTCGCCTTGGGGAAGCTGCCGCGATGGCGAGCGAGATCGGCGAAAACCCGGTAACGGCCTTCCTGATGCAGCCCATCCAGCTCGTTTTTGAAGAAACTCTCGAAATCCATCATCATCTCCAGTGCCCTGTCGCCTTTCTTCCTACAAAGCGATCAGTGGTCAACCCCGGACAGGCTCCGACGCGCGGGCTGCGGCAAAAGGCCTCTCGGCCCCCAGACCCCGGTTATTCTGCGCGGCGCGTGTCGTGCCTGGCAAGCGGGAAAGGCGATGGAAAATGACGACACATTTTCAAACCTTTCCGCGGTAATCAGACTCGACCTCGACACGGAGTCCGAAAGTCCAGTTTTGAACCATTCCAAAATGGCTAGCAAAACTTCATTCTCCCGAACATCGATCGAAGTCAAGCAATTGCGGAAAAAGGGCGGCCGCTGCCGCCCTTTTTCGATACCAAAGTTGGTCCGTCAGGCGGCCGCCACGGCGCGTTTCGTCATCACCTTGACGAGATTGGCGCGATAGGCAGCGCTTGCATGAATATCGGAAAGCAGGTTCGAATCGTCCACCTTCACATTGTCGACGGCACCCGGCGACCAGTTGGCGGCAAGCGCCGCCTCGAGGTCCGGATGGCGGAAGACGCCGTCCGACCCGGCTCCGGTCACGCCAACGCGCACTGCGCCATCGTCACGACGGACGACGAAGACGCCGGTCATCGCATAGCGCGATGCCGGATTGGGGAACTTCCGATAGGCCGCTTTCGCCGGCGCTTCGAAGCGGACGGCCGTCACGATCTCACCGTCTTCGAGCGCCGTTTCGAAGAGACCGGTGAAGAAGTCTTCAGCCTTGACCTCGCGCCTGTCGGTGACGATCACCGCATCGAGCGCCAGCATCGCGGCCGGATAGTCCGCCGCCGGATCGTTGTTGGCGATGGAGCCGCCGATCGTACCCATGTGGCGGACATGCGGATCACCTATGTGGCTGGCAAGCCCGCAAATGGCCGGACAGACCGCGGCAAGCGCGGCGGAGGTCGCGACCTCCTCATGCGTCGTCGCCGCGCCGATCCTGACCGACCGGCCGTCGACGGTGATCCCCTTCATCTCGGCAATGTGCCTGAGATCGACAAGGTCGCTCGGGGCGGCGAGCCGCTGCTTCATCGTCGGGATGAGCGTCATGCCGCCGGAGAGATATTTTCCCTCCGCGGCGGTCCCCATCAGCTTCGCTGCCTCTTCGACCGAGGAGGCCCGATGATAGTTGGTCTCATACATTTCAAGTCCTCCCGATCAATGCGCGCTATGCACCGCCGCCCAGACCTTTTGCGAGGTCGCCGGCATGGTGAGCTCGTTGGTGCCGATCGCGTCCGTGATGGCGTTGATCAGCGCCGGCGGCGAGCCGATCGCCCCCGCCTCGCCGCAGCCCTTGACGCCGAGCGGGTTGCTCGGGCAGGGCGTGTTCGAGGTCGTCACCGTGAACGAAGGCAGGTCGTCGGCGCGCGGCATGGCGTAGTCCATGTAGCTCGCCGTCAGCAGCTGCCCGCTCTGGTCGTAATGCACCCCTTCGAGCAGCGCCTGGCCTATGCCCTGCGCCAGCCCGCCATGCACCTGGCCCTCGACGATCAGCGGGTTGATGATATTTCCGAAATCGTCCGCCGCGACGAACTGCACGATCTTCGTCTGGCCGGTTTCCGGATCCACCTCCACTTCGCAGATATAGCAACCCGCCGGGAAGGTGAAGTTGCTGGGATCGTAGAAGGCGCCCTCCTTGAGGCCCGGCTCCATGCCGGGCGGCAGGTTATGGGCCGTATAGGAAGCAAGCGCCACCTGCGACCAAGGGACCGACCTGTCGGTGCCGGCCACCTTGAGCGCGCCGTCCTCGATGACGATGTCGCTCTCGTCCGCCTCCATCAGATGGGCCGCAATCCTTTTGGCCTTGGCCTCGACCTTGTCGAGCGCCTTGAAGACGGCCGACATTCCGACGGCACCGGAGCGGGAACCATAGGTTCCCATGCCCATCTGCACCTTGTCGGTATCGCCATGGACGATATTGACGCTGTCGATCGGTACGCCGAAACGCTCCGCAACCACCTGGGCGAAGGTCGTTTCGTGTCCCTGGCCGTGGCTGTGCGAGCCGGTCATCACCTCGATCGTGCCGACCGCGTTGACCCTGACTTCGGCCGATTCCCACAGGCCGACGCCGGCGCCGAGCGAGCCGACGGCGGCGGAAGGCGCCAGTCCGCAGGCTTCGATATAGCAGCTCATGCCGATGCCGCGCTTCATTCCCCGCCGCTCGGCTTCCGCCTTGCGCGCGGCGAAACCGTCCCAGTCGGCCGCCTCCATCGCCCCCTTGAGCGACGCTTCGTAATCGCCCGCATCGTAGTTCATGATCACCGGCGTCTGATGGGGGAAGGTGCGGATGAAGTTGATGCGCCTGAGTTCCGCAGGGGAAACGCCGAGCTCGCGCGCGGCCGTCTCGATCGTGCGCTCCAGCAGGTATGTGGCCTCCGGCCGCCCGGCGCCGCGATAGGCGTCGACCGGCGCCGTATTGGTATAGACGGTGCGGACATTGGCATGGATCGCCGGGATCGCATACTGCCCGGAGAGGAGCGTCGCATAGAGATAGGTCGGCACGCAGGAGGAGAAGAGAGACATATACGCGCCGAGATTGGCGATGGTATCGACCTTCAGCGCGGTGATCCGATTGCTGCTGTCGAATGCCATCTTCACCGTCGACACATGATCGCGGCCGTGCGCGTCCGTCAGGAAGGCCTCGGTGCGGTCCGCGGTCCATTTCACCGGCACGCCGGTACGCTTCGAGGCCCACAGACAGACGATCTCTTCCGGATAGATGAAAATCTTGGAGCCGAAGCCACCGCCGACGTCCGGAGCGATCACCCGGAGCTTGTTCTCGGGCGCGACATTGTAGAAGGCGCTCATCACCAGCCGGGCAAGATGCGGGTTCTGGCTGGTGGTATAGCAGGTGAAATGGTCGTCGCCGGCATCATAGATACCGAGTGTCGCGCGCGGCTCCATCGCATTCGGCGACAGGCGGTTGTTGATGATCTTCAGTTCCGTGACATGCGCCGCAGCAGCGATCGCCTGGTCGGTCGCGCCCGCGTCGCCAAGCTCCCAATCAAAGATCAGATTGCCCGGCGCTTCCGGATGGATCTGCGGCTCGCCTTCGCCCAGAGCCTGGAGCGTATCGGTGACGACCGGCAGGGTTTCGTAATCCACGACCACCGCTTCCGCCGCATCGCGGGCTTGCGCAACACTGTCGGCGACGACGATCGCCACCGCGTCGCCGACATAGCGCACGGTCTCGTGGGCAAGCGGCCGCCAGGCGCCCATGCGCATCGGTGAGCCGTCCTTCGAGTGGATCATCCAACCGCAGATGAGATTGCCGATCCCATCCGCCAGCAGTTGCTTGCCGTCGAGCACGTCGATCACGCCCGGCATCGCCTTGGCCGACGTCGCGTCGATGCTCCTGATGGTCGCATGCGCATGCGGGCTGCGCACGAAAACCGCATATTTCATGCCGGGCACGACCATGTCGTCCGTATAACGCCCCTTGCCGGTCAGGAAGCGCTTGTCTTCCTTGCGCGCCACCCGCGCGCCGATGCCTTCAACGCCCATTGCCTATCTCCTCCCGAAGTCTTGCAACGAATTTCCGCTCGAGCGGAATGACGAAAATCACGTGCGATGCTCGCCTGGCATCGCGCTCCCTTTGGGTTTCCTCATTCTGCCGCCTGGCGAACGCCGTCCGTCCCGGCCGCGGCGGCCAGGATCGCCTGGACGATGTTGTGATAGCCGGTGCAGCGACAGATGTTGCCTTCCAGCTCGGCGCGGACCGTCGCCTCGTCAAGATTGCCGCCATGTCGACGGATCATGTCGACGGCGGTCATAACCATGCCCGGCGTGCAGAAGCCGCATTGCAGTCCGTGATACGTCTTGAAAGCCGCCTGGACCGGGTGAAGCTCGCCGTTCGACGCCAGGCCCTCGATCGTCGTGATCGTCGAGCCGGCCGCCTGAGCGGCAAGGATGGAACAGCTTTTCACCGATTGCCCGTCCATGTGAACGACGCAAGCGCCGCACTGCGTCGTGTCGCAGCCGACATGGGTCCCGGTCAGGCCGAGATTTTCGCGGATAAAGTGCACCAGCAGCGTTCGGTCGTCGCAGGTACCACTTACCTGGCGGCCGTTGACCGTCATCGTTATTTTCGCCATTTCGCTCCTCCGGGTCGGTCCAGAGTCGAGCGCGGCTTCAAATCGGGTGAGATGCGTTCACGCGACTCGAAGTACGCGCCGACCGATATCGATTGCCCTTCCGCCAGCGGTCCGCTCCTCCCGAGCCCGCGTGGCGACGTTGTAACATTTGTCTTTTTTTCGGGCCGCCGCAACCGTTTCGCGCCACAAGGGGCAAAAAAATGCGAGCGCGTATGTAACCCCGGCAACAGCTCCTTCATGTTCCGTTCAGGAAAGATCGCATTATGTGGCATAAGAACGATCTCGCCGTATCCGTGCATTTTCCTCGGCGGCGGGTTATGTTCGAATGCAAGTTCAAGTGGAGGGCCGCGGTTCGCACCCTCCCATCACTATAGGACGGACGAGGCGGACGCTGAATCCGTCGAAATCGGAGAGGACATCATGAAGAAAGCCATCGCGCTTGTGTTGGTCGCCCTGTCGGTCGCGAGCTGCACGCAAACCGAAAAGGGTGCCGGTATCGGCGCCGTATCGGGGGCAATCATCGGGGGCGCGGTCACCGGCGACGTCCGCGGCGCGGCTGTCGGCGCGGCGATCGGCGGCGTATCCGGCGCCGTTATCGGCCACGTCACCGACCAGCCGGGCCAGTGCTACTACCGCGACCGCTACGGCCGCCGCTACATCGACCGCTGCTGAGTGCCGCAACGGCCGGATCGACGGCCCCGGAACGATCCGGGGCCCTTCATGTCCGCCGGAATGTTCCCGAAGGAGCGCTATTGCGCTGCGATCCCGTTCGCCGCCGCCGATCCGCCCTTCGCTCCCGCTTTGACAAGCCCTTCGCTGAGGTGTTGCAGGTCCGATTCCTGGACGTAGTGCTGCGTGGCGAGGAACGCGTCGCGGTCGAAATCCGGGGCGAGCGCCCGGACCTTCTCCATATGGGCGTGAGCCGCAATGTCATCCCCGAGCCAGCCGTAGCAGGCCGCGACGAATGCATGCTGGACGTGGTCCATCACCGAGAGGTGCATGAAGGCCTCGACCGCCTCTCCATACTGCCGGGCGGCGAAATGAGCCTTGCCGAGGTGGCTCCAGAAGCGTTCCGGATGATGAGGATTGAGCTGCATGGCCTTGCGGATCCACTCGACCCCCTCTTCCGGTCGCCCCAGCCAGGTCAGCAGTTCGCCCTGCTGGACCACAACCAGGTCGTAATTGGGATTGAGGGAAAGGGCACGCTCCTGATGGTAGCGCGCCGTCGTCAGCGCATTGTTGTTCACGTTTACCGCCGCGAGGATGCGATGCACGTCGGCGTCGTTGTCGTCGAGCGCCAGCGCCCGGTCCAGCTCCGCAACGATCTCGGCCCAGACCGCATCCTTGTCTTCGCACCAGCCGTGGACCCAGGCTTGCCCGAGGATGCAGGCCCGCCAGGCATGGGCATGCGCATAGTCGGGATCGAGCGCGACAGCCCTGTCGATGAGGGCCCGGGCCTGCTCGTTATCCGCGACGGTGCTCCGGTGATGCAGCACCTTGGCGGCAAGGGCACATTCGTAGGCCGCCATATTGGCCGGCTTCGTGCGGGCGAGCAGGTCCCGCTGCGCGGCCTCGACGCGCCCCGGAAGCGTTGCCGCTATCGCCGCCGTCACCTCGTCCTGGATGGCGAAGATGTCGTCCAGTCTCCGGTCGTATTTGTCTGCCCAGATATGAGCGTCGTTGACCGCGTCGATGAGCTGGACCGTCACGCGCACCCGGTCGCCGATCTTGCGGACGCTGCCCTCCACCAGATATTGCGCTCCGAGCTTCTCGGCCGCCTCGCGCACGTTTACCGGCTGGTTCTTGTAGACGAAGCTGGAGTTGCGCGAGATGACGAACAGCTCGTGCCGGCGGGACAGCTCGGTGATGATGTCCTCCGTCAGGCCGTCTGCGAAAAACTCCTGGTCGGGATCGCCGCTCATATTGTCGAACGGCAGCACCACGATCGAAGGTTTGGAAACGGAGCGCGGCGCATCCGTAGCCTCCGGGAAGGATGGCAGGACAGGCCCCTCGATCCCGACTCGGAAGAGATGAATCGGGCGGCTGATGTTCTTCAGCATCTTCTCGCCCAGATCCTCGATGGGGACATCGATCCGGTCGGCGACCTGCGTCGCCACCGCAGCCGTCACGCAGATGCCGCCCACATCGGCCAGCTGCTCAATACGGGCGGCGATGTTCACGCCGTCGCCGAAGATGTCGTCCTCCTCGAAGATGATGTCGCCGAGATTGATGCCGATCCTGAATTCGATCCGCCGGTCCTGCGCCACGTCGGCATTGCGCCGCTTCATGCGGCTCTGGATCTCGACGGCGCATTTTACCGCGTCGGTCACGCTCTGGAATTCGACCAGCATACCGTCGCCCGTGGTCTTGATGAGGTGGCCCTTGTTCTTTGCAATGGCCGGATCGATCAGTTCTATCCGATGAGTCCTGAGGCGGGCGATCGTACCGGCTTCATCGGCCTCCATCAGGCGGCTATAGCCTGCCATATCGGCTGCCAGCACTGCGGCTAGTCTCTGTTCCATCGGTTTGCCAACAAACGTTTGGCGGGAGCACCTTCTTCCGGACTCCCGGGTTCAAGCGGTCCAGGGCGATTCTATAGCACCCCGACGTGATCGCCTATCTAAATTAGCAGCCACTTGAAAAGAAGCTGCGGAGCAGCCTGCCGACAGGCATGGAACCATCGCATGCGCTCATTGTTCGGCACTGGTCAGCGCATGTGAGGTGCTCCTATGATCGATTCGCCAGGCTCCGTGAAACACCGCTTCCTCGATCTGGACGGCATCCGGGTCTTCTACCGGGAGGCAGGACCGCCGGACGCGCCGATCGTGCTCCTTCCCCACGGCTACCCGTGCTCATCCTACGAGTTTCGCAATTTCATGCCGCTGCTGGCCGACCGGTGGAGGCTTGTCGCTCCGGATTTCCCCGGATCCGGATACAGCGACACGCCGGACGACTTCGCCTACGGCTTCGACGGCTTCGCAGACTTTCTCGAAGCCTTCATCCGGCGCCTGGGCCTCGATCGTTTCGCACTTTATCTACATGACTTCGGCTCTCAGATCGGCCTTCGGCTGGCCATTCGCCGGCCGGAGCGCATTTCCGCACTGATCATTCAAAATGGCGACATTTACGAGGATGAGCTCGGACCTAAATACGCACCGTTGCAGGAGTATTTCCGCAATCCCACGCCGGAGGGCCGGACCAAACTCGGCGAAGCCGTAAGCGAGGAAGGATACCGCGACGAGTACCTCAACGACGTCCGGCCCGAGCTTGCCGAGCGGATTTCTCCCGACCTGTGGAAGCTCCATTGGTCCATGACAACGGCCAAGCGGCGTGAGATCGCCATAGACGTCATCGCGGGGCTGCGGGAAAATCTCGCCTGGTTCGAGCGCTACCAGAGTTACCTGCGCGAACATCGACCGCCGACGCTGATCGTCTGGGGTCCGCAGGACGGCTACATGCCCGAGGCCTCCGCCCGAGCCTATCTCCGCGACCTGCCGGATGCCGAACTGCATCTCATCGACGGCGGCCATTGGTTGCTGGAGACCAACCTGTCCGAGGTCGTCTCCCTCTGCCGAGATTTCCTTTCGCGCGCTTCGGCGAAATGACGCCCCCGCTTCCACCGGTCGCTTCGTAAGCTGACCTCGGTGCGGGCCTGCTTCGCGGCAGAAGCCGCTTACCGCTTAAAAGTATTCCGTTGTGCCTGAAGCACCACAGGGGAGTCCTTTCTGCCAAAAAATCGTCTTGGAATCGCCGCTTCGGGGTGGATGCGGCGAGCGGTCATCGTTAACAGATGGAAAACTATGTCCTGCTAGCTTGGCCGACGCCGCGTATGCAGGCAGTTGGTACAGAGTCGCCTGAAACGGGATGCGGAGAGGAATGTCTCCACCACGATCGAGTATTGCGCACTGGAAGACAGCGACCGCGCTCACAATCGTGGCATCGGCCGTGCTCGGCCCGGTTTCCGTCGAGCAGGCCCACGCGTTCAAGATTTTCGGCATGCGGTTTTTCGAAAGCGCGGAAGAAGAAGTTCAGGTCATAGACCCGGTTCGCTATACGCTGACTTTCGAGCCGGGAACGGATGACGAGGAGCTCCGGGAGGCGCTGGAAAACGGCTCGCGGCTCGTTCAGGATCAGGAAGAACCGGTCTCGGGCGATCTTGGCCTGGCGATCAAGGCGCGCGACGACCGCGATCGGCTCCTCGCCGTCCTCTACGAAAAGGCGCGTTACGGCGGCACCGTCAGCATTCTGGTCAACGGCCAGGACATCGACAGCCTCCCCCCGGACCCGGCTTTCCCCGACGGCCAGCCCGTACCGGTCGTGGTTCGCGTTGCTCCCGGGCCGGCATTCACGCTGGGCTCGGTCAGGCTCGAGGGAGACGCCGCGCGGCTCGACCCAGCCGCCTACGACCTCAAGCGTGGCGCCCGCGCCGACTCGACCTTGATCATCAAGGCGGGCGAGCAGATCGTGAACGATCTCAAGGAACAGAGCAGGCCGCTGGCCAAGCTCGCCGAGCGCAGCGTCGTTGCCGATCACGCGACTTCCACGGTCGATGTAACGATCCGCGCCGATGGCGGGCCGGTCGCGCCCGTCGGCGACCTGACCGTCAGCGGCGCCAGAACGGTCGACCCGGATTTCGTCAAGGATTATTCCCGCCTGAACCACGGCCGCCCATATTCGCCGGAGAATATTCGCAAGGCCGCCGAGCGGCTGCGGCAGTTGAACGTGTTTTCCAGCGTCACCATCAACGAAGCCGACGGGCTCGCGCCCGACGGCACGATCCCGATGAACATCCAGGTGTCCGAAGGCAAGCACCGCTATTTCGGTTTCGGCGGACAGGTCTCGACCACGGACGGCCTTGGACTTCAGGGCTATTGGGGACACCGCAATCTCTTCGGACGCGCAGAATCGCTTCGGATCGAAGGCTCGGTCGACCGCCTCGGCGAGACCACCGATGTCGCCGGGCTCGATTATTCGGCCGGCATTCTCTTTGCGAAACCCGGCGCCTTCGGACCGGCATCGACCTTTACCGCAAGCGTCAAGGCCGCGATCGTCGATCCGGACGCCTATAGTGCCAAAACGGTTACCGCTGCGGCTGGCGCCGCTTTCGAGCTTTCGCCCGAAGACACGTTCTCCGTCGGCGCGGAAGTGGGCTGGGCGGATGTCGACGACGCTTTCGGTTCGAATTCCTATATCACCGCCGCCCTCCCGTTCGAATATGTCCGCGACGCACGCGACGATAAGCTGAACCCGACGGAGGGTTACCGGGCGCTGATCAATGCCAAACCGAGCTACGAAATCGAAGGAAAGACCTTTTTCAGCTCCTTCGAAGCTTCCGCGTCCGGCTATTACGCGTTTGGAACGGAAAAGCGCTTCGTGCTGGCCGGCAAGCTCGGCGCCGGCGTGCTCGTCGGTGGCGACGAACTCTCCGATATTCCCGCGACCCGGCGGTTTTTCCTCGGCGGTGGCGGGTCGGTGCGCGGCTATTCCTATCAGGAGATCAGCCCCCGCGACGCCGATGACGAACTGACCGGCGGACGCTCCTATGTGAGCGGCTCCCTCGAAGCCCGCATCGCCGTCACCGATACGATCGGCATCGTGCCGTTCATCGACGCCGGCACCGTTTCGGAAAACACGGCGCCCAATTTCTCCGACATCCGGGCCGGCGCGGGCATCGGTCTGCGCTATGCGACGCCCTTCGGCCCGATCCGGCTCGACTTCGCCGTGCCGCTCAACAAATATCCGGGGGGCACCACTTACGGAATCTATGCCGGTATCGGCCAGTCCTTCTAATGCCCGGACTATTTGCTGCATGCGCGCGACACCGTGGTAAGATGAGCGAAGTCCCGCCTGCCGGGCGATGTGCCGGCACTCTACCGATTCCAGAGCGGCGCAACATGGACTATGGATAGGACATGAATCAGGTCACCTTTTTCCTTCGATCTGCGCTGCGGTACTTCTTCGCCGCCCTCGGCACGCTCGTGGTCGTGCTCCTCCTGCTCGTCGGCTTTCTGGGCTTCACGGTGCCCGGCGCCCGCGTCGTCGCCTGGGCGATCGAGAAATATGCGGCAACCCCCGACCAGATCGTACGCATCGCCGACCCGGGCGCGCTTCTGACCGGCGACTTCACGGCCGGCACCATTACGCTCTTCGATGGCGAAGGCATTTATGCGGAGGTCCGCGACCTTTCGGTGGACTGGTCGCCCGCAGAACTATTCTCGCTTCGCTTCGACGCCAGCAGGATTTCGGCCGGCACGGTCCGCGTCGAACGGTTGCCCGTCCCCTCGACCGAGACCCAGGAAGTGCGCTCGACATTTGCCCTTCCGGTGGACGTGAAGATCGATGCCTTCGACCTCAAGGAAATCGTGCTCGGCAAACAGATCGCAGGCGAAGATCATTTCCTGACGGCCAAGGGCAAGCTCTACGCGACGAATTCCAGCATCGCTCTCGAGCTCGATGCCGCCGAACGGGACCGCCCTGATGCGCGCGCGACAGCCGATGTCGTCTTCAACCCGGCCGGCAACCAGCTGAAGCTTGAAGCCGAGCTTGCGGAGCCGAAGGGCGGCCTTCTGGCGAGGCTGCTCCGCCTGCCGGGAGAACCTGCCGTCAACATGACCGTGACCGGACAGGGACCGCTTTCCGATTGGGCGGGCTCGGGTACGGTTACGCTCGACGGAAGCGAGATCCTTCGGCTCGACGGGCAGCACGTGCTCGCGGCCGACGGAATGCACATGCTTACCGTATCCGGCGGCGGCGCTTTCGCCACGCTGACGCCGCCGGCCTTCAGGCCGCTCTTCGAAGGCGAGAGCAGGATCGACCTGAGGGCCGCCTTCGACGGCACGAGCAAGGTCCGGATCGATGCGGGCAAGATTTCGACCGGCGCCATGACGCTCGATGTCTCCGGCACGGTCGACAGCCGCGGTGAGAACAACCTCCAGGCAAGGCTCGCCGGTACGAGCGGGCCATTCGATTTCCGCTGGCCGCTGAAAGACGGCGAGTTGCAGGCGCTCGTCGACACCGCAAACCTGTCGCTGATCGGCGACGGGCAGTCGGCAATCCTCGACATCGCCGCCAATGTGCCGTCCGTGAATCTGCCGCAGGGACGATTGGGCGGCATCCGGCTGTCGGCACAGAGCGACGCCTTCAATCTGGCGACCCGGTCCGGTCCTCTGAAGACGACCGTAGAAATCGCCGAGAGCCGCTTTGCAAATGCCGATCTCGATCGGGCGGTGCAGGCGCCCCTGAAGCTCGACGGCACCATCGCCGTTGCTCCGGAAGACATCCGTTTCGACCCGCTGGAGATCGAAAGCGCGAGCATCGGCGGCACGGTCACCGGCAGCTTCGATCGCGTCGAAACGACGCTCGAGGCGGCATTCAAGGCCTTTGCCGTCAGAGAGGTCCTGCCGCCGGGGCTCGCCGACAAGTTCGACAGGACCATCGCCCTTGCGGGCAATGCGGTCGTGGAACAGGACGGCAGCGTCCGGTTGAGCGAACTCGACATAAAGTCCGGTGCGGTCGACGCCTCCGGCTCCGTTGCGCTTGCCGGAAGCACATTGACTGCGGACATCCAGGGGACGCTGCCCGATCTCGGACGGCTGCTCGCCGATGCGAAGGGCTCGGCCGCCTTCCACGCGGTCGCCTCAGGCCCTCTGAACAAGCTCGGTATCGAAGCAGAGATAACCTCAAGCGGAGCGACGCTCGCTGGCCGCACACTGGACGATCTCGTCGTCAATGCCGACGCTACCGTGACGCCGGGGAGCCCCGAAGCGAAGCTGACGGCAACCGGTACCCTCGACGGCCAGGCGATCGACGTCCGCGCCGACGTCGTCACCCGGGATGGCCGCACCTCGATCCCCGCCCTCGAGGCAAAGATCGGCGAAAACCGGCTGACCGGTGCGATGGAGCTTACAGCCGACTTCAAGCCGAACGGGACGATCGACTTCAACCTGCCCGATCTCGGCCTCCTTGCCGCCATGGCCGGGCAGCAGGCATCGGGCGACCTTGCCGGCTCCGCGACAATCCGGACCGCCGACGGCGTCACGTCGCTCGCGCTGACGGCCCGCGGCGAAAGCATCAGGCGGGACGCATTGACCATTGCCAAGCCCGTGGTCGACGTCGACGTCGCCGATCTTGCCAGCCTGGCGATCAAGGGCAGTGTCAGGGCCGAAAGCGTCGTCCAAGGCGAAAACCGCCTGACGGACATCGATATCGCCTTCGAGCAACAGGCGGAAAGAACCGGCTTCTCGGTCGGTGCCGAATATGAGGGCTCTCCGCTCGCAGCGACCGGCGATCTGGCGAGCCGTGACGGCCGGACCGAGATAAGCCTTGCATCGGCCTCGGCGACAGCCAAGCGCATTCCCTTGCAGCTTGCCCGGCCGACCGTCATCGCCATCGAGAACGGCGTCGTGCATATCGATGGGCTGACGATCCAGGCATCGACGGGTACGGTCGCTGTCACCGGTACGGCAGGCGAGACGCTTGATATTTCGGCGGATATCAGCGAGCTGCCAGCCACCTTGATCCACACCGTCGCGCCGACGCTCGGGGCCGAGGGCACGATTGCGGGCAAGGTGGACATTGCCGGGAATGGCGCGGCACCGGTCGTCCGCTACGATCTCACCTGGAGCGGCGCCTCGATAGCCTCCGTGCGGTCGGCCGGCATAACGGCGGAAGACCTGTCGGCGAAGGGAACCGTGACCGTCGCTGACGACACCATCCGCCTCGACCCCTTGGTCATCGAACGCGCCGGCTTTCGCGGCGATGTGACGGCTAGCCTCAACCGCGCCGGCAACACGGCCGAGGCGAATTTCCAGTTCGTTGCCGAACCCGCCGCGCTGCCGCCCGGCATCGGCGCAAAATTCGATGCGCCGATCACCGTCTCCGGCAAGGTCGAGACAGGGGCCGGCGGCGCCGTCGAACTGAGCGCACTCGAAGTCAAATCCGGGACGGTCAACGCCACCGGTTCGGCCGCCCTTGCCGAGGGCGCGTTGACCGCCAAGATAGAGGGCGCATTACCGGATCTCGGCAAGCTGCTCGCCGAGGCAGAAGGCAAGGCCGCCTTCACCGCCGACCTGTCCGGGCCGCTCGACGCGCTCGGCGTCAAGGCGGAAGTGACCTCCAGCGGCGCGGTCCTCGCGGGACGCACGCTTTCGGATTTCGTGATCACAGCCGATGCGACGGCGAAAGCCGGCAGTCCGCAGGCGAAGCTGACGGCGACGGGAGCTTTGGACGGCCAGGCGATCGACGTGAAGGCCGAGGTGGTCTCGAAGGACGGCCGCACTTCGATCCCGACCCTGGAGGCGAAGGTCGGCGACAACAGATTGACGGGTGCGATCGATCTGACGGCAGACTTCAAGCCCGAGGGCACGATCGACTTCAATCTGCCCGATCTCGGCCTTCTTGCCGCCATGGCCGGCGAGAAGGTCTCGGGAGACCTCTCCGGCTCGGCAGCGATCAGAACGGTGGGCGGTGTGACCTCCCTTACGCTGAAAGCGAACGGCAGCGGAATCAAGCGTGGCGATCTGACGATCACAAAGCCGGTCGCCGATATCAGCGTCGCCGATGTGGCGGCACTCGCGATCCGGGGAAGCGTCAAGGCGGAAAACGTCGCTCAGGGTCAAAACCGTGTCACCGGCTTCAATCTCACCTTCGATCAGCAGGGCGGCAGAACCGGCTTTACCGTCGACGGCAGATATGACGGCGGCCCTCTTTCGGCCAAAGGCGACATGGTCGCAAGCGGCGGCCGCACCGAAGTCCGTCTCGCCTCTTTCGCGGCAACGCCCAAGCGGATACCGCTGAAGCTTGCACGCCCGACCGTCGTCGCGATCGAGAACGGCACGGTGCTCCTCGATGCCCTGACCATCGAGGCTTTGAGGGGAACGATCACGGTTGCCGGCTCTGCGGGACCGACGCTCGATATTTCAGCAAGACTCAACGCGCTGCCTGCCGCACTGATCAACACCTTCGCCCCGACGCTCGGGGCGGAAGGCACGATCGCCGGGACGGTGGACGTGGACGGAACTGCGGCGGCTCCGGTCGTCGTCTACGACCTCAGATGGAGCAACGCCTCGGTCGCAGCGGCGCGCGGCGCCGGCGTATCGTCGCTGGCGATTGCTGCAAACGGGCGCTTCGCCGACAACCGGGTAACCGTCGATGCCACGGTCTCCGGGCCTGGAGACCTTTCCTTCCGGGGCGGCGGCAATGTCGAGCTTGGCGGCAACATGCCGATCTCGATGAAATTCGCCGGCGACGTACCTTTCGCGCTGCTCGCCAATATCATGGCGCAACAGGGTTTCACCCTGACCGGATCGGCCAAGGTCGACCTTTCGCTCTCCGGCCCGGCCAAGGCGCCGCAGATTGCCGGCACGGTCTCGACCGCCGGCGCCCGGCTCGTGGACGTTCGCCGCAATCTCGCCCTCAACGACCTCACCGCCAATGTCGCACTGGACGGCAGGCAGGCGACCATCTCTCGGCTCTCGGCCAATCTGGCCAGCGGCGGATCGATCGAGGCGAGCGGCACCGTGGGCATCGTTCCCGGTTCAGGTTTCCCGGCGGATCTCAGAATCCGGCTCAACGATGCGACCTATGTCGACGGCACGCTGTTCACCGCCAACCTTGCAGGCGACCTGACGCTCAACGGGCCGCTCGTCTCGACGCCCGTACTTGGCGGAAGGCTGACGATCCGCAGGGCCGCGATCACCATACCGGAGAAGCTGCCGGCCTCGCTCTCGCAGATCGACATCAAGCACCGCAACGCCCCGGCACGCGTACAGCGGATGACGAAAGATCTGCGCCGGGATACGTCCGCCGGCACCGAGGCAAGCGGCGCGATCGCCTTCGATCTCGCCGTCAGTTCCCCGGGCCAGTTCTTCGTACGCGGTCGCGGCATCGATGCCGAACTCGGCGGCGATCTGACCATCCGCGGCACCGCCGTCCAGCCGATCGTTTCCGGTGGATTCGACATGCGTCGCGGGCGCCTGGAGATTCTCGGCAAGCGCCTGACCTTCACCGACGGTCACATCGGCTTCGGCGGCGACCTCATCCCGACGCTCGATCTCGACGCGACCTCGAGCGCCGGATCGACGACGATCACGGTCAACGTTGCAGGCCCGGCCAACAACCCGACGGTGACCTTCTCCTCGTCGCCCGCCCTGCCGCAGGACGAGATCCTGGCGCAGCTCATCTTCAACCGGTCGCTGAACAATCTCTCCGCCTTCCAGATCGCGCAGCTCGCCTCGGCCGTGGGCCAGCTTGCCGGCGGCGGATCGACGTCGCTGCTCGACGGCCTGCGCAACAAGCTCGGCGTCGACGATCTCGACATCACGACCGACGAGAGCGGCGGCGCCCAGGTCCGCGCCGGCAAATATCTCAACGACCGCACCTATCTCGAATTGCAACAAGGCTCGGACTCCGCTTCCAGCAAGGCGGTCATCAACCTCGACATCGGCCGCGGCGTGAAGCTGAAGGGAGAAGCGGCCGGCGACGGCTCGGCCGCCGGAGGCATCTTCTTCGAAAGGGAATATTGAGGCCTGACGATGCCGCCCGCCGGCCGATCCGGCGGACGGGTCCATCTTCTGGGTCGTCCCATTATTTTTCGAACCGGAGTCTTGACCTCAAGCACGGTTGAGGTTGCAGAAATCACTCCGTGTAACGGACACGGAGGTACGACATGACTGAGCAGATACTCTTCCGGAACGTGATGAAGATCACGGAAGGCAGCCTGGAACCCTTTCGCGAAGCGGTGAAGCAAGCGATCGAGTTCGTCGAGCGAAACGGACCTCAACTCATGGTCCAGACATTCATCGACGAGCAGGAAATGCGTGCGGTCAGCTTTCAGCTCTACCGGAATAGCGAAGACGTTCTGCGCCATTGGGAAATATCGGACCCTCACATCCGAGCGGTATCGGAGCATTGCAGCGTCGAGAAGTTCGAGGTTTACGGCAATCCGAGCGACGAGGTCGCAGCCGGCCTATCCCAATTCTTCGGCGACGGCCGCGGACACATCATGAAACCACTTGCGGGATTCACCCGCTTCCAGAGCACTTCCAGGAAAAGTGTATAACGGTTTTCCGTCCGGAAGTGCGTTGGGTCAAAGGGTCAGAGCACTTCCGTCCGGAGGTGCGTAATCTCAAGGGCTGGATCATCTCGCTGTTTCAGTGAAATGATCCGATTCGCCCTTTACCGGCTGCTGGACGAATTTTTCTGAAGCGAACAGGGGAGCTCGGGTCAGGCGTGAAGGCGTGAAGGAGCGCCCCTTCACGCCGCGTTGCGATCGACCCCGAACGCATCCAGTACCTCGCTCTCGTCCGTTGCCGTGAACAGCGCCCAGATATGACCGAACGGATCGATGAGGGCGCCGACCCGGTCGCCGGTCGGCAGCGTTTCGGCGACATTGCGCAGACTGGCGCCGGAGCCCATCGCCCTTTCGAGCACGCGGTCCACGTCGTCGACGTGCAGTTCCAGGATCGCCGCCGTTGTTCCGAGCGCGTGCGGCGATCGCGGGCCGCCGAGCCTCGGTTCGGCGTCCCGGCGTGGATTGGCGCCGGCCACCCGGAAGACCGAGTCGCCGATGCAGAGGTCGGCACTCGTCAGAATGCCGCTCCACTCGTGCCGCTGCAGCAGCTCGGCGCCGAAGACATCGCGGTAGAACGCAATCGCCCGCTCCTCGTCACCATGCCGGACGAAGAGCTTTATGCAGATCTGCCGTACCGACGGGCCGCCGGAATAACTAGCCATGGCAATCTCCCTGGATCGCAATGATGTCGAGCGGGTGGAACCCGCGATCAAATACGCCATCGTTCAAAATGAGACCGCATGCCGCGGAGACCGCGCCCGTGCTCATGCCTCTCTTGTTTGCTGAGAGGAACATCTTATCCGAAGATGAGAACAAATCAAGAACAAAAGCAGCCGTGCGTCGCCAATTCGCGTCGCGGCGATCGCCTCACGAAGACCCGGTCAACTTGCTGGTCTTCAGCAGAATGTTCGTTTCGGTCACGTTGATGCCATCGATCAAACGGATGCGCCGCAAGGTCTCGTCGAAGCTCGCGAGATCCCGGTCCTCGAGTTCGGCAATGAAATCCCATCTTCCATTGGTGCTGTGCAGCGCCCGCACCTGCGGCAGCCCGCGCAATTGGTCGGCGACGCGGTCCGCCATCTTTCCGTGAACCTCGATCATCACCACGGCCCTGACGCCGGAGGCGGGGATTTCCGCGCCCGTGCGGATGGTGAAAGCGGCAATGGTCCCATTCGCGACGAGCCGGTCGATGCGCGCAGCAACCGTGGCACGCGAGACGCCGGTCATCGCCGAAAGCGCGGAGACGGGCATGCGGGAATTTTGCCGGAGAGCGCCGATGAGCGCCTGATCGAGATCATCCATTCTTATCACTTCGTCAAAGGGGACTTTACACTTTGCGCATCTTATCTTCCCAATCGACAGTTTTCCATCTTTTTGCCGCCACGCTTTTTGACGATAATCCGCCGGACTTCACGGGAACCGAGCTTCCCGGCAACCGGGCCAAGGGACGAGGCGGACATGAAAACCATCACATTGATCGGCGCACCCATCGAGGAAGGCTCGGGCCGCCGCGGCGCGGCCATGGGGCCGACGGCGCTCAGAATCGCCGGAATAGACACGGTTCTCGCCGAACTCGGCCATACGGTCAATGACGAGGGGGATCTGAGGCCGTTGCCGGCACGCGATCTCGCCAACCATCCCGGCGCCAACAATCTGCAATCCGTCGCAGCTTTCGCGCGCGCGCTCGACGAAGCCGTGCATGAAACCGCGCGCAAGGGTCATTTCCCCATCATTCTCGGCGGCGATCACGCGCTCTCGATGGGCAGCGTCTCCGGCATGGCGCGTCACGCCCAGGACGTCGGCCGGCCCCTCTTCGTCCTATGGCTGGACGCGCATGCCGACTTCAACTCGCCGGCGACCTCGCCCTCCGGCAACATGCACGGCATGCCCGTCGCCTTCTTCTGCGGCGAAGCGGAGTTCGCTCCGATCCTCCCGAAGGACCGGCCGCTGGTCGACCCGAAGAAGGTCTATCAGGTCGGAATCCGCTCGGTCGACGCGCGTGAGCGCGAGGAAATTGCCGAGCACGGCGTCAATGTCTTCGATATGCGGACCATCGACGAGATGGGCATGGCCCATATCATCCGCCAGATCGTCGATGAGGTTCGCGCCGCTAACGGCCTGCTGCATGTGAGCCTCGACGTCGATTTCATGGATCCGGAACTGGCCCCCGGCGTGGGGACGACGGTCCCGGGCGGCGCGACCTTCCGCGAGGCTCACCTCATCATGGAAGTGCTGTGCGACAGCGGCCTCGTCTCTTCCCTCGATGTGGTCGAGCTCAACCCGTTCCTCGACGACCGGGGCAAGAGCGCACGCATTCTGGTCGAACTGACGGCAAGCCTCTTCGGACGCCGTATCCTCGACCGCCCGACGCGCGCGGCCTGAAGCCACGCCCGCCTGCTCTCCTGCGAGGGGGGAACGTTCAGTAAAGGCTTAACGAATCCGCGCCTAATATAGGCATACAGAGCGCAAGGCGGATTTTCCGCGCATGAAGCGGCTTGCGCCTCGCCGGATGTCATCGGCGGACCACCACGACCGGAAAGCTGGAAGGACCTTCGATGACAAGCACGCAGAGAGCAGCCGGATTCGACGGCGAGACGCTCGAAATCATAGCGTTTCGCCTCCACGATCAGGAATTTTGCGTCAAGACGACGACGATCCGCGAGATACGCGGCTGGGCCCCCTCGACGCCCATCCCGCATGCCCCGCCGGAAGTGATCGGCGTGATGAACCTGCGCGGGACGGTGATCCCGATCATCGATCTCGCCCATAAGCTCGGCATGAAATCGACCGTCACCAACGAACGCAGCGCGATCGTCGTCGCCGAGGTCCACAACATGGTCATCGGTCTCGTCGTCGATCGCGTTTCCGACATTCTGACCGTGCAGGGCAGTCAGGTACAGCCTGTGCCTGAAGTCACTGCATCCTTCGACAAGAGCTTTGCGGAAGGCATCATCGCCAATGAATCGGGCATGATCTGCTTCCTCAATCTCGCCCGCATGTTCAAGGAGCGGGAAACCGAAGAACTGGCGGCCTGAGCCTGCGCATCTGCATATCGGGAGCGATTCACTATTTCCTTGAAACAGTGAGTCGCTCTGCGTGGCAAAGGACTACATCTTTTTACGAGTATGTAAGCAAAAATTCTATTTTAACGCGATTTTAAGCTCGCTTTACTAATTTAGATCGCACAGCGGCATGAAGCCCTTCGTGATTTCGAAATCTCCCCAGCAACCGCCAGCCGCCCTTTCCTGAAGGACGGCGAAGCAGATCACAAACGTCCGCTCCGCGGCCGTTTCTTCGCGAAAATTTCAGAGGGGATCATGTTTTCTTTTACCAGAAGCCGTGACGCACGGCAGATCATCGAAGCCTTGTCCAAATCGCAGGCCATCATTCAATTCGACCTCGCCGGCAACGTCCTCGACGCCAACGAGAACTTCTGCAAGGCGCTCGGCTATAGTCTGCAGGAAATCGTGGGACAGCACCATCGCATCTTCTGCGCGCCGGAATTCGTGGCGACTGAGGAGTATCGTGAGTTCTGGGCACGCCTCGGCCGCGGCGAATTCGACAGCAACAGCTACCGGCGCCTCGCCAAGGGCGGACGGGAGATCTGGATCCAGGCGAGTTACAACCCGGTCT
Organism: Sinorhizobium sp. P24N7; assembly: GCF_042436655.1. Classification (NCBI taxonomy): domain Bacteria; kingdom Pseudomonadati; phylum Pseudomonadota; class Alphaproteobacteria; order Hyphomicrobiales; family Rhizobiaceae; genus Sinorhizobium; species Sinorhizobium sp. P24N7. Next base: position 380,157 of record NZ_JBHMIW010000006.1, on the reverse strand, counting down.
CCCGAAACGGCAAGCCCTACAAGGTGGTCAAGTTCGCAACCGACATCACCGCCGTCAAGATGCGGGCCACGGAAGATGCGGGCAAGCTCGACGCCATTTCCCGCTCGCAGGCGATGATCGAGTTCACGCCCGCCGGAGAGGTGCTCACAGCCAACGAGAACTTCTGCAACACGCTCGGCTATCAGCTCTCCGAAATCCAGGGCCGACACCACAGCATGTTCTGCGAGCCCGGTTATACCGGCACGGCCGAATATGCCGATTTCTGGAAGCGCCTGGCCCAGGGCGAATTCATCGCCAACGAATTCGTGCGCTATGGCAAGGCCGGCAAGGAGGTCTGGATCCAGGCCGCCTACAACCCCATTCGCGATCCGAACGGCCGGGTTTACAAGGTGGTCAAATTCGCGACAGACGTGACCGAACGTATGGCCGCGATCAATGCGCTCGGAGCCGGCTTGCGAGCGCTTGCCGACGGCGATCTGGCTCAATCGCTCGACACGCCCTTCGTTCCCAGCATGGAAACGGTGCGCAAGGACTTCAACGAAGCGCTTGTCCGCCTCTGTCGGGCCATGCAGACGGTCGGCGAAAATGCAAGCGCGATCGCCGGCGGCGCACGCGAGATCCGGTCTGCAGCCGACGATCTGTCGAAACGTACAGAACAGCAGGCGGCCTCCGTCGAAGAAACGGCCGCAGCGCTGGACGAGATCACCACGACCGTCGCGGATTCCAGCCGCCGAGCCGAGGAAGCGGGCAATCTGGTCGCAAAGACGAAGGATGGCGCCGAGCGCTCCGGACTTGTCGTCAAAAGCGCGATCGGCGCCATGGGCCAGATCGAGCAATCCTCGCGCGAAATCAGCAACATCATCGGCGTCATCGACGACATCGCCTTCCAGACGAACCTGCTGGCCCTCAATGCCGGTGTCGAGGCGGCGCGTGCCGGAGAAGCCGGCAAGGGCTTCGCCGTCGTGGCCCAGGAGGTCCGCGAACTGGCGCAACGATCGGCCAGCGCGGCAAAGGACATCAAATCCCTGATCACCGCTTCAGGCGAGCATGTGAGGAACGGCGTATCGCTGGTCGGCCAGACCGGCACCGCCCTGGAAACCATCCTGGCGCAGGTGCAGGAGATAAATCACAACGTCTCGGCGATCGTGGAAGCCGCCCGCGAACAGTCGACCGGGCTCAAGGAAATCAACCTGGCGGTCAATGCGATGGATCAGACTACGCAGCAGAACGCCGCCATGGTGGAGGAAAGCACGGCGGCGAGCCATCGGATGTCGCAGGAGGCGGACGCGTTGCACGCCCTGCTGCGTCAGTTCCGCATCGGACGGGACGCTTCACCCGCAAGCGACAACAGGATGGAAGCGCCCCATTCGCCCACGCGGCTGCACGCAACTGCAAAGGCGCTGCGTAGCGGCACGAGGTCCAATCTCGCGCTCGCTCCCGCCTCGGACAACTGGGAGAATTTCTGACCGCACTCCCACCCGCACTCTTCTTCGAACGCAACGGCGCCCGGTGGGGAAGAGCATAAGCTTCTCCCTCCTCTACCTGTCACCGGGATGAGCGCAGCGACGCGCCTGCGGGGCGGAAAGGGTCTTTTCCAGCCCAGGGACTTGGGCTGGCTCGATTCCTGTGAAGGCACAGGAACGAGGATCGAAGGACAAACTTCCTGGAAGCGCTCTAAGGGCGTGTTGAGATTCGGGCCACCCGCCGCCGCTTGTTTGATTTCCTCATTCCTGTGCTTGTCACAGGAATCCAGCCAGACCAACAGGCCTTAAACCGCCTCCGGACGGCGGATCTTCTCAGCCGCCTCGAGCACCAGCGGGTTCAACCCTTCACCGCCATGCGCGATATGCTCGAAGAGCTTGCGGCGCATGCGCGGCTCCCAATATTTGTTGATATGCGTGGCCACGCCCTCGGCCGCCCCCTCCGCCGGCTGGGTCAGGAAGAAGGTGGCAATCTGGTTCGCCATATAGACGAGCTTGGCGTTGGGGCGGTTTTCAGACATGGACGATTGCTCCGCATTCAGAATAGCGGCACGCGGGCGGACAAGGACGCAGGCTCCTCGTCATTCCGGATGATGCGCTCCGCATGGGTGAAGATTTCAAACTCGTCGCCGCGAACAAGTGCGATGAGGGTCATGCCCGCCCCTTCCGCCGTGCGGATGGCGAGCGCCGTCGGCGCAGAAATGGCAATGATCACAGGGCTCCCGACGATCGCGGTTTTCTGCACCATCTCGACCGATACGCGGGACGTGACGACAACCGCGCCCTGAGCGCCCCTGAACCCGGCGCGCGCGGCCGCTCCGGTCAGCTTGTCCAGCGCGTTGTGACGCCCGACATCCTCGCGGACCGCGATCAGTCCGCGTCCGGGCACGTAGAAAGCGGCACCGTGCACCGCCCGTGTCTCGAAATGCAGCGGCTGTTGTCCATTGAGAAGCGCAACTGCGTCCACCACGTCCTGATCGGAAAGGCGAAGCAGCGAGGCGGAGACGTCGGGCGTCGGGCGAACGGCCTCCTCGATCGACTCTATACCGCAGAGACCGCAACCGACCGGCCCGGCCATGTGGCGACGTCTGAGGCGCAGAATATCGTTCTGTTCGTCCTCGAGACTGATCTGCAGATCGATGCCCTTGTCCTCGACGACGATGTCTATGTCGTCGATCTGTTCTGGACGGGTGATGATCCCTTCGGTCAGGCTGAAGCCGGTGGCGAAATCCTCGAGATCGGCAGGTGTCGCCATCATCACCGCATGCGTCGAACCGCCATAGGTGAAGGCGACCGGCGTTTCCTCGGGCACGACGCGCGACTGCGCGACGAGGATGCCGCCGCGCCGTGCAGCCTCCGGCACCGTCGCCGTCGTTCCGGATGGAGAGGACGAAACTCGCTTGCCCGCCATTCTCGCTCCTATTCCGCCGCCTCCAGCTTGCCGGAAATGCGACGCGACCGGCGAGCCTGCTCGTCATAGTCGCGCTGCCAGTCGGAAGGACCGTTCGACGGCGAGACCTGCACCGCGGTCACCTTGTATTCCGGGCAGTTGGTCGCCCAATCGGTAAAGTCGGTGGTGATGACGTTCGCCTGAGTCGAGGGGTGATGGAAGGTCGTATAGACGACACCCGGCGCAACACGGTCGGTGATCAACGCGCGGAGCGTCGTATCGCCCGAGCGGCTGGCGAGCCTGACCCAGTCGCCGTCGCGGATGCCGCGCTGCTCGGCGTCGTGCGGGTGGATTTCCAGCCGGTCTTCCGCATGCCAGACGACGTTCTCCGTGCGACGCGTCTGGGCGCCGACATTGTACTGACTGAGAATACGGCCGGTCGTCAGAAGCAGCGGGAAGCGCGGACCGGTCCTTTCGTCGGTCGCCACGTATTCGGTGCGGATGAACTTGCCCTTGCCGCGCACGAAACCGTCGACATGCATAATGGGCGAGCCGAGCGGCGCCTTCTCATTGCACGGCCACTGCACCGAGCCCATCTTGTCCAGATAGTCGTAGGAGACCATGGCAAAGCTCGGCGTCGTCGCCGCGATCTCGTCCATGATCTCGGACGGATGGCGATAGTTCCAGGCAAGCCCCATGGCTTGCGCCATCTTCTGCGTCACCTCCCAATCGGCATAGCCGTTCTTCGGCCGCATGACGCGCCGGACGCGGTTGATGCGGCGCTCGGCATTGGTGAAGGTTCCGTCCTTTTCGAGGAAGGTCGATCCGGGCAGGAAGACATGGGCGTAGTTGGCCGTCTCGTTGAGGAAGAGATCGTGCACCACGACGCATTCCATCGCCGCAAGGCCGGCGGCGACGTGCTTGGTGTCCGGATCCGACTGCAGGATATCCTCGCCCTGCACGTAGAGGCCCTTGAAGGTGCCCTCGACGGCGGCGTCGAGCATATTGGGGATGCGCAGGCCCGGCTCGTGATTGAGCGTCACGCCCCAGAGCTTCTCGAAGATCTCACGCGTCGCATCGTCGGAAATATGTCGGTAGCCGGGAAGCTCGTGCGGGAAGGAGCCCATGTCGCAGGAGCCCTGGACGTTGTTCTGGCCGCGCAGCGGATTGACGCCGACGCCCGGCCGGCCGATGTTGCCGGTGAGCATGGCGAGGTTGGCGATCGCCATCACCGTCGTCGAGCCCTGGCTGTGCTCCGTGACGCCAAGGCCGTAATAGATCGCGCCGTTGCCGCCGGTGGCGTAAAGCCGCGCAGCCCTGCGCACAAGTTCCGGTGAAACGCCGGTATAGGCTTCGGTTGCTTCCGGGCTGTGATGGGGCTCTGCCACGAAGGCGGCCCAATCCTCGAATTCCGACCAGTCGCAGCGTTCGCGAATGAAGGCTTCGTTGGCAAGGCCTTCCGTGACGATGACATGCGCAATCGCCGTCAGGATGGCAACGTTGGTGCCGGGCTTCAGCGGCAGGTGGTACGACGCTTCGACATGGGCGGAGCGGACGAGGTCGATCCGGCGCGGATCGATGACGATCAGCTTGGCGCCCTGGCGCAGCCGCTTCTTCAGCCGCGAGGCGAAGACCGGGTGGCCGTCGGTCGGGTTGGCACCGATGATGACCGCAACATCCGTGTGCTCGACACTGTCGAAATCCTGCGTACCGGCGGAGGTGCCGAAGGTCTGGTTGAGGCCGTAACCGGTTGGCGAATGGCAGACGCGGGCGCAGGTGTCGACATTGTTGTTGCCGAAGCCGGCGCGCACCAGCTTCTGCACCAGAAAGGTTTCCTCATTGGTGCAGCGCGAAGACGTGATGCCGCCGACCGAATCACGGCCGTACTGATACTGGATGCGGCGGAACTCGGAGGCGATATGCGCGAAAGCCTCTTCCCAGGTGACCTCGCGCCAGGGATCGGTGACCTTCTCGCGGACCATCGGATTGAGGATGCGGTCCCTGTGGTTGGAATAACCATAGGCGAAGCGGCCCTTGACGCAGGAATGGCCGCGATTCGCCTGGCCGTCCTTCCAGGGCACCATGCGCACCAGCTCCTCGCCGCGCATCTCCGCCTTGAACGAGCAGCCCACGCCGCAATAGGCGCAGGTGGTGACGACCGAGTGCTCCGGCTGGCCGATCTCGATCACCGATTTTTCCGTCAGCGTCGCCGTGGGGCAAGCCTGCACGCAGGCGCCGCAGGAGACGCATTCGGAGGAAACGAAATCCTCGTTCATGCCGGCGGAGACGCGCGAATCGAAGCCGCGGCCGCTGATCGTCAGCGCGAAGGTGCCCTGCACTTCCTCGCAGGCCCGCACGCAGCGCGAACAGACGATGCACTTCGCCGGATCATAGGTGAAATACGGATTCGACTCGTCCTTCGGCGCCCATTTTGCGTTGATCTCGCCATTGTTGCGCGCCGTCACATGGTTCTCGCCGTCATAGCCGTAGCGCACGTCGCGCAGGCCCACGGCACCGGCCATGTCCTGCAGCTCGCAATCGCCATTGGCTGCGCAGGTGAGGCAGTCGAGCGGATGGTCGGAAATATAGAGCTCCATGACGCCGCGGCGGACATCCTTCAGCCGCTGCGTCTGCGTCGAAACGCTGATGCCTGCCGCCACCGGCGTCGTGCAGGAGGCCGGCATGCCGGCGCGTCCCTCGATTTCTACGAGACAGAGCCGGCAGGAGCCGAAGGCATCCATCATGTCGGAAGCGCAAAGCTTCGGCACCTCGATGCCCGCTTCCATTGCCGCACGCATGATCGACGTGCCTTCCGGAACCGTGATCTCGCGCCCGTCTATCGTCAGCGTCACCGTCTTCTCGGACTTGGAGGCAGGGGTGCCGTAGTCGATTTCGTGAATGAGAGACATTAGCGGGCCTCCTGAGAAATTGCGTTCAAGGGGGCGGCTTCACCCCCCTCTGCCCTGCCGGGCATCTCCCCCACAAGCGGGGAGATCGAATCGTGGCCGGCCACTCGCTCCAAAACAAACGCTTCTGCACGTGGGGCGCTCCGGTCAAGACGCCGAGCGGGCCGCATCCATTCTCCCCCCCTGTGGGGGAGATGGCCGACAGGCCAGAGGGGGGTACGCGCCGCCGCCGATACCGACGTCCGCCCCTCATCCGGCTGCCGCCACCTTCTCCCCGCAGGCGGGGAGAAGGAGTATGCCGTGCCCTTCCGGTCCCCTCTCCCCGCCTGCGGGGAGAGGGTTAGGGTGAGGGGCAAAAATTCAAGTGCCAATGCAGCCTTCATTCCGCAGCCTCCACCACCGGCACCGGTGAAAAATCCTCCGGGAAGTGCGTCATGGCGCTCATCACCGGATAGGGCGTGAAGCCGCCAAGGGCGCAGAGGGAGCCGAACTTCATCGTGTTGCAGAGATCGGCGAGCAGTTCGCGGTTCTTCTCCGGCTCGATGCCGGCGGCGATCCTGTCGGCCACCTCGACGCCGCGCGTCGACCCGATGCGGCAAGGGGTGCACTTGCCGCAGCTTTCGACCGCACAGAACTCCATGGCGAAACGCGCCTGTTTCAACATGTCGGCCGTGTCGTCGAAGACGACGATGCCGGCATGACCGATGAGCCCGTCTCTGGCGGCAAATGCCTCGTAGTCGAAAGGCGTATCGAACAGCGCCCGCGGGAAATAGGCACCGAGCGGGCCGCCAACCTGGACGGCCTTCACCGGCCGGGCGCTCGCCGTGCCGCCACCGATCTCGTCGACGATCTCGCCGAGCGTCAGGCCGAATGCGGTTTCGAAGAGGCCGCCATGCTTGACGTTGCCGGCGATCTGCAGCGGGATCGTTCCGCGCGACCGGCCCATGCCGAAATCGCGATAGTAACCGGCGCCCCTGTCGAGGATCACCGGCACGGAAGCGAGCGAGATGACGTTGTTGATGACGGTCGGGCGGTCGAAAAGGCCCTTGTGTGCCGGCAGCGGCGGCTTGGCGCGCACGAGCCCGCGCTTGCCTTCGAGGCTGTTCAGGAGCGAGGTCTCCTCGCCGCAGACATAGGCGCCGGCGCCGGTGCGCACTTCCATGTCGAAGGCGTGCGCCGAGCCGAGCACCGAAGCACCGAGCACACCGGCGGCACGGGCTATCTCGATCGCCGCGCTCATCACCGCGATCGCATGCGGATATTCCGAACGGGTATAGATGTAGCCCTTGGTCGCACCGGTCGCGATACCGGCGATCGCCATACCCTCGATCAGCACGAAGGGATCGCCTTCCATGATCATCCGGTCCGCAAAGGTCCCGCTGTCGCCCTCGTCGGCATTGCAGACGATGTATTTGCGCGGCCCTCGTGCTTCCAGGACGGTCTTCCATTTGATGCCGGTCGGGAAGCCGGCGCCGCCGCGGCCGCGAAGGCCGCTTTCCGTGACCTCGGCAACGATCGCCGCCGGTTGCATTGCGATTGCCCGCTCGAGACCGAGCAAGCCCCGATGGGCGCGATAGTCTTCGAGCGAGAGAGGATCGATGACGCCGCAACGGGCGAAGGTAAGCCGGGTCTGTCGCTTGAGAAACGGAATTTCCTCGGTCTTGCCGAGGCAGAGAGGATGCGCGCCACCCGAAATCAGCCCGGCATCGAGAAGAGAGGCGACGTCGCGCGCCTTCACCGGACCGTAGGCGACGCGCCCTGCGGCCGTTTCGACTTCGACCAGCGGCTCCAGCCAGTGCATGCCGCGCGAGCCGTTACGCACGATCGTGGCGTCGAGCCCGCGTGCGGAGATCTCGCCGGCCATCGCCTCCACCACCTTTTCGGCGCCAAGCGCAATGGCCGCCGCATCCCGGGGAATGTAGATCCTGACGGTCATCGGCGCGCCTCCGCAACCAGCGCTTCGAGCTCTGCTTCGTCGAGGCGCGCATGAACCTCGCCGTCGAGCATCGCCGACGGCGAGCAGGAACAGAGTCCGAGACAGTAGACCGGCTCCAGCGTCACGGCGCCGTCCGGCGTCGTCTCATGGAAATCGATCCCGAGAAGCGCCTTGGCGCGCTCCGCAAGCCGGTCGCCGCCCATCGACTGGCAGGCCTCGGCGCGACAGAGCTTCAACACATGGCGCCCGGCCGGGTGCTCGCGAAAATCGTGATAGAAGGTAACCACGCCATAGACTTCGGCGCGCGACAGATTGAGTTCCCGCGCGATCACCGGCAGGCTCTCCTCCGGCACATAGCCGAACTCGTCCTGGATTTCGTGCAGGATGGGAATAAGCGGGCCTTCGAGCCCCTTGAGCTCGCCGACGATCGCCAGCGTCCGTTCGGTCACGTCTGCGCGCGGCAGATGGATATTCACTGAAGGAGCCCTCCCGGCTCGCGGCCGCGCCGCCAGGATCTCCCGACCGTCGTCGTGCCGCTGTCTCAACCAGTTGGCAAAGATCGGAGATTCCACGCTCTTTGCCCATGAAACAAGCTTCGCGCTTATGCTTCCATGGGTCAATATGGCTGTTCCGTCGATCGATAGAAAATTTCTATTGAACCTGGTTGCGCTCACCGAGGATACGCGCCTCGTGCAACAGCGCGGAGACGAGCGGCGTGAACGGCTCACGATAGGTGGCGACCAGGCCGACGGTATGGCGGACGTCCGGATCGACGATCGGAATCATCCGTATATCCTCATGAAAACCGAACGATTTCGCGACGTTATAAGGCATGATGCTCGCCCACCGGCCGGTCCGGACGTGGGAAAAGAGCACGATCATCGAATTCGATTCGAGGGTCGGCTTCGGAACCGCGCCCGCCTCGGCAAAGTGCTGATTGATGATGCGCCGGTTCTGCATGTCGGCCGTCAATAGACAAAGCCGAATGTCGCTCACTTCCTTCCAGGTCACGCTTTCGCGATCCGAAAGCGCCGTACCGGCGGCCGTAACCAGATGATATTGTTCGATCTGCAGGGGCACGCTCGTCACCCGGCCGAGCGGCTCGTTCTCCAGATAGGTCAGACCGGCATCGATCTCGAGGTTTTCGAGAAGCGCGAGGATCTGCAGCGATGTGGTCGAAAGCACCGAGAAGGTGACGTCCGGATGCTTCTCCTGGAAGGGCGCGGTGATGAGCGGCACCATGGAGAGCGTCGTCGGCACCGCGGCGAGGCGCATATGCCCCGAAAGACCTTTTCGCGCTGCGCGCATCTCCTCGCGCATGGTACGGCTGTCACTGACGATCCGCCGTGCCCATTCCAGCACCCGCTGCCCTTCGGGCGTCAGTCCCTGGAAGCGTGATCCGCGATTGACCAGAATAACGCCGAGCTGTTCTTCGAGCTGCCGGATCGCTGCCGAAAGCGTCGGCTGCGTTACCCCGCACTCCTCCGCCGCCCGGCCGAAATGCCGTTCGCGGGCCAGTGCGAGAAAGAATTCCAGCTTGTCGATCATATCCGGATCACTCAGTTCACACGTTTTTGCGCCTCTCCTCGAGTTTGACCCGAGGACTGGCCTTCTCCCCCGCCAAGCGGGGAGAAGGTGCCGGCAGCCGGATGAGGGGCGGACGCGCGCTTAAGCGATGAGCTGCCCGCCATTCACCTCCAGGACCTGGCCGGTGATATAGCCCGAAAGCGCATGTGCGGCGAGGAAGAGATAGGCCGGCGCGCAATCCTCCGCCGTCCCGAGCCGGCCGAGCGGGATGGTCTTGCGCGTCGCCTCCAGCTTCTCCGGCGTCGAATAGCGCTCGTGGAAATCCGTCGTGATCGTGCCGGGCGAGACGCAGTTGACACGGATGCCGTCCGGCGCAAGTTCACGCGCCAGCGCCTTCGAATAGGTTGCGACGAAAGCTTTGGTGGCAGAGTAGATCGAGGAGCCGGGACTGCCGCCCATGCGCGCCGAGATCGAAACCGTGTTGACGATCGCAGGATGTCTGCCCTTGCGCAGGAGCGGCAGCATCGTCCGGGTCATCTCGACGACCGAGGTCTGGTTGAGCTGCACGACCGTGCGGTATTGCTCATCGGTGAGATCGGACGCCGGAAAGCGGCCAACCATCGTGCCGGCATTGTTGACGAGGACATCGACGCTGTCGAAGCGGCTCCTCACCACATCGGCGAGGCTCTCGACGCCTCCGTCGGCAACGAAATCCGCCGCCGCGAGGAACACCCTGCCCTCGGCCGCTGCAAGGTCGAGAAATTCGGGGCGGTCGGCGGCGATCGTCCGCCCCATATGCACAACCACGCGCGCACCGCAATCGAGGAACAGCCGCACGACCTCGAGGCCGATGCCCCTTCCGCCGCCGGTAACCACCACGTTCATGCCCTGGAACAAGGCCGGATGATACATGCGCTTTCTTCCTCCCGATAACGTCAGACTGGCGTGCCCCCACCGATTACAGCGCAGATCGGGCGCGAGCCGCAACGAAAATCGAACGCGCTGGATATTTCTAATCTGAAATTGCGCCGCTTTCGTTTTTGCATATTATGAAAGAAAACGAAACGCGAGGGGCGGATGTATCTGACCGGACGACAGGCGGAGATTTTGGAACTGGCGAAAACGGAAGGCCGCGTGCTGGTCGAGGATCTCGCCCAGCGCTTTTCCGTTACGCCGCAGACGATCCGCAAGGACCTGAACGATCTCTGCGACGCCAGGGTTTTGAACCGCATTCACGGCGGCGCCATTTTTCCGAGCGGCAAGGAAAACGTCAGATACGAATCCCGCCGCCAGATCGCCGCGGCGGAAAAGCAGGCGATCGGCCGGGCCGCGGCCGCGCTCATCCCGGACAATTCTTCGCTCTTCATCAATATCGGCACCACGACGGAAGCGGTGGGAGAGGCGCTCCTCGACCACCGGGAACTGATGATCATCACCAATAACATCAACGTAGCCAACAGGTTGCGGGTCTTCCCCTCGATCGAGGTGGTGATCGCCGGCGGGGTCGTCCGCGGCTCCGACGGCGGCATCGTCGGAGAGGCCGCCGTCGACTTCATCAAGCAGTTCAAGGTGGATTTCGCGGTGATCGGCGCCTCGGCGATCGACCCTGACGGGGCCCTGCTCGATTTCGATTATCGCGAAGTGAAAGTTGCGCAGGCGATCATCGCCAATGCGCGCCATGTCATCCTCGTTTCGGATTCGACGAAATTCGAACGCACCGCGCCGGTGCGCATCGGCCATATCTCGCAGGTACAGACATTCATCACCGACCGCTGCATCGTTGAAAACGTTCGGAAAATCTGTGCCGACCAGGATGTGAGGCTGGTCGAGACCGAGGTGTGATCCGTTCTCCGATTCCCGAGCGCGAAGCCCGAACATTCGTTTGACATTCGAAATATTTTCGCTTTAACTGTTTCACTTTCGCGATTGCACAAAATTTGTGTCGCGGAGCGTGGAGGGGAAAACAAGAGTGTCAGAGCAGACGATATTCGACGTCTTCGTCATAGGCGGCGGCATCAACGGATGCGGCATCGCGCGTGATGCGGCTGGCCGCGGATATTCCGTCGCGCTTGCGGAGATGAGCGATTTCGCCTCCGGAACATCCTCAGGCTCGACCAAGCTCATCCATGGCGGCTTGCGCTATCTCGAACATTATGAATTCCGCCTGGTGCGCGAAGCCCTGATGGAGCGCGAAGTCCTCTGGGCGATGGCGCCGCACGTTATCTGGCCGATGCGCTTCGTGCTGCCCTTCCACAAGGGTGGTCCGCGGCCGGCCTGGCTGATCCGCCTCGGCCTCTTTCTTTACGATCACATAGGCGGCCGCAAGCTTCTGCCGGCGACGAGGACGCTCGACATGACGCGCGATCCCGCAGGCGCACCGCTGAAGCGCCTCTTCACCAAAGCATTCGAATATTCGGACGGCTGGGTCGACGATGCTCGCCTCGTGGTGCTGAACGCGCGCGACGCCGCCGACCGCGGCGCCAGGATCATGGCGCGCACCCGCGTCGTCTCGGCGCGCCGTGAGAGCGGCCGTTGGGCGATCGAAATCGAGAATACGGCGACAGGCGCGCGCGAGACGATACGCGCCCGCATGCTCGTCAATGCCGCGGGCCCCTGGGTCGACCGGGTTCTCTCCGAGACGGTCGGCAACAACGACGTCCGCAATGTCCGCCTGGTCCAGGGCAGCCATATCGTCGTTAAGAAGAAGTTTGACGATCCGCGCGCCTATTTCTTCCAGAACCCGGACGGGCGGATCATGTTCGCCATTCCTTACCAGGACGAGTTCACGCTGATCGGAACCACCGATCGCGATTTCACCGGCAATCCGGCTGACGTGCGCATCAGCGATGCAGAGATCGATTATCTCTGCAAAGCGGCGAGCGAATATTTCAGCGACCCGGTGGGCAGAGAGGATATCGTGTGGACCTATTCCGCCGTGCGCCCCCTTTTCGATGACGGCGCGAGCAAGGCGCAGGAGGCGACCCGCGACTATGTGCTGCGCGTCGAGAACGGCGATGCACCCCTGCTCAACGTCTTCGGCGGCAAGCTCACCACCTACAGGCGGCTTGCGGAATCGGCGCTCGAGAAGATCGGCGAGACCATCGGGGAAAAGGGCAGGAAGTGGACGGCCGGCTCGCAGCTCCCAGGGGGCGATTTTCCGACCGGCGGCTATAACGACGAGGTCGCGAAGCTCAAGACGCGCTATCCTTTCCTGGCCGCCTCCCACGCCCGCCGGCTGGTACGGCTCTACGGCACGCGGGCGGCGCAGCTTCTCGGCAATGCCGCGAGCGAGGCCGACCTCGGAAAGCACTTCGGGGCGGATCTCTATGCGGCGGAAGTGGATTGGCTGATCGGCCAGGAATGGGCATTGCGCGCGGACGACGTGCTTTGGCGCCGCACGAAACTGGGACTGAAGTTTTCGCGGGCGCAAACCGCGGAACTGGAGGAATATATGCGGGGCGCGGTCAACGCGGCCGCCTGAGGTACCACGGCCGAACTGCCGTTGGGGTGGAGAATTCAATGCTTGAAATGAAGAAGATATCCAAGGTCGTGGGTGGAGAGACGCACATCCACCCGACCGACCTTGTGCTGGAGAGGGGGTCGCTCAATGTGCTGCTCGGCCCGACGCTCTCCGGCAAGACGTCGCTGATGCGGCTGATGGCCGGTCTCGACAAGCCCGCCTCCGGTTCGATCCATCTCGACGGTGCCGACGTGACCGGCGTTCCCGTGCAGAAACGCTCGGTCGCCATGGTCTATCAGCAGTTCATCAACTATCCGGCGATGACGGTCTACGAGAACATCGCCTCGCCGATGCGGATCAAGCGCGCCGACAGCGCCGCCGTCGACCGCGAAGTGCGTAAGGCGGCGGAACTCCTGAAGCTCACGCCCTATCTCGACCGCACGCCTCTCAACCTGTCCGGCGGTCAGCAGCAACGCACCGCGCTCGCCCGCGCCATCGTCAAGAATGCCGATCTGGTGCTGCTCGACGAACCGCTTGCCAATCTCGACTACAAGCTGCGGGAGGAATTGCGCGAGGAACTGCCGAAGATCTTCGCCGCATCCGGCGCGATCTTCGTCTACGCCACGACAGAGCCGTCGGAAGCGCTTCTGCTCGGCGGCAACACCGCCACGCTGAGCGAGGGAAGGATCACCCAGTTCGGCCGCACCATCGACGTCTATCGCCGCCCGGTCGACATCGTCACGGCCCGCACATTCGCCGATCCGCCGCTGAACACCATCGGCCTCGTGAAGGCGGGAACGCATTTTGCGCTCGAAGGCAAACCGGTGCTTCCCGTTCCCGCACATCTTCGTTCCCTTGGGGATGGCCCTTGCACGGTGGCCTTTCAGCCGCACCATCTTTCTTTCGGCCAGCCGAACGGCAGCGACGAACCGCTGACGGTCAAGACGGCGATCTCGGAAATCACCGGGTCCGAAAGCTTCATTCACGTCGCCTTCGCGGGCGCACGCTGGGTCATGCTCGCACCCGGCATTCACGAGATCGAACCGGACGCAACGCTCAATGTCTTCGTCGACACACGCCACCTCATGGCCTTCGGGCCGGACGGCAGGGCGGTCGGTGGGACGGCCTGAGGAAAGGGCGTCGGGGAGGAAACCATGGCACGCATCAATCTCGAACATATCCGCCACGCCTACGGCGCCAGGCCCAAATCGGAAGCGGACTACGCGCTGAAGGAAGTGCATCACGAGTGGAACGACGGTGGCGCCTACGCTCTGCTCGGGCCCTCCGGCTGCGGCAAGACGACGCTGCTCAACATCATTTCGGGGCTGATCAACCCTTCCGAAGGGCGCATTCTCTTCGACGGAACCGACGTCACGCATCTGACGACGCAGCAGCGCAACATCGCCCAGGTGTTCCAGTTCCCGGTCATCTACGACACGATGACCGTCTACGACAATCTCGCCTTTCCGCTGCGCAACCGGCATGTGCCCGAAACGGAGGTCGACCGCCGCGTCAAGGAAATCCTCGAGATGACCGGACTCGGCAGCTGGGCCAGGAAGACTGCGCGCGGGCTGACCGCCGACCAGAAGCAGAAGATCTCGCTCGGCCGCGGCCTCGTGCGCTCGGACGTCAGCGCCATCCTCTTCGACGAGCCGCTGACCGTCATCGATCCGGAAATGAAATGGGTCCTGCGCTCGCAGATCAAGCGGCTGCACAAGCAGTTCGGCTTCACCATGGTCTATGTGACGCACGACCAGACCGAGGCGCTCACCTTCGCCGACAAGGTCGTCGTCATGTATGACGGCCAGATCGTCCAGATCGGCACGCCGGCCGAGCTCTTCGAGCGGCCGCGTCACACCTTCGTCGGCTACTTCATCGGCTCGCCGGGCATGAACGTCCTGCCGGCCGAGATCGCCGGCAACACGGCCGCCGTCGGCGACCAGAGGATCGCGCTCGATTTCCAGCCGCAGATCAAGCCGGGCGCCAGAACCGAACTCGGCATCCGTCCGGAATTCATTTCCCTCGGCCGCGAAGGCATGCCGGTCGCCGTCACGAAGGTCGAGGATATCGGCCGCCACAAGGTCGTACGCGCCCGCTTCGCCGACCGGCCGATCTCGATCATCGTCGACGAGGACGGCGATATCCCCGCCGAGCCGCGCGTGACCTTCGATCCGAAGGCAATCAACATCTACGCCGATTCCTGGCGCGTCGGCGGGGAGGCCTGACATGGAAAAGACCTGGAACAACAAGGCCTGGTTCATGGTCCTACCGGTACTGGTGCTCGTCGCCTTCTCGGCGGTGATCCCGCTGATGACCGTCGTCAACTATTCGGTACAGGACACCTTCGGCAATAACGAGTTCTTCTGGGCCGGCACCGACTGGTTCCTGGACGTGCTCGAATCCGACCGTTTCTGGGATGCGCTCACCCGCAATCTGATCTTCTCGGCGATCATTCTCGCGATCGAGATCCCGCTCGGCATCGTCATCGCGCTCAACATGCCGAAGAGAGGCATCGGCGTGCCGATCTGCCTCGTTCTGATGGCGCTGCCGCTGCTCATTCCGTGGAACGTCGTCGGCACCATCTGGCAGGTCTTCGGCCGGGTCGACATCGGCCTGCTCGGGCGCACGCTCGCCTCGCTCGGCATCAACTATAATTACGTTCAGAATCCGCTCGACGCCTGGGTCACGCTGATCGTCATGGATGTCTGGCACTGGACGAGCCTCGTCGTGCTGCTCTGCTATGCCGGCCTCGTCTCGATCCCGGACGCCTACTACCAGGCTGCCAAGATCGACGGCGCCTCGCGCTGGTCGGTCTTCCGCTACATCCAGCTTCCGAAGATGAAGCGCGTGCTCCTGATCGCCTTCCTGCTGCGCTTCATGGACAGCTTCATGATCTATACCGAACCCTTCGTCGTGACCGGCGGCGGCCCGGGCAACTCGACGACCTTCCTGTCGATCGATCTGGTCAAGACGGCAATCGGCCAGTTCGACCTCGGCCCGGCCGCAGCCCTCTCGATCATCTACTTCCTCATCATCCTGCTCCTGTCGTGGATCTTCTACACGGTGATGACCACGAGCGACGCGCAAGGCTGAGAAAGGTGGGAGGAGACATCATGATGACCAACAAGCAACCACTTTCGCAGCGCCTCTCCTGGCTGGTGCCGACGATCTACATCGTCTTCCTGCTCCTGCCGATCTACTGGCTCGTCAATATGAGCTTCAAGGAGACAAGCGAGATCCTCAGCACCTTCTCGCTGTGGCCGCAGAATCCGACGCTTCGGAACTATGCGGTGATCTTTACCGATCCCTCCTGGTACAACGGCTACATCAACTCGATCACCTATGTCGTCCTGAACACGCTGATCTCGGTGACGGTGGCGCTGCCGGCAGCCTACGCCTTTTCGCGCTACCGCTTCCTCGGCGACAAGCACCTGTTCTTCTGGCTGCTCACCAACCGGATGGCGCCGCCGGCGGTTTTCGCGCTGCCCTTCTTCCAGCTCTATTCCGCCTTCGGTCTCATCGACACGCACATCGCGGTGGCGATCGCGCATTGCCTGTTCAACGTGCCGCTCGCCGTGTGGATCCTGGAAGGCTTCATGTCCGGCGTGCCGAAGGAGATCGACGAGACCGCCTATATCGACGGCTACTCCTTCCCGCGTTTCTTCGTGAAGATCTTCGTGCCCCTGATCGCGTCCGGCATCGGCGTGGCCGCCTTTTTCTGCTTCATGTTCTCGTGGGTCGAGCTGCTGATCGCCCGCACCCTGACGACGACCGACGCCAAGCCGATCGCCGCGACGATGACGCGCACGGTCTCCGCCTCCGGTCTCGACTGGGGCGTGCTCGCCGCCGCCGGCGTTCTGACGATCATCCCCGGCGCGCTCGTCATCTATTTCGTTCGCAACTACATCGCCAAGGGCTTCGCCCTGGGGAGGGTCTGATGGCAACCATTGCCACTCGCAGGAACCGCTGGCCCGTCGCGCTTGCCGCCGTGCTCGTCGTCTACCTCACCGCGGCCGGCCTGCTTTTTTCCGTTCTGCCGGCCAAGGACGGCAAGACCGACTGGTTCGCCCCGCTGATTCCCGGCGGCTGGATGGCCTGGTCTTTCCCCACCGCCATGTTCTTTCTGACGATCTTCGCGCTCCTGTCGCTGATGGCCGTCTGGGAATATGCCCGGCCGGGCGGAAACCCGCGCGTCGGCATCCTGCGCTTCGAGACGACCCGCGGCGACCGGCTCTTCGTGTCGCTGCTCGGAAGCGCATTCATTCACCTCGCCTGGCTGGGGCTGGTCGGCGCAAATCTCTGGTGGGCGGTCGCCCTGTCGGTGATCTACGCGGTCGGCGTCTTCCGCTACGTCTGAGGAACCAAACGAAGGGCGCTCACCGCGGGCGCCCTTTGAAACTGCAAGTGAACGCAATCGCAAAACCCAAGGGAGGATTTAATGCGAAGGCACCTTTTGACAACGACGGCGGCTATGCTGCTGGCATTTACCGGCTCGGCATTTGCCGGGATGGACGAGGCAAAGCAGTTCCTGGACAAGGAAGTCGGCGACATGTCCTCGCTCGACCGCGCCGCCCAGGAAGCGGAAATGCAATGGTTCGTCGATGCGGCAAAGCCTTTTGCCGGTATGGAGATCAAGGTCGTTTCCGAAACGATCACCACGCATGAATACGAATCGAAGGTTCTGGCACCCGCCTTTACCGCGATCACCGGCATCAAGATCACCCATGACCTGATCGGCGAAGGCGACGTGGTCGAAAAACTGCAGACGCAGATGCAGTCGGGCG
The DNA here is from genome assembly GCF_042436655.1 of Sinorhizobium sp. P24N7. Lineage (NCBI taxonomy): Bacteria > Pseudomonadati > Pseudomonadota > Alphaproteobacteria > Hyphomicrobiales > Rhizobiaceae > Sinorhizobium > Sinorhizobium sp. P24N7. The sequence goes on along the minus strand of NZ_JBHMIW010000006.1, from coordinate 362,673 downwards.
AGAACGTCTATGACGCCTATATCAACGACTCTGACCTGATCGGCACGCACTGGCGCTACCAGCAGGCCCGCAGCCTGACCGACTTCATGGCGAACGAGGGCAAGGATGTCACCAACCCCAACCTCGACATAGACGACTTCATCGGCAAATCCTTCACGACCGCGCCGGACGGCAAGCTCTACCAGCTTCCCGATCAGCAGTTCGCGAACCTCTATTGGTTCCGCTACGACTGGTTCAACGACGAGAAGAACAAGGCGGACTTCAAGGCCAAGTACGGCTACGAACTCGGCGTTCCGGTCAACTGGTCGGCCTATGAGGACATCGCCGAGTTCTTCACCGGGCGCGAGATCGACGGCAAGAAGGTCTATGGCCACATGGACTACGGCAAGAAGGACCCGTCGCTGGGCTGGCGCTTCACCGATGCCTGGCTGTCGATGGCCGGCAACGGCGACAAGGGCATCCCGAACGGCAAGCCGGTCGACGAGTGGGGCATCAAGGTCGACGAAAACTCGCGGCCCGTCGGATCCTGCGTCGCGCGCGGCGGCGACACCAACGGCCCGGCCTCGGTCTACGCCATCCAGAAATATCTCGACTGGATGAAGGCCTATGCGCCGGCTGCTGCCCAGGGCATGACCTTCTCGGAATCCGGTCCGGTACCATCGCAGGGCGAGGTCGCCCAGCAGATGTTCACCTATACGGCCTTCACCGCCGATTTCGTGAAGGAAGGCCTGCCGGTCGTGAACGAGGACGGCACACCGAAGTGGCGTTTTGCCCCGAGCCCGCACGGCGTCTACTGGAAAGACGGCATGAAGCTCGGCTACCAGGACGCCGGGTCCTGGACGCTGCTGAAGTCGACGCCGGACGATCGCGCCAAGGCCGCCTGGCTCTACGCGCAGTTCGTGACGTCGAAGACGGTGGACGTTAAGAAGAGCCATGTCGGCCTGACCTTCATCCGCCAGTCGACGCTCGACCATCAGAGCTTCACCGACCGCGCCCCGAAGCTCGGCGGCCTGATCGAGTTCTACCGTTCACCGGCCCGCCTGCAGTGGTCGCCGACCGGAACGAACGTGCCCGACTATCCGAAGCTGGCACAGCTCTGGTGGCAGGCGATCGGCGACGCTTCCTCCGGCGCGAAAACCGCCCAGGAAGCCATGGACTCGCTCTGCGCCGAGCAGGAAAAGGTGCTGCAGCGCCTGGAACGTGCCGGCGTCCAGGGCGACATCGGTCCGAAGCTCGCCGAAGAGCACGATCTGGAATACTGGAACGCCGAAGCCGTGAAGGCCGGCAACCTCGCACCGCAGCTCAAGATCGAGAACGAGAAGGAAAAGCCGACCACCGTCAACTACGACGAGCTGGTCAAGAGCTGGCAGACGAACTGATCGACAGACGCTGCGCGATCCGTCGGCGGCGTTCTTAAAGGGAGATGCGGCACCGGGGCTGGAAACGGCCCCGGTTTTTTCGTTTCGAATCGAGGGGGCCACCCCACGCTCGCCGCTGCGCTCACCGCAGCATTACCGCCCGCCAGACGAAAACTGTTTCCCCTATTTCGGTAAGGCAGCGCCTCATCGTCGCTGACATTATTCGCCACCTTCTTCGTAAGAAGTGGATGACATGCAAAGGTATTGGAGGAGATTACCTTGGCAAACAGTGCAGAGGAAACCCTATCACCAACGCGTCCGGAGGATGAGAAGCTCGGAATCGGCGCCAATCTGGCCTATGGCCTGCAACACGTGCTGACGATGTATGGAGGCATCGTCGCCGTGCCCCTGATACTGGGCCAGGCCGCAGGCCTCGGCCCCGGCGACATCGGCCTGCTCATCACGGCCTCCTTATTTGCCGGCGGCCTCGCCACCATATTGCAAACCATCGGCCTGCCCTTCTTCGGAAGCCAGTTGCCGCTGGTCCAGGGCGTTTCCTTTTCCGGCGTGGCGACGATGATCGCCATTTCCGGCAATGGGGGGCTTCAGTCGGTGCTCGGCGCCGTCATTGCCGCCTCGCTGATCGGCCTGCTGATAACGCCTGTATTTTCGCGGATCACCCGCTTCTTTCCGCCGCTCGTCACCGGAATCGTGATCACCACCATAGGACTGACGCTGATGCCGGTGGCCGCGCGCTGGGCCATGGGCGGGAACAGCAGTGCCCCGGATTTCGGCAGTCCCGCCAATATCCAGCTTGCAGCGGTCACGCTCGTCATCGTGCTCCTGCTCAGCAAGCTCGGAAGCGCCGCGATCTCGCGGCTCTCGATCCTGCTCGCTCTGATCATCGGTACGGTGATAGCCTATTTCGCCGGCATGGCTGATTTCTCGCAGGTAACCGAAGGGCCTTTCTTCGCGCTTCCGCTGGTCTTCCACTTCGGCTATCCGACCTTCGAAGTCGCGGCGATCGCCTCGATGTTCATCGTCATCATGGTGACGCTGGTCGAGACTTCGGCGGACATTCTGGCGGTCGGCGAGATCATCGAAACGAAGGTGGATTCGCGCCGGCTCGGAGACGGCCTCAGGGCCGACATGCTGTCGAGCCTGCTCGCACCGATCTTCGGCTCCTTCACCCAGAGCGCCTTTGCCCAGAATGTCGGGCTGGTGGCGGTCACCGGGGTCAAGAGCCGCTATGTCGTTGCAACCGGCGGCCTGTTTCTCGTCACGCTCGGTCTTCTGCCGGTCATGGGCCGCATCGTCGCGGCGGTTCCGAGTTCGGTGCTCGGCGGCGCCGGCATCGTGCTCTTCGGCACGGTCGCTGCGAGCGGCATCCGAACTCTGTCGAAGGTGGACTACGCCAACAACATGAACCTCGTCATCGTCGCGACCTCGATCGGCTTCGGCATGATCCCGATCGCCTCGCCGACCTTCTACGAGCATTTCCCGGCCTGGGTCGAGACGATCTTCCATTCCGGCATCAGCTCCGCCGCGCTGATGGCGATCGGCCTCAACCTGATCTTCAACCATATGACCGCCGGGAACTCGGACCAGCAATCGGTGTTCGTCGCCGGGACGGAGCGGACGCTCCGCTACCAGGACATCGCGCGACTGCACGACGGCGACTATTTCCTCAACGGCAAGCTCTACGACGCCAACGGCACGGAAGTGCGCGTGCTTGCCGCGGAAGCGCATTGACGGCCGGCAAGCCGTTCCCCTGAACGCGATCCGGGCGCATGTCCGGATCGCCCGCGATGCGCCCGATTACCCTCGAAAATCCGAAAGTGTTTTCACTTCCTGCACCCTTGCGGCATGCTCCTGCGGCGCGAAAAATTCCCCTCCCCGTTGGAGGACGGGAACGGACGGTGGCGGCGATGGAGGAGGAACCATGAACGACGCATCCAGCATACATCCCGTGGACGAGCGCCTGCCGATCGGCAGGCTGGCGACCCTCGGGATACAGCATGTTCTTGTCATGTATGGCGGCGCCGTCGCAGTGCCCCTGATCGTCGGCCGGGCGCTGCAGCTGAGCCCGGAGGACGTCGCCTTCCTGATCTCGGCGGACCTGTTCGTCTGCGGCATCGTCACCATCATTCAGTCGCTCGGGCTGACCAGGGGTATAGGCATCCGCCTTCCCGTGATGATGGGCGTCACCTTTGCCGCCGTCGGCCCGATGGTCTCCATGGCCGCCATGACGCCCGGCATCGACGGAGCAAGGACGATCTTCGGCGCGATCATCGGCGCCGGCCTCGTCGCGCTTCTCATCGCGCCCATCATGGGACGCCTGCTGAAGTTCTTCCCGCCCGTCGTCACAGGCACCATCATTCTCGTCATCGGGGTGACCCTGATGCGCGTCGGCGTCAACTGGATATTCGGCAACCCCTTCGGTCCGACGGCGCCGAAACTCGTCGATCCGGCTCACGCGCAATGGCTCGCCGATTTGAAGCAGCTCGCCGCAACCGGCGGTCCGGCCGTGCCGGACGGGCTGGTCCTGGGTGCCACGGTTCCGAACCCGATCTATGCTGAACCGGGCCATGTGGCGCTTGCCGCCTTCGTGCTGGTCTCCATTCTCGTAGTAGCCCGTTTCGGCAAGGGGCTCATCAGCAACATCGCGGTTCTGATCGGCATCGTGATCGGATGCGTCGCGGCAGCCATGCTCGGCATGATGCATTTCGATCGCGTGGCGAGCGCCGGCTGGTTCGCCGTCGTGACCCCATTGCGCTTCGGCATGCCGATCTTCGATCCGGTGCTGATCGCCACCATGTCGCTTGTCATGATCGTCGTGATGATCGAATCGACCGGCATGTTCCTGGCACTCGGCGAGATGACGAACCGCGAGGTCAAGCAACAGCAATTGACCGCCGGACTTCGGGTGGACGGTCTCGGCACCATCATCGGCGGTCTCTTCAATACATTTCCCTATACGAGCTTTTCGCAGAATGTCGGCCTCGTCGGCGTCACCGGCGTCAAGAGCCGCTACGTCTGCGTGATGGGCGGCGTCATCATGATCCTGCTGGGCGTTGTCCCGAAGATGGGCGCGCTGGTCGAGGCGGTTCCGACCTTCGTTCTCGGCGGCGCGGGGCTCGTGATGTTCGGCATGGTGGCGGCAACCGGCGTCAGGATACTCTCGACGGTCGACTTCAAGTCCTCGCGAAACAACCTGTTCGTGGTCGCCGTCTCCGTCGGCTTCGGCCTCATTCCGATGATCGCACCCAACTTCCTGATGTGGATGCCGCATGCGATCCATCCCATCATCGAGTCCGGCATAGTGCTGGCCGCGGCCTCGGCCGTCGTGCTCAATGCCTTCTTCAACGGCCTCAGCATCGAGCGTTCCGCATGCGTCGAGGCCGCGCGGCTGGCAGACGGCCATTGAACCGCATACCCCGCGGGCGAAGACCCGCGGGGTATGCGCCATACTTCGATCGGCACCGAAGCATTGCAGGGGCTCCGGACGTTAGGAATGGTCCGATGAACAACGATTCACAAGGACCGCATTCATGGACAGGCCACGTCTCACTCTCGAACTGCTTCTGCTTGTCGCCCTGGCAACGCTCTGGGGCGCCTCCTACACCTTCATCAAGATCGGCGTCGAAACCATTCCCCCGGTGACGCTGATCGCCGCGCGAACGCTGCTTGCCGGCATGGCTCTTCTGGCGCTGATCGCATGGCGCGGCCTGACATTGCCGCGCGACGGGGCGATGTGGCGGCGGTTCCTGTTCCAGGCCTGCCTCAACAGCGTCGTCCCATTCACCTTGATCGCCTGGTCGGAGCGTACGATCGATGCCGGCGTCGCGGCCATCCTCAACTCCACGACGCCGATCTTCGCCTTTCTCCTGACGGCCCTGATCACCCGGCACGAGCCCGTTACCGCCCGCAAGTTCCTGGGCGTCCTTGCGGGCCTCGCCGGAATCGCGCTGATCATCGGTCTCGAGGCCTTCCGCGGCATCGGCAATCAGCTCATCCCGCAGCTTGCGGTCGTTCTTGCGACGGTTTGCTATGCCGGCGCGGCGATATTCGGGAAGGGCTTCAGGGGCCTCGATCCGATGATGCCCGCTTGCGGATCGCTTCTCGCGGGTGCGGCCCTGCTCATCCCGGCAAGCCTCGTCGTCGATCGGCCCTGGACGCTCGATCCCTCGCCGGAATCGCTGATCGCGCTCCTCTGCCTGTCCGTCTTCTCGACCGCGCTCGCTTTCGTCATCTATTTCCGCCTGATCCACACGCTCGGTTCCGTCGGCGCGACGGCACAGGCCTATGTACGCGTTCCGATCGGCGTTGCGATCGGAGTGGTGTTTCTCGGGGAAACGCTTTCGACCACCGCATGGCTCGGCCTCGGCTGCGTCATTGCCGGCGTCGCCGCCATGACCATGCCGACGCGCCCCAAGATTGCCGCCGTTGGAGGGTAATTCCGCTCAGTCCTTGCGCTTCCGGCAATAGAGCTCCAGCCGGTGGCGCACCAGGTCGTAGCCGAGTTCGGCAGCGATCTCCGCCTGCAACTGCTCGATCTTGTCGGAGCGAAACTCGATCACCGCACCCGTTTCGATATCGATCAGGTGATCGTGGTGGGGCGCATCCGCCGTCTCGAAGCGGGCAGTCGCATTCTCGAAGGCATGCCGCTGCACCACCCCTTGCTGCTCCAGCGCGGAAAGCGTCCGGTATACCGTCGAGAGCGACACCGTCGCGTCGATTTCCTTCGCGCGCCGGTGAAGTTCGCTGGCATCCGGGTGGTCCGCGGCCTCGGCCAGGATCTTGAGAATCGCGGCGCGCTGGCGCGTCACACGCACGCCGCCGTCCCGCAGGATTCCTTCCAGTTCCTCGATCCGATTCTTGCTCTGGCTCATCCCGCGACACTAGCCAAGGGGACGCCTTTTGGAAATAGCTAGTTGCAAATGCTTCTCATTTGCATTGACTTATGCAGACCATTCGCCTACCCATATTATGGTTCGCAAAGAGGAGAGCCGGATGATCCATCCAACGAGGCGCATGATCGTGGCGGCCGCAGCGGCGATGGCTGCTCTATCGCTTCTGCCGGTGGCCGCCCGGGCGGCGGAAAAGCTCAAGGCCGTCACCACCTTCACGGTCATCGCCGATATGGCGCAGAACGTCGCGGGCGACGCCGCGGTGGTCGAATCGATCACCAAGCCGGGCGCCGAGATCCACAACTACCAGCCGACGCCCCGCGATATCCTCAAGGCGCATGATGCCGACCTCATTCTCTGGAACGGGCTGAACCTCGAGCTCTGGTTCGAAAGGTTCTTCCAGAACTTCGACGGCGTTCCCGGCGTCGTCGTCTCCGAAGGCATCGAGCCGATGGGCATCGCCGAGGGCCCCTATACCGGCAAACCCAACCCGCATGCCTGGATGTCGCCATCGGCCGCCCTGATCTATGTCGACAATATTCGCGACGCCTTCGTGCAACACGATCCCCCCAATGCCGAGGTCTACAAGACCAATGCCGAGGCCTACAAGAAGAAGATCGAGGCGGCGGTCGCACCCATCCGCGCCGAGCTCGAAAGGATCCCGGCGGAAAGGCGATGGCTCGTTTCGAGCGAGGGCGCCTTCAGCTATCTCGCCCGCGATTTCGGCATGAAGGAGCTTTATCTTTGGCCGATAAATGCCGACCAGCAAGGCACGCCGCAGCAGGTGCGCAAGGTGATCGACGTCGTTCGAGCGAATCGGATACCCGTCGTCTTCTCCGAAAGCACCATTTCGCCGGACCCCGCTGAGCAGGTCGCGCGGGAGACGGGTGCAAAATACGGAGGCGTGCTCTATGTCGACTCCTTGAGCGAGGCCGACGGCCCCGTTCCGACCTATATCGATCTGCTGCGCGTTACATCGGAAACGATTGCGAAAGGCTTGTCGCAATGAACCTTCAGGAAAAGGCCCGCGCCTATCCGGGAGCTGCTCCGCAAGACGAGGATGGCGGCATTCGCGTCAGCGGTGCTACGGTGACCTACCGCAACGGCCACCGGGCGCTGCGCGACGCCTCCTTCGAAATCCCGACGGGCACCATCGCGGCCCTCGTCGGCGTAAACGGCAGCGGCAAGTCGACGCTGTTCAAAGCGATCATGGGCTTCGTCCGACTGGCCAAGGGCGACATCTCGATCCTGGGCCTCACCGTGACGCAGGCATTGAAACAGAACCTCGTCGCCTATGTCCCGCAGGCCGAAGAGGTCGACTGGAATTTTCCCGTCCTGGTCGAAGACGTGGTGATGATGGGCCGTTACGGCCATATGAACATGCTGCGCATCCCCAAAAAGGCCGATTACGAGGCGGTCGAGACGGCGCTGGCACGGGTCGGCATGAGCGAGTTCCGCAAGCGCCAGATCGGCGAGCTTTCCGGAGGCCAGAAGAAGCGGGTCTTCCTGGCCCGGGCACTTGCCCAGAACGGCCGCGTCATCCTGCTCGACGAGCCTTTCACCGGGGTCGACGTGAAGACGGAGGACGCTATCATCCGCCTGCTCGTCGCGCTTCGCGAAGAGGGTCGCGTGATGCTCGTCTCCACCCATAATCTCGGAAGCGTGCCGGAATTCTGCGACCGCACCATCCTTCTGAAAAATACGGTGCTCGCCTACGGTCCGACGGAAACCACCTTCACCCGCGAAAACCTGGAGCTCGCCTTCGGGGGCGTCCTGCGTCACTTCGTGCTCGGCGGAGAGAACCTCCATGACGATGCCGATCCACGCCAGCTCTCTGTCATCAGCGACGACGAGCGTCCGCTCGTCATGTATGGCGCCCGCGACCGCATGGTTGCGCAGCCGGCCAAACCGGAATCGGATTCCGAGGCGGACTCCGAATGACCGCCACGCTCATCGAGCCGTTCGCCTATAGCTACATGGTGAATGCCATGTGGGTAAGCGCACTCGTGGGCGCAGTCTGCGCGTTCCTTTCGGCCTATCTCATGCTGAAGGGCTGGTCGCTGATCGGCGATGCGCTCTCTCACTCGATCGTGCCGGGCGTCGCCGGGGCCTACATGCTCGGGCTTCCCTTCTCGCTGGGCGCCTTCTTTTCCGGTGCGCTTGCCGCCGGTGCCATGCTGTTCCTCAACCAGCGCACGCGGCTGAAGGAGGACACGATCATCGGCCTGATCTTCACCTCCTTCTTCGGTCTCGGCCTGTTCATGGTGTCTCTGTCGCCGACCTCGGTGAACATCCAGACGATCGTGCTCGGCAATATCCTCGCCATCACGCCGGCCGACACGTTGCAGCTCGCCATCATCGGCATCGTCTCGCTGCTGATCCTGTCCGCGAAGTGGAAGGACCTGATGGTGACTTTCTTCGACGAAAGCCACGCCCGCTCGATCGGCATCAACACCACCTTCCTGAAGGTGCTCTTCTTCACGCTCCTTTCGGCCTCGACCGTGGCGGCGCTGCAGACGGTCGGCGCCTTCCTGGTCATCGCCATGGTCGTCACCCCCGGCGCCACCGCCTATCTCCTGACCGACCGTTTTCCGCGGCTGATCGTGATCAGCGTCGCAATCGGGGCCCTGACGAGCTTCGTCGGCGCCTATGCGAGCTACTTCCTCGACGGCGCAACCGGGGGCATCATCATCGTCCTGCAAACCGCGATCTTTCTGTTCGCCTTCGTATTTGCCCCGAAACACGGGCTTCTCGCCGCACGCCGCCGCGCATCCGAGGCTCTGGAGACCGCATGATGCCTTCGCTCGACATGCTCCTTGCCGTCTTCGAGTTCGAGTTCATGCGCAATGCGCTCCTGATCTCGGTCCTGGTCGCGATTCCGACGGCGATGCTCTCCTGTTTCCTGGTCCTCAAGGGCTGGTCGCTGATGGGCGACGCGATCTCGCATGCGGTCTTTCCCGGCGTCGTCGTCTCCTACATTGTCGGCCTGCCGCTCGCCGTCGGCGCCTTTACGGCCGGCATGTGCTGCGCACTCTTGACCGGCTATCTGAAGGAAAACAGCCGCATCAAGCAGGACACGGTGATGGGCGTCGTCTTTTCCGGCATGTTCGGCCTTGGCCTTGTGCTCTACACCAAGATCCAGAGCGACGTGCATCTCGATCACATCCTCTTCGGCGACATGCTCGGCATCGGCTGGGGCGACATTCTGGAGACGGGCCTCATCGCGCTTCTCGCCGCCGGCATTCTCGGCCTGAAGTGGCGCGATCTGCTGCTCCACGCCTTCGATCCGGCTCAGGCACGCGCGATCGGTCTGAGGGTCGGTTGGCTGCACTACGGACTGCTGGCGATCCTGTCGCTGACGATCGTCGGCGCCCTCAAGGCCGTCGGGCTGATCCTGGCCATCGCCATGCTCATTGCCCCCGGCGCGATCGCCTATCTCGTCACGCGGACGTTTGGCCACATGCTGGCGGTCGCGGTGATCGTCGCCGTCGCCGCCTCCTTCTGCGGCGTCTATCTCTCCTTCTTCATCGACAGCGCACCGGCACCCACCATCGTCCTTCTGATGACGGCGATATTCCTGCTCGCCTTCGCCTATTCCACCTGGAAGGTGGCACGCGCCGAAGCGCAGCGGACAAGCGTGGAATAGAAGGAAGGAAGACCTCTCTTTCACCTCTTGGACGCCGGCGCCATGATCCCTTATGGTGCGCCACGACTGAAGGTTTGGAGCGGTCCGGTGGAATGCCGTGACCTTCCGTGGCGGAGCGACGGCGCAAGATGGAGAGGAAACAGCAAAGCCGTTCCGGCATCGCTTTCTTCTTCGTCGCCGTGGGGCTCGTCTTTACGGCGATCGCCGCGACCGTGCTCCTGGCCAACGAACAGCGCCACCTGAAGCAGCTGCTCGCGGGGCTGGGTTTCGTCACGACGCCGCCGCAAGCGGAGCGGCCGCCGGAGACTGCCCGCGGTCCACGCAAAAAGCCCGAACCGCCAAAGGCACTCCTGCCCGCCCACATCTTCGCGGACCTTGCAACGCCGGAACAGCAGTTCATCCGTCAGATCCGCAGCGACCCGCGGGCGCTTTGCGAGGGACTAAGGGAAGCCGGCTTCCGCGACCTCGAATGGAAATCAGCCGAGAGCGGCCGCTGGGAGTGCTCGTCGCTCGTTCCCTTTGCCCGCCCGGGCCAGGAGCCGAGCTCGTCCATCTTTATCCTGGTCAAGGGCCGTGGCGAGGAGGAGATCACCTCCTTTCGCGTAAAACTCAATATCGAGCACAGCGGGGACACACCGGTCGTCACCAGCGCTGCTGCCAAGGCGGCATCCGTCTTCTTGAGGGAGGTCCGTTGGGCCGGGGGCGCAAGCGTCACTCTCCAGATCCAGGGCCTCCAGGAATTCGACCTCAAGCGCTTCGGCAGTCGTATCCAGTTCAAGCGGGAGATGGGGGACACGCCCCGCTACAACTTCCTTGCCAATCAGGCCGCACGCGCGCGGCCGAAGAGCATCGCCGAGCTCTATTTCGACCGCGAAAAATGGCTGATCCCGGGCGACGGCGCGAGCGTTTCCTATATCCGGGGCCCAAGCGCCTGGACGCGGCCGGTCCAATCGGCAGAACCGCAGAGTGCAGCGGGGCAGCCTGCCGGTCGGGGCGCAACGCCCGAGCATTGATGCGAACCTGCATATCAGCGATCGATGCGCGTCGAGAGAATGATGGAGGACAGGGTCTTTTCGACACCCTCGATTTCGCCGATCCGGTCGATCAACAGGTCCAGCTCGCTGATCGAAGCTGCAGCGACGACCGCGATCAGATCGAAGCTGCCGCTGACGGAATGCAGCATGCGGATTTCGCGAATGGCGGCGAGCTCGGGCGTGACCCGACCGAGCGCCCGCGGTGCAATCGTGATCAGAACATGCGCTCGCACGAGGCCTTTCTCGTAGTTTTCCGAGAGGCGCACGCCATAGCCTGCGATCACCCCCTCGCGCTCCAGCCGCTCGATGCGCGCCTGCACCGTGGTGCGCGACAGGCCGAGCCGGCGGGCGATCGTCGCCGTCGGCATGCGGGCGTTCTCGCTCAGTATGGCGAGGAGTTCGCGATCCTTGTCCGTTACATGCATATCGTCGACCTTGATCGGCAAAACGCCGAATACAGACCGACGATTTAGCCATATCGACGCTTCAAATCAATATTCGGCCGCGAGACAATGGTGGTGAAAGAGGCTCATACCCCGGGGATACAAAATGAAAGACATCGTCGTCATCGGTGCCGGCAAGATCGGCTCCACCATCGCGCGCATGCTGGCACATAGCGGCGACTACCGCGTCTGCGTCGCCGATCGCAGCGCCGAGCAGTTGCAGCAGGTCGAGAAGCACGACGCCGTCTCGACCGCAGTCGTCGACATTGCCGACAGAAAGGCGCTCGTCGCCCTGCTCTCCGGAAAATTCGCCGTGCTCAGCGCCGCGCCGTTCCATCTGACGGTCGCGATCGCCGAAGCCGCAGCCGAGGCGAAAATCCACTATCTCGACCTGACGGAAGACGTCGAATCCACCCGCCAGGTCAAGGCGATCGCAGCTGAGGCCGACACCGCCTTCATTCCGCAATGCGGCCTTGCACCGGGCTTCATTTCGATCGTCGCCAACGATCTCAGCCGGCATTTCGATACGCTCGAAAGCGTGCGCATGCGCGTCGGCGCCCTGCCGCAATACCCGTCGAACGCTTTGAATTATAATCTCACCTGGAGCACCGACGGCGTCATCAACGAATATATCGAGCCCTGCGAGGCAATCGTCGAAGGTTCGCTGATCGAAGTTCCCGCCATGGAAGAGCGCGAGGAGTTCTCGCTCGACGGCGTCACCTACGAGGCCTTCAACACCTCCGGCGGCCTCGGCACGCTTTGCGAGACGCTGAAGGGCAAGGTCCGGACGCTCAATTACAAGACGATCCGTTATCCCGGCCATGCCGCGATCTTCAAGGCGCTCCTGAACGACCTCGGCCTGCGTCATCGCCGCGAGGTACTGAAGGACATCCTCGAAAACGCCCTGCCTACCACCACCCAGGACGTGGTCGTGATCTTCGTCACCGTTTCGGGCTTCCGCGAAGGTCGCCTGGTGCAGGAGACCTACGCCAACAAGGTCTATAGCGGCGTCGTTGCAGGACGCATGCAGAGCGGCATCCAGATCACCACCGCCGGCAGCATCTGCGCCGTTCTCGACATGCTCGCCCAGGGCAAGATCCCCACCAAGGGCTTCGTGCGCCAGGAAGACATCGCGCTCGACGCCTTCCTCGCCAACCGCTTCGGCCACTACTACGCCCAGAAGCACGAGACGGAACGCGCCGCGAGCTGAGGCCGAGGCCGAGGCTAGGTCGATTACCGAAATGCCCGGACCTCTCGTCCGGGCATTTTCGCTTCTGCTTGCAGCCCCCCCTCATCCTCCCCGCAAGCGGGGCGAGAGACACGCGGCGGCCCGTTCTCTTTCCTCGAAGCGAGTGGCGGGATGGGGCTGGGCCCTCGCGGCTTGCCCCTTCTCCCCGCCTGCGGGGAGAAGGTCGCGGCAGCGGGATGAGGGGCGGCAACGGGTGGAAAGTACCCGCTGTCTTGAGACGCTCTATCGGCCGCTTGCGGGGAGAAACGAACTCGCGGAGACGAAAAACCCCGCTCGAGGCGGGGTTCGATAGGCATTATCCCTTATCGGGATGTCCCTTTCAGGCCGGGATCACGATCTCCCCGAGCTTCGTGAGTTCGGCGATGAATTGTTCCAGACGCGTCTTCTTCTCGTCACCGGCGCCTTCGAGTTCGGCGCGTGCCGCTTCGATGCGGTTTTCGAGAACCGTGCCGTCCAGTTCGTCGACATGGACGGCAGATTCGGCCAAAAGCGTGCAGCCGGAAGGCAGGATATCGGCAAAGCCGCCGAAGACGGCGTAGCGTTCGGTCTTGCCGGCGGCGGTCTTCACCGCCACGACGCCCGGCTTGACGGTCGTCATGGTCGGCGCGTGATTGGCCATCACGGTCATCTCGCCCTCGGTCGCCGGAATGACGACTTCGGTCACCTTCTCCGAAACAAGCAGACGCTCGGGGGAAACAAGCTCAAAATTGAAACTTTCGGCCATGACCATTCACTTCTGGTGAGCGCGCCGCTGGTCGGCGGGCTGTGCACGTTCTCCGCCTCAACTGTCGGGCGGGATGAAAGCCGTGGCGCAAGGAACTCCGCGCCACGGTTCCTGATGCAGATCAGGCGGCTTCGGCAGCCAGCTTCTTGGCCTTCTCGACGGCTTCCTCGATGGAACCGACCATGTAGAAGGCAGCTTCCGGCAGGTGGTCGTACTCGCCGTTGACGAGGCCCTTGAAGCCCTTGATCGTGTCTTCGAGCGCAACCAGCTTGCCCGGCGAGCCGGTGAAGACTTCGGCGACGAAGAACGGCTGCGACAGGAAACGCTCGATCTTGCGGGCGCGGGCGACGGCGATCTTGTCCTCTTCGGAAAGCTCGTCCATGCCCAGGATCGCGATGATGTCCTGCAGGGCCTTGTAGCGCTGCAGGGTCGACTGCACTTTGCGCGACACTTCGTAATGCTCTTCGCCGACGATCATCGGGTCCAGCATGCGCGAGGTCGAATCCAGCGGATCCACGGCCGGATAAATGCCCTTTTCGGCGATCGAACGCGACAGAACCGTCGTCGCATCGAGGTGCGCGAACGAGGTTGCCGGTGCCGGGTCGGTCAAGTCGTCGGCGGGAACGTAAATCGCCTGAACCGAGGTGATCGAGCCCTTGGTCGTGGTGGTGATGCGCTCCTGCATCTGGCCCATGTCGGTTGCAAGCGTCGGCTGATAGCCCACGGCCGAAGGAATACGGCCGAGCAGAGCCGACACTTCCGAGCCCGCCTGGGTGAAGCGGAAGATGTTGTCGACGAAGAAGAGAACGTCCTGACCTTCGTCACGGAACTGTTCGGCGACCGTCAGGCCGGTCAGCGCGACGCGTGCGCGGGCGCCGGGCGGCTCGTTCATCTGGCCGTAGACGAGTGCGGCCTTGGAGCCTTCGCCGCCGCCGTGCTTGTTCACGCCGGATTCGATCATTTCGTGATAGAGGTCGTTGCCTTCGCGGGTCCGCTCGCCGACGCCTGCGAAGACGGAGTAACCGCCGTGCGCCTTGGCGACGTTGTTGATCAGTTCCATGATCAGAACGGTCTTGCCGACGCCCGCGCCGCCGAAGAGGCCGATCTTGCCGCCCTTGGCATAGGGAGCGAGCAGGTCGACGACCTTGATGCCGGTGACGAGAATCTGCGCTTCGGTCGACTGTTCCACATAGGCCGGAGCGTCCTGGTGGATGGCGCGGCGGGCGGAAGTCTTCAGCGGACCGGCTTCGTCGACCGGCTCGCCGATGACGTTCATGATGCGGCCGAGCGTTTCCTTGCCGACCGGAACCGCGATCGGGCCGCCCGTGTCGGCGACCTTCTGGCCGCGAACGAGACCTTCGGTCGAGTCCATGGCGATCGTGCGGACGGAGTTTTCGCCGAGATGCTGTGCGACTTCGAGAACGAGGCGGTTGCCGTTGTTGTCGGTTTCCAGCGCGTTCAGGATCTGCGGGAGCTGGCCTTCTTCGAATGCGACGTCGACGACGGCGCCGATGACCTGCGTCACGCGGCCGACAGCACCCGTAGCCGCAACGACTGTCTTGGCGGAAGCTGCCTTCTTCGGAGCAGCCGGCTTCTTCGCCGCTGCGGTTTCTTTCGGGGTAGCTGCCTTAGCCATAATTCTTACCCTCTTCTCGTAACCTTAGAGCGCTTCCGCGCCAGAGATGATTTCAATGAGTTCCTTGGTGATCTGCGCCTGCCGCTGACGGTTGTAGCTGAGCGTCAGCTTGTCGATCATCTCACCCGCGTTGCGCGTCGCATTGTCCATGGCACTCATCTTCGCGCCCATTTCACCCGCGACGTTCTCGAGCAGGGCCCGGAAGATCTGCACGGAGATATTGCGCGGGATGAGATCGCTGAGGATCGCGCCGGCTTCCGGCTCGTATTCGTAGATCGCCGATGCCCCTTCGCCTTCGGCGGCCACTTCGCCGGCCGATGCCGGGATGAGCTGCTGGGCGGTCGGGATCTGGGAAATGACGGACTTGAACTCGGAATAGAACAGGGTGCAGACGTCGAACTCGCCGTTGTCGAAGAGCTCGATGACCTTGTGGCCGATCCGGTCCGCGTTCTCGAAACCGATCTTCTTGACTTCGCGCAGGTCGACACGGTCGATGATCAGCGACGCGAAGTCGCGCCGAAGCATATCGAAGCCCTTCTTCCCGACGCAGATGATCTTGACCGTCTTGCCCTGGGCCAGAAGCTTGCGCACATGGTCGCGGGCAAAGCGGGCGATCTGCGAGTTGAAGCCGCCGCAAAGACCGCGCTCGGCCGTGCAGACGATCACCAGGTGCGTGTCGTCCTTGCCGGTTCCCGTCATCAGCCGCGGCGCGCTGTCGTCCGCGCCGACCGCCTGGGCGATATTGGCGAGAACGGCAGCCATGCGCTGCGAATAGGGCCGGGCGGCCTCGGCCGCCTCCTGCGCACGCCGAAGCTTCGCCGCGGCGACCATCTTCATCGCCTTGGTGATCTTCTGCGTCGCCTTGACGGAGGCGATCCGGTTCTTCAGATCCTTAAGTGAAGGCATCCGTTGTCCGTCCTAGTTGAGGTCCGCTCAGGCGAAGGATTTGGCGAAGCTGTCGATTGCGCCCTTCAGCTTGGCCTTGGTGTCGTCCGAGATAGCCTTTTCCGTACGGATGGTATCCAGAACGGCCTTGCCTTCCGAACGGAGGTAGGAAAGGAGGCCGTGCTCGAACTTGCCGACCTCGCTGACCGGCAGCTTGTCGAGATAGCCGTTGACGCCGGCGAAGATGACCGCGACCTGCTCTTCCGTCTTCAGCGGCGAGAACTGCGGCTGCTTCAGAAGTTCGGTCAGGCGGGCACCGCGGTTGAGCAGACGCTGCGTCGCGGCATCGAGGTCCGAGCCGAACTGTGCGAAGGCCGCCATTTCGCGGTACTGGGCGAGCTCGCCCTTGATCGAGCCGGCGACCTGCTTCATCGCCTTGATCTGGGCGGAGGAGCCGACGCGCGAAACCGACAGACCGACGTTAACGGCCGGACGGATACCCTGGTAGAACAGGTCGGTTTCGAGGAAGATCTGGCCGTCGGTGATCGAGATCACGTTGGTCGGAATGAACGCGGACACGTCGTTGCCCTGCGTCTCGATGACTGGCAGAGCCGTCAGCGAGCCGGCGCCACGCTCGTCGGAGAGCTTGGCGGCGCGCTCCAGAAGGCGCGAATGCAGGTAGAAGACGTCGCCCGGATAGGCTTCACGGCCCGGCGGGCGGCGCAGCAGCAGAGACATCTGACGATAGGCGACGGCCTGCTTGGAAAGGTCGTCATAGCCGATCAGGGCGTGCTTGCCGTTGTCGCGGAAATATTCGCCCATCGCGCAGCCGGCGAACGGAGCCAGATACTGCATCGGCGCCGGATCGGAAGCCGTTGCAGCGACGATGATCGAATACTGCAGCGCGCCGCGCTCTTCGAGCACCTTGACGAACTGAGCGACCGTCGAGCGCTTCTGGCCGATAGCGACGTAGACGCAATAGAGCTTATCCCCTTCCGGGCCATTGTCGTGAATGGCTTTCTGGTTGAGGATCGTATCGAGAATGATCGCGGTCTTGCCGGTCTGGCGGTCGCCGATGACGAGCTCGCGCTGGCCGCGGCCGACCGGGATGAGGGCGTCGATGGCCTTGAGGCCGGTCGACATCGGCTCATGGACCGACTTGCGCGGAATGATGCCGGGCGCCTTGACGTCGACGCGGGCGCGCTGCTTGGCATTGATCGGGCCCTTGCCGTCGATCGGGTTGCCGAGCGCGTCCACGACGCGGCCGAGCAGCTCCGGACCTACGGGAACGTCCACGATGGCGCCGGTCCGCTTGACCGTGTCGCCTTCCTTGATGTCCCGGTCCGAGCCGAAGATAACCACACCGACATTGTCGGCTTCGAGGTTCAGCGCCATGCCGCGAATTCCGCCTGGGAATTCGACCATCTCGCCTGCCTGGACGTTGTCGAGGCCGTAGACGCGGGCGATACCGTCACCGACGGAAAGCACCTGGCCGACTTCGGAAACTTCCGCTTCCTGGCCGAAATTTTTGATCTGATCTTTAAGAATTGCGGAAATTTCCGCGGCGCGGATATCCATCAGCCGACCTCTTTCAGTGCAAGCTTAAGGGTAGAGAGTTTGGTGCGAAGGGAGGTGTCAATCTGGCGGGACCCGACCTTCACGATCAGACCTCCAAGAATAGACGGGTCGACGGTGACGTTTACCGCCACGTCTTTGCCGGTGACGCCTTTCAGCGCCGCCTTCAATTCGATTTCCTGCGCCAGCGTCAGCGCATGTGCCGACGTGACGTCGGCGGTGATTTCGCCCTTGTGACGGGCAGCGAGCAGACGGAACGCCTTGATGATGCCCGGCAGCACGAAGAGGCGGCGATTGCGCGCGACGACCTTCAGGAAGTTGCCGACCAGCCCGGAGAAGCCGAACTTCTCGACGAGGGCGGAAATGGCCTTGAACTGGTCGTCGGCGGAAAAGACCGGGCTTACGATCAGCCGCTTCAGATCGTCGCTGCCGTCGATCAGCGCCTGGATGCGCGTCAGATCGGCGCCGACTGCTTCGATCGACCCGGCATCAAGGGCAAGCTCGAAAAGCGAGGAGGCATATCTTTCTGCAACACCGGAAATGAGCTGGGATGTGTCTGCCACGGGCACAAGCTTCTCTCAAAATCATCCAGGAATGCCAGGACAGGCGAACCGTCGACCTAACATCTTGAATTTGCTGCAATAACTCGCAGGATATCGAGGCCGGTCGACCCACTTCCCCCGCAGTTCGCGGTTCGTCTAGCATAGGATGTTTGGACTCGCAACACGCCAACGGCAGGAATGCGGCATTACCCGGCCGCTTCGGCCGAATTTTGCCGTAAATAGTGTCGCAGGCCCTTGTCGGCGATCAGATCAGCCCGAAAACATAGGCAAGAGGCAGGATCGCGAGCGCCGCCTGGACCAGGAGCGCGAGCCAGTTGAAGAGGGTCGCGCCGTTGTCGCTCATGATCGACAGGATGCGACCGAACGCCGCGAGTGCGAAAGCCGCGCCGACGGCGAGGTAGACCATTGGCTGGGCAAGCAGGATGGCGCCGAGGCCCAGGCCCAGATGCATGCCGCCCATGGTGGAGCGGGCCTCCGCCAGCCCTCCCCGCCGCCCCTCGGCGATGCCGATCCCGGCGGCACGAAAGGTCAGGCGCGGCGCAAAGAGCATGACGAGCCCGATCAGCGCCGCGAGCGCGGCCGCACAAAAAGCCAGCAGCTCCCCGGTTTCCGTCGGTATGTAGAACTCCATCTCCGTCCCCGCCCGTTGCTGTGGACCCTCCGCCTCGCGCCGAGCCGACGCGATGCGTGAAAGAGGTCTAGCCTATGTCCTTCCGGATGTGAATCGGTCGAAGGACGAAGATCCGACAGTGATCACAAAAAACTCTGCGGATCGATGTCGAGCTGGACGCTGACCGATCCGCGCTCCTTGGGGCCGGCGGCGATCATCGCCCGGACGAAGGACTGCATGTCGCTGTTGCGCCGCCCGTGGACGAGAAGCCGGAAGCGATGTCGGCCGCGGATGAGCGCGAGCGGCGCTTCCGCCGGTCCGAGGATCGCGATGCCGTCGACGCGCGGCGCGGCATTGCGCAGTCCGCGGGCGTGGCCCTCGGCATCGCCGCGCGTATCGGCCGAAACGATGATCGAGGCGAGCCGGCCGAAAGGGGGCAGCACCGCCCTTTCCCGCTCATGGATCTCGCGTTCGTAGAAAGCGTCGGAATCGCCGGACACGATCGCCTGCATGACCGGATGCTGCGGCTGATACGTCTGCAGAAGCCCGAGGCTCTTGAGGCCCGTCCGGCCGGCACGCCCCGTCACCTGGGAAAGGAGCTGGAACGTCCGTTCCGCAGCGCGCGGGTCGCCATTGGCAAGACCCAGATCCGCATCGACGATGCCGACGAGCGTCATGTTCGGGAAGTTGTGCCCCTTGGCGACGAGTTGGGTGCCGATGACGATGTCCGCCTCCCCGCGGGCGATCGCCTCGAGCTCCAGCCGCAGCCGCTTGACGCCCATCAGGTCGGAGGAGAGCACAATGGTGCGCGCTTCGGGGAAATGCCGCTCGACCTCTTCGGCGATGCGCTCTACCCCTGGGCCGCAGGCAACGAGATGATCGAGCGTGCCGCATTCCGGGCAGGCTTCCGGCGTCCTCTCCGAATAGCCGCAATGATGGCACTGGATCTGCCCGCGGAAACGGTGCTCGACCAGCCAGCTCGAGCAGTCCGGGCACTGAAAGCGATGGCCGCAGACGCGGCAGAGCGTCAGCGGCGCATAGCCGCGCCGGTTCAGGAACAGGAGCGCCTGCTCGCGCCGGCCGATCGTCTTGCCGATCTGGTTCACGAGCACCGGCGAGAGAAAGCCGCCGCGTTCCGGCGGATGACGGCGCATGTCGACTATGCCGAGATCGGGGAGCGCCGCATCGCCGAAGCGGGTGGGCAGATGGATCGGCCGGTAACGCCCCACCTCGCCGTTCACCCGGCTCTCGACCGACGGCGTGGCGGAGACGAGCACGACCGGAAAATTGCCGATCCGCCCGCGCACCACGGCCATATCGCGCGCATTGTAGAAAACGCGGTCCTCCTGCTTGTAGGCGGGGTCGTGCTCCTCGTCGACGATGATGAGGCCGAGATCCTCGAAGGGCAGGAACAGCGCCGAGCGGGCGCCGGCGACGACGCGCACCTGGCCGGTCGTCACCTGCCGCCAGACCTTTTCCCGCGTGCGCGGCGCGAGATCGGAATGCCACTCCGCGGGCTTCGCGCCGAAGCGCTCCTGGAAGCGTTCGAGGAAGCTTGCGGTCAGCGCGATCTCCGGCAGCAGGATCAGGACCTGCTTGCCGGCGCGCAACGTCGCCGCTATCGCCTCGAAATAGACCTCCGTCTTGCCGGAACCGGTGATGCCGTCGATCAGCGATACCGAGAATTTCCGCTCCTCGACGGCGACCAGCAGGTCGGCAGCCGCCTGTCTCTGCGGGCCTTCGAGGCGCGGCGCGGCGAAAGCCGGATCCGGCGCGGCGACGACCGGCGGCGGCGGCATGAAGACGGTCTCGAACACGCCCTGCGACGTCAGGCCGTCGATGACGCTGGACGAGACGCCCGCGGCGTGGGCAAGCCCCGAGCGGGTCCAGGAAAGCCCGTCGCTCGCGGTGGCGAGGACGCGCTCGCGCGCCGCAGTCATTCGTTCCGGCCGAATCTCGGTCAGACGCAGGGCCTCCACCATCGGCTCCGGATCGAACGCGGCCGGCGCCCGGAGTGCCATCCGGGCGACGAGGCCCGGCGGCGTCAGCGTGTAGCTCGCCACCCAATCGAGAAAGGCGCGCATGTCCGGGCCGAGCGGCGGGCAGTCGAAGACCTTCTCGATCTGCTTCAGCTTTTTCGGATCGACGCCGCCGTCGTCTTCGCCGTCCCACACGACGCCGACGACGAAACGGGGGCCGAGCGGCACCTGGACGATCGATCCCGGCTCGACCGCCATGCCGTCGGGCACCGCGTAGGAATAGGCCCTCGGCGCCGGCATGGGCACCAGGACGGGCACCACCCGGCGGTCGAGTACGGGGCCGAATAAATCGGTTGAATCAAGAGTCATTTTGCCGTGACCTTGCCACCGCTTTCAGTTAAAGAAAACTCGCAGCGAACCGCTGCCTTGCGGAAAGCAGGGTTTGTCACGGTTCCAACCGAGTTTCAACGCGCGCGATATCCGCCATGGAATTTCCTGCTGTGGAGATGCGCCCGAAACGGCTGAGTGCCAAAGGAAGACTCCGATGAAATTTTTCGTTGATACCGCCGATGTGAAGGACATCCGGGAACTGAACGATCTCGGCCTGCTCGACGGCGTCACCACAAATCCGTCATTGATCCTGAAGGCGGGCCGCGACATCGTCGAGGTTACCAAGGAAATCTGCTCGATCGTCGAAGGTCCGGTTTCGGCCGAAGTGACCGCGACCGAATACAGCGCGATGATGAAGGAAGCGGCCGCCCTTTCGAAGATCGCCGACAATATCTGCATCAAGCTGCCGCTGACGCTCGACGGCCTCAAGGCTTGCAAGGCACTGACCTCGGACGGTCACCAGACCAATGTGACGCTGTGCTTCTCGGCAAACCAGGCGCTGCTCGCCGCCAAGGCCGGCGCGACCTTCGTCTCGCCGTTCATCGGCCGCCTCGACGATATCGCCGTCGACGGCATGGACCTGATCCGCGAAATCCGCCAGATCTTCGACAATTACGGCTACGAGACGGAGATCCTCGCCGCCTCGGTGCGCACGGTCAACCACGTCAAGGAGGCCGCCCTCATCGGCGCCGACGTCGTCACCGCCCCGCCGGCAACGCTGAAAGCCCTGGTCAAGCACCCGCTGACCGACAAGGGCCTCGAAATGTTCCTCGCCGACTGGGCCAAGACCGGCCAGAAGATCGCCTGATCCTCCGGCGTCGAACGGAACTGACCAGGGGCCTCGCAGTGATGCGGGGCCTTTTTTCCGAGTTCGCCCGTCTTCTAAAGGTCGCTCTGCAGGCGGGCGAGGGGACGAGTACGCGGCCGTCATGTTGCCTTGCCTGCAGGGTGGCCGGCAGGCCAGATAAGAGAGCCCTTATTCGTCCTCCTCTTCGACCGCGCCGGTAAGCCGCATGCCGTCGATCCAGGTGGCTCCGTCCTTGCGAATTACACGCCGCGGGCGAACGCCGCATTGCTGCCGGACCAGCTCGGCCAGGCGTTCGGAATGCGTGACGATCCAGATCTGGCTCTCCCCAGCGGCACTGGCGACCATGGCAGCCAGTGCCGGCAGCATATCGGGATGAAGGCTCGTCTCGGGCTCGTTGAGCGCGATGAACCGGGGACGGCGATAGGACAACAGCGCCGCCGCAAGTGCCAGAAAACGCATCTGCCCGTCCGAAAGCTCGCGCGGCGAAAATGCCCGGTGCGGAAAGTCCGGAAAGACGAGCGAGAATTCGGCGAACTGGCCGGGTTCGGGCACCTGCAGGCGGGCGCCTGCAAAGGCGTCGGCAACCGCGCGATCGAGATCGACCGTATCCTGCCTCGTGTGCCGGAGCGTCGCGAAGACGGCGGCCATGTTGGCGCCGGTTTCGTCCAGCAATGGCGCGGTGATGGCGAGGCAGGGCATCCGCAGCGGCGATTCGCGGTCGGTGCGAAAGCCGTGAAAGAACCGCCATTGGTCGACCGCCCGGCGGAAGCTGCCGATTTCAGGGTAGTGGCCGGCGTCGCCGAGCAGCGCGATAGCCGTCTCCGAGGTCATCGCCTGCTCCGGATAGTCCACCATCCGGCCGCCCTCGCCGCGCACGAAGATACCGGGGCCGGTGCGCTTCATCACCGGAACCGGACGCCGGCCCGTCTCGATCGTGAGCTCCTCCTCCTTGACCTGCGGCTCATAGGCGAAACCCGCCGCCGCCTTTGGCGGGCGGAAACCCGCCTCGATCCGGTAGCGGAAGGTGATCGCTCGCTCCTCGTCGATCAGTTCGGCGTCCAGCCGAATACGCGCCGGCTTGCCGACGCGCTGCGGGCCGCTCCAGATGGCGGACGCCATGCCGCCTTCTTCCGCAATCTCGCGGGCGAGATGGCCTCTCACGGCAGCCTGAACCAGCTGCAGGGCACGATAGAGGTTGGACTTCCCGACGCCGTTCTCTCCGATGAAAAGATTGACGCCGGCCAAATCCATTCGGATCGAGCGCAGCGACCGGTAGTTCTCGGCGAACATCGAGCGAAGCATCATGGTGACGGCTTAGCCCGCTACAACCGCCCTGGCAGACAGCTCGAACGCCGCATCGCTGTCGGCAGCCAGTGCGTGTACCGTATGACGCTCCAGCGCACGCGTCACCTCCACCGGATCGCCGTCGAGCGCATCCGCCGGAATGAGATTGCCGATCCGGAAGTCGAAGCGGTCGCCCTTCTTGTTCAGGAGTTCGTGGAACACCGTCATGTCGCGCAGTTCCGTCGACCATTTGGCAAACCAGTAGAAGAGGCCGGAATTGCGCGCGCTCATATGCACCGGCAGGATCGGCAGGCCGTATTTGCGCGCGAAGCCGACCGCCGAGCTCTTCCAGGGGCGCTCGTTGAGCCGTCCCTCGGCCCAATAGGCGATGCGGCCGGAGGGGAAGAGCACGGTCGCCTTGCCCGCCTCGATGGCCCTGTTCGTCACCTGCAGCGTTTCGCGCGCCTTGAGCTTCGACTTGTATTCCTCGCGCCATTCGACCGGAATGACCATTTCCACGAAGCGCGGATTGACGCGGATCGCGTCGCGGTTCGCAAAGAACATCATGTCCGGCCGCCGGCTCTTCAGGAGATCGAAGACGGCGATGCCGTCGGCGATCCCCGTCGGATGGTTGCTGACGAGCAGGAACCCGCCCTTCTCGGGAATGCGCTCCGGCTTGTCGGCGCGGATCTCGAGAGCGAGAAGCGAACTCAGATGCTCGAAGGCCTGGAAACCCGGCATATTGGCGACGGCATTGGCGAACTCGATCGCCTTGCGGTAGTTGAGCAGCGTGTAGAGAAAGGGCCGCATGACGGGCCACAGGGGATGGCAGACGATCTTCTGGCCGCGTTCCGCGATCAGCGTATCGACGATATGGCCGGGACGCCCTTGCGAGACCAGCGCAACCGCCTCTGCAAAATGCGCCAGAGCGCTCGCCGAATCACGTCTCGACATTGTCCCATCCGCTGTTGCTGGCCGAACATTGCAGTTCAATATGATCGAACAATGACAAATTCCAAGGGGCCGCAGCAGCAAACTTCAGCACGTTAGCAAAAACATAACACGCCCGATGCGATGCTCCGAGCCTGGATCAGTGAGCGCACCGCGCTGATGAACCCGCCGGGCCCGATGATGAACGAACTTCTTGCCATAGGCCATCCCGAAGTGATGGCGGAACGAAGGCGCTGGCTTGCGAGCCTCGCCGAGGAACGCCGGTTGTCCGAAAAGACGGTAGACGCCTATGAACGCGACACGCGGCAGTTCCTGACATTCCTGACCGGGCACCTCGCCGGTCCGCCGCGGCTGTCGGATATTCGCGCCCTTCGCCCCGCGGATCTGCGCGGCTTCCTGGCGCAGCGCCGCAAGGGAGGCGCCGGCGCGCGCACGCTCGGCCGCGGCCTGGCAGGTCTGCGTTCTTTCCTGCGCTATCTCGAGAGAAACGGGCTCGCCAATGCGGCGGGTGCAGGGGCGGTGCGGTCCCCGAAGCAGCCGAAGTCTCTCCCCAAGGCATTGACCGACCGGGAGGCCCTGAAGGTCGTCACCGCGGACGCGCAACTGGCCGAGGAACCCTGGATCGCGGCGCGCAATGCCGCAGTGCTGACCCTGCTCTATGGCTGCGGCCTGCGGATAGCGGAGGCGCTGGACCTGACCCCCGCCGATTTCTCAGGACCGGTGACGTCGCTCAGGGTCACCGGAAAGGGCGGCAAGACACGGATCGTGCCGATGATCGCCGCCGCCGCCGAAGCGGTCGAGACCTATCGAAAGCTCTGCCCCTACCATATCGAGCCCGGAGAGCCGATTTTCCGCGGCGCCCGCGGCGCGAAGCTCCAGCCGGCGATCATCCAGCGCGAGATGCAGAAGCTGCGCGCCGCACTCGGCCTGCCGGATTCGGCGACACCGCACGCGCTGCGCCACTCTTTCGCGACGCATCTTCTGGCGGGCGGAGGGGATCTCCGCACCATCCAGGAACTGCTCGGCCATGCCAGCCTGTCGACCACGCAGGTCTATACCGGCGTCGATTCGGCACGGCTTCTGGAAATCTACGACCGCGCCCATCCGCGCGCCTAAAATCTGACGTCCTTGGCCGTTAACCAAGCGTGTTAAGGAACCCGTGACCGTGGGGGAGTAGGGTTCCGTCAATGCCGGGGGCATCCATGAACACTTTCACCAGACCCGTCCGCGATCTCGCGGCCAAGGCGGCCGACGGCCTGTTGTGGCTGACGGCACTGCTCAATCTACTGACGGCAGCGAGCCTCGTTGCCGCCCTGCTCCATGTGTCGGAGGCACGGGCGGAAGAGACGGACTGCGCCGGCAGCAACATCTTGACGGGCCTCGAACACTCGGATCCGGCCCGCCTGGCGGCGCTGCGCGCGGAAGCGGCGGCGGTGCCCAACGGAAAGGGCCTGCTTTGGAAGATCGAAGGGCACGGTCAGGCGCCCTCCTTCCTGCTCGGCACCATGCATGTCACCGATCCGCGCGTGCTGGCGATGCCCGGCGGCGCGACGGAGGCCTTCGCAAGGGCTGAGACGGTGATCGTCGAGTCCGACGAGATCGTCGACCAGAACAGGGCAACCGCCGCGATCATGATGCAGCCGGAACTGACCATGTTCACCGGCGACAAGACGATCAACGATTTCCTGAAGCCGGAGGACCGCGCGCTACTCGAAAGCGGTCTCAGGGCGCGCGGCATCCCGCTGCCGCTCGTCACCAAGATGAAGCCGTGGATGATTGCCAGCTTCGTCGCCCTGCCGGCCTGCGAGTTCTCGCGCAAGGCGGCCGGTGCCTCCTTCCTCGACAAGAAGCTCGCCGAGGACGCTCTGAGGGAGGGCAAGACGCTCAAGGGTCTTGAAACGCTGGTCGAACAGCTTTCGGCAATGGATTCGCTGCCGGTCGAAATGCATCTCAAGGCACTGATCGAAACGCTTGCTCTCGGCAAGACGATCGACGACGTGATGACGACGACCACCGATCTCTACCTCTCCGGCGAGACGGGCACGATCATGCCCATGATGAAACTCGCCTCCGCCGGGATTTCATCCGACGACGCCGGCTATGCCGAGTTCGAGCAGCGCATCATCATCGATCGCAACAGGATCATGGCAGATCGCGCCGCGCCCCTCCTGAAGGGCGGCGGCGTGTTCATGGCCGTGGGCGCGCTGCACCTTCCCGGGAAGGAAGGCCTCGTCGAACTCCTGCGTCAGCAGGGGTTCACTGTGACGCAGGTGGAATGATCGGCCGGTCAATGCGGTGGGAGGGCAGGCCCTCCCGATAATCACATGTGGATCGGCTTGGCGAAGGTGGCGAGCGCCGCTTCCTTTACCGCCTCAGACATCGTCGGATGGGCGTGGCAGGTGCGGCCGAGGTCCTCCGACGATCCGCCGAACTCCATCAGCACCGCGATCTCGTGGATCATTTCGCCGGCGCCGAAGCCGATGATGTGGCCGCCGAGCACGCGGTCGGTCTCCTTGTCCGCGAGGATCTTCACGAAACCGTCCGTCTGCAGCATGGCGCGGGCGCGGCCATTGGCGGTGAAGGGGAACTTGCCGACCTTGTAGGCGACGCCCGCGGCCTTCAGCTCTTCCTCGGTCTTGCCGACGGAGGCGACCTCGGGCTGGGTATAGACGACGCCTGGAATGACGTCGTAATTCACATGCCCGGCCTGGCCTGCGATGATCTCGGCGACGGCAACGCCTTCGTCCTCGGCCTTGTGCGCCAGCATCGGCCCACGCACGACGTCGCCGATCGCATAGACACCGGTGATGCTCGTCTGAAAATGCTGGTCGATCTCGACGCGACCGCGCGAATCGAGCACGACGCCCGCCTTGGCGAGACCCAAGCCGTCCGTCGAGGGCTTGCGTCCGGTAGCGATGAGCACGACCTCGGCATCGAGCGCAGTGGCCTCGCCGCCCTTAACCGGTTCGAAGGTGACCTTGGCACCGTCGCCGGATTTCACGACACCGGTCACCTTGGCGCCGAGTTTGAAGTCGATGCCCTGCTTGGTCAGCATCCGCTGAAGCTGCTTGGCAACCTCGCCGTCCATGCCGCCGAGAATCGTGTCGAGGAATTCGACCACGGTCACCTTTGCGCCGAGGCGCGCCCAGACGGAGCCGAGCTCGAGGCCGATGACGCCTCCGCCGACGACGATCATGCTCGCCGGGACCTTTTCGAGCGCGAGCGCCCCGGTCGAGGAGACGATCACCTTTTCGTCGAACGCGACCTCCACGCCCGGAATGCCGGCGACATCCGAACCGGTGGCTATGACGACGTTCTTCGCCTCGAGCTCCTGCTCCTCTCCGTTTTCGTTCGTGACCGAGACCTTGCCCTGGCCGAGAACCTTGCCGGTACCCTGGAAGCCGTCGATCTTGTTCTTCTTGAAGAGGAAGGAGACGCCGTCGACATTGGACTTAACAGTCGCGTCCTTGTGGGCCATCATCTTCTGAAGGTTGAGCTTCGGGCTTGCGACCTCGACTCCCAGCGCCTCCAGGCCGTGCTGCGCCTGATGGAACATTTCGGAAGCATGCAGCAGCGCCTTGGAGGGGATGCAGCCGACATTCAGGCATGTGCCGCCATAGGTGCTGCGCTTCTCGACCACGGCAACCTTCATGCCGAGCTGCGCCGCCTTGATGGCGCAGACATAGCCGCCGGGGCCGCTTCCGATAACGATGAGATCATAGGCCATTTGATAATCCTTCTTGGGAGGACGGTCTTGGGAGGGCTACCGCCCGCCACTGACGGTGAGAATGGTTCCCGTCACGTAAGTCGCCTTGTCGGACAGGAGATAGAGAATTGCATCGGCAACCTCGCCGGCCGTTCCGGGCCGCTGCATCGGGATCGTGGGTGCGAGGTCGCGGGCGCGGTCGGGCAGCCCGCCGGAGGCATGAATTTCCGTATCGATGATGCCGGGCCGGACCGCGTTCACGCGTATGCCCTCTGTGGCAACTTCACGCGCCAGGCCGACCGTGAAGCTGTCGATCGCGCCCTTCGTGGCGGCGTAGTCGACATATTGCCCCGGCGCGCCAAGCACGGCGGCGATGGAGGAGAGATTGACGATCGAGCCGCCCCGCCCGCCGTGGCGCGTCGACATCCGGAGCACCGCCTCGGCGGCGCAACGGATGGAGCCCGTCACGTTGGTGCGGAACAGCCGCTCGATCCGCTCGGGCGAAACCTCGTCTACGCGCTGCGGCGGACCGATGATCCCGGCATTGTTCACGAGGCCGTCGAGACGGCCGAAGGCGGTGTCGACGGCTGCAAAGATCGCCTTCACCCCCTCTTCCCTGCCCACGTCGCCCTCGACGGAAACGGCCGTGCCGCCGGCCTCCGCGATGCAGCGGACCACGTCCTCGGCCGCATCGCGACTGGACGCATAGTTGACGGCGACCCTCCAGCCTTCTTTGGCCGCGGCAAGCGCGACCGCGGCGCCGATGCCGCGGCTGCCCCCGGTGACGAGAAGCACAGGTCCGCTGCTCATGATCCACACCCCTTGAACTGGAAGACATCCGAACTGTCGGTGGTCCCCTTGCCTTCGCCCCAGGCACTCGATCCACGCAGCGACGGTCCGAAATCCGGAAGCAGGATCCGATCGGCTGCGGGCGCGTCCTCCGGCTGAAGCAGCCCGATCTGGCCGGCCTTGTCGACCGCATAGATCGGGCCCTGCCAGACGGTGCAGGCCTCGAGTTCCGCGCCGGTCACGTCGCCGGTGGGGCAGTCGTTCATGACGATCCCGTTCGCCCGCAGCGGTTCGCCGGACTGCATCACGACGCCATCGAGCAGAAGGCCGGTGTCCCCGATCCTGATCTTGAAGTGATTGCTGGTGACTGCTGCCTCCGATCCGACGGGCTCGAAGCGCAGCTCATAGGTTCCGGCCGGATCGGCGTAGACCGCCTGCGCCTGGGTGCACTCGTCCGCAAGGGCCGGTGCTGCCGAAAGCATAAGCGAAGCGAAGAGAACGTTGCGGCCGCCGATCATCACGCGGCCTTTTCCGTCGCCAGCTTCAGTCCGAGAGCGATGAAGACCATGCCGCTCGCCCGGTCGATCCATTTGCTCGCGCGCGTGAAGGCCGCCCGCATCCGCGGCGTCGTCATGAACAGGCTGACCCCGACGAACCAGAGGATCAGCGCGCTCGCCATGACGAAGCCATAGCCGAACTTGACCGTCATCGGCGTATGGGCGCTGACGACCGTCGAGAAGATGGACAGGAAGAAGAAGACCGCCTTGGGATTGAGCGCGTTGGCGGCAAAGCCGAGGCCGAAGGCCTTCAGCGCCGACTGCTGCCTGCGGGCTTCGCCGGTCTCGGCCGCTGCCTCGACCGCGATTTCCGTCTGGCCGGCGCGAAGGGCTTTGATGCCGATGTAGATCAGGTAGGCGACGCCGCACCACTTGACGATGTTGAAGAGGTAGATCGACTGCGAGATGATCAGCCCGAGGCCGAGAATGGTGTAGGTCACGTGGAACATCAGCGACGCGCCGATGCCGAAGGAGGTGACGATCGCCGCGCGGCGGCCGTGCACCAGCGATTGGCGCAGCACCATGGCGAGGTCGGCGCCGGGCGAAACGATGGCGAAGGTGAAGATCGCCATTAGCGAAGCGAGTTCGATCAGATAGCTCATCATGGTTGCGACCGGTGCTTACGATGCCCAACTGTCCGGGATGCGCGCATAGCGTGCCCCCAAAACCTAACCTCTGGTTCCGTGGCTGTCGATGCCCGTCAGACGTGCGTCCCGGTCCGGGCATCGGTGGAGATGGAAACGGGGGCACACGGCCCCCGCCATTCAGGCCGACCCGGCCTAAATCACCGCGATCTAGAGATCCAGCACCAGGCGTTCCGGATCCTCGAGGCTTTCCTTGACGCGCACGAGGAAGGTCACCGCTTCCTTGCCGTCGACGATGCGGTGATCGTAGGAGAGCGCCAGATACATCATCGGCCGGATGACGACCTGACCGCCGATCGCGACCGGGCGGTCCTGGATCTTGTGCATGCCGAGGATGCCCGATTGCGGAGCGTTGAGGATCGGCGAGGACATCAGCGAACCGTAGACGCCGCCGTTGGAGATGGTGAAGGTGCCGCCCTGCATGTCGGCCATGGCCAGCGTTCCGTCACGCGCTGCCTTGCCGAGACGGCCGATTTCCTTCTCGATTTCGGCGATCGACATCTGGTCGGCATCGCGCACGACCGGCACGACGAGGCCCTTGTCCGTACCGACGGCGACGCCGACGTGGCAGAAGTTCTTGTAGATGATCTCGGTGCCGTCGACCTCGGCGTTGACAGCCGGCAACTCCTTCAGCGCATGCGTCACGGCCTTGGTGAAGAAGCCCATGAAGCCGAGCTTCACGCCGTGCTTCTTCTCGAAGATGTCCTTGTACTTCGAGCGCAGGCTCATGACGGCGCTCATGTCCACCTCGTTATAGGTGGTGAGCATAGCCGCGGTGTTCTGCGCGTCCTTCAAGCGCCGGGCGATCGTCTGCCGCAGGCGGGTCATCTTCACGCGCTCTTCGCGAGAGGCATCTTCCGCCGGTGCCGGCGCGCGGGCCTGGATCTTGGCCGGCTCGGCTGCAGCCGGAGCCGAAATGCCCTTGGCGACGGCCGCGAGCACGTCACCCTTCAGCACCTGGCCACGCTTGCCCGAGCCGTCGATCTGATCGGCGGAAAGACTGTTCTCGGCCATGAGCTTGGCAGCCGCCGGTGCCGGCGGCATCGACGTGGACGTCTGCGTCGCGGCAGCGGCGGCCGGCTGTGCGGCCGCAGCCGGAGCAGCGGTAGCCGCCGCAGGTTCAGGCTTCTTCTCGGCCGCAGCCGGCGCAGCGGCGGCAGCACCCGCGCCGCCCTCGGAGATCTGGCCGAGCAGCGCGCCGAGGCCGACGGTTTCACCCGCCTGCGCGACGATTTCGCTGAGCGTGCCGGCGGCCGGGGCCGGGACTTCGATCGTCACCTTGTCGGTCTCGAGCTCGAGGATCGGCTCGTCGGCCTTGATCGCGTCGCCGACCTTCTTGAACCAGGTGCCGACGGTCGCTTCGCTGACGGATTCGCCAAGGGTGGGAACGCGGATTTCTGTTGCCATGAGTTTTGTTCCGTTGATCAGATTTCTGTTTCTAGCTCTTTGAGTTACGCGCTCCCGGACGGAAAACCGCTACGCTGAAAGCGCGTCAGCGAGCGGCAGACCGTGAGGGCTTGGTCAGCCACCCAGCGCATCCTCGAGGAAGGCGGCAAGCTGGGCCAGATGCTTGGACATCAGGCCGGTCGCCGGCGAAGCGGCGGCCGGACGGCCGGTATAGCGCACCCGCTGGTACTTGGCATCGATATGGGCAAGGACCCACTCCAGATAGGGATCGATGAATGCCCAGGCGCCCATGTTCTTCGGCTCTTCCTGGCACCAGACCATCTCCGCGTTGCGGAAGCGGCTGAGCTCGTTGATGAGCGCCTTGGCCGGGAACGGATAGAGCTGCTCGACGCGCAGCAGGTAGATGTCGTCGATGCCGCGCTTCTCGCGCTCCTCCAGAAGGTCGTAATAGACCTTGCCCGAGCACATGACGACGCGACGGATCTTCGAATCCTTCTGCAGCTTGATCGGACCGTCCTTGATGACCTCGGCATCGTCCCAGAGGAGACGGTGGAAGGAGCTCTCGCCGGCCATTTCCGACAGGCTGGAGACCGCCCGCTTGTGACGCAGCAGCGACTTCGGCGTCATCAGGATCAGCGGCTTGCGGAAATCGCGCTTCACCTGACGGCGCAGGATGTGGAAATAGTTCGCCGGGGTCGTGACGTTGGCGACCTGCATGTTGTCTTCCGCGCAAAGCTGCAGGAACCGTTCCAGCCGGGCGGAGGAATGCTCCGGCCCCTGACCCTCGTAGCCGTGCGGCAGCAGGCAGACGAGGCCCGACATGCGCAGCCACTTGCGCTCACCCGACGAGATGAACTGGTCGAAGACCACCTGCGCGCCGTTGGCGAAGTCGCCGAACTGGGCTTCCCAGAGCGTCAGGGCGTTCGGGCGAGCGAGCGAATAGCCGTATTCGAAGCCGAGGACGGCCTCTTCCGAGAGCATCGAGTTGATGACCTCGTAGCGTGCCTGGGTCGGCGACAGGTTGGCGAGCGGAATGTAGCGCTCTTCGGTCTCCTGATCGTAGAGAACCGAATGGCGCTGGGAAAAGGTGCCGCGCTCGCAATCCTGACCGGACAGGCGGATCTTGGTGCCCTCGGTCACGAGCGTACCGAAGGCGAGCGCTTCCGCCATCGCCCAGTCGATGCCCTCGCCGGTCTGGATCATGTTGGCGCGGTTTTCCATGAAGCGCTGGATGGTGCGGTGCGCGCTGAAGCCGGCCGGAATTTCGGACAGCTTGCGACCGACCTCCTTCAACTGCTTCATCGGCACCGAGGTGCGGCCGCGGCGCTGCTCATCCTGGTTGTCGGCCGTGCGCAGGCCCGACCAGGCGCCGTCGAGCCAGTCGGCCTTGTTCGGCTTGTAGGACTGACCCGCCTCGAATTCCTGTTCGAGATGGGCGCGCCAATCGGCCTTCATCTTCTCGACTTCGCCTTCGCTGATCAGGCCCTGGGCGATCAGCCGGTCCGAATAGAGCTGGACGACGGTCTTGTGCGCACGGATCGCCTTGTACATCTTCGGCTGCGTGAACGCCGGCTCGTCGCCCTCGTTGTGACCGAAGCGGCGGTAGCAGAACATGTCGATGACCACCGGCTTGTGGAACTTCATCCGGAATTCGGTCGCGACCTTGGCCGCATAGACCACCGCTTCCGGATCGTCACCGTTCACGTGGAAGATCGGCGCCTCGATCATCTTCGCCACGTCCGACGGATAGGGCGAGGAACGCGAGAAGGCCGGGTTCGTGGTGAAGCCGATCTGGTTGTTGATGATGAAATGCACCGTGCCGCCGACACGATGCCCGCGCAGGCCGGAGAGGCCGAGAATTTCGGCGACCACACCCTGGCCGGCAAAGGCCGCGTCGCCGTGCAGGATCAGCGGCATGACCTTGACGCGTTCGCGCAGCGGAATGATGTCGCCTTCGAATACGGTCGCCATCTGGTCCTGCTTGGCGCGCGCCTTGCCCATGACGACCGGATTGACGATCTCGAGATGCGACGGGTTTGCCGTCAGCGACAGGTGGACCTTGTTGCCGTCGAACTCGCGGTCCGAGGAAGCGCCCAGGTGATATTTGACGTCGCCGGAGCCTTCCACGTCATCGGGCGTATAGGAGCCGCCCTTGAACTCGTGGAAGATGGCGCGGTGCGGCTTTGCCATGACCTGCGAGAGAACGTTGAGGCGGCCGCGATGCGCCATGCCCAGCACGATCTCCTTGAGGCCGAGCTGGCCACCGCGCTTGATGATCTGCTCGAGCGCCGGGATCAGGGATTCGCCGCCGTCGACCCCGAAGCGCTTGGTGCCCTTGTACTTGACGTCGATGAACTGCTCGAAGCCTTCCGCCTCGATGAGCTTCTGCAGGATCGCCTTCTTGCCCTCGGGGGTGAATTCGACGCCCTTGTCCGGGCCTTCGATGCGTTCCTGTATCCAGCCCTTCTCTTCCGGGTTGGACATATGCATGAATTCGACACCGATCGTCGAACAATAGGTCCGCTCGAGGATCTCGACCATCTCGCGCACGGTCGCATATTCGAGGCCGAGCACGTTGTCGATGAAGATCTTGCGGTCGTAGTCCTTCTCTTCGAAGCCGTAGGTCTTCGGGGAGAGTTCGTCATAATCCTCGACCGGATCCGCAAGGCCGAGCGGGTCGAGCTTGGCGTGCAGGTGGCCGCGCATGCGATAGGCGCGGATCATCATGATGGCGCGGACGGAATCGCGCGTCGACTGATGCACCTCGGCCTCGCTGAGCGCCACGCCGGCAGCGGCTGCGGCCTCCTCGGCCTTGGCCTTGACCTTTTTTTCGATGACCTTCTCGACTGTGCCCCAGTCGCCGTCGAGGGCCGAGACGAGTTCGCCATTGGCGGGAATCGGCCAGTTCTGCTTCTTCCAGGAGGCGCCCTTGGCCGCCCTCACCACATCTTCGGGCCGGTCGGCAAGCGCCTTGAAGAAGGACTGCCACTCGGCCGAAACGGATGAGGGGTCCGCTTCATAGCGCGCATGGAGCTGCTCGATATAGGCGGCATTGGCGCCGTCCAGAAAGGATGTGAGCTGGAATTGCTCGTTGGCCTCTTGCCTTGTCATGGTCTATCGCGGACTTCAGCCCGCCTCCTGACTTAAGTTGGTGTGCCGGGTTGTCCCGGTCGTGTTTGCCTTCTGCCGGATCGGCGCCTTCAACGGTCAGGCGCGTCGTTCCGGCTGCGTCGGCCCGGTTCCGGCTGTTCGCCATCTGCACCGGACTTGACGCTCATCATCGTATCTTTCGTGGCTCCATTGGGGCGGCATGGCCGCCGCCCCGCTGCAAAGTGCCACGGCGACCTTTATGCGTCCGGCAGGACGCGCGGGCGCCGTGGGATTGTTCGTCAGCCCTTCAGGACTTCGACCAGCGTCTTGCCGAGGCGTGCGGGCGAAGGCGAGACGCGGATCCCGGCCGATTCCATCGCCGCAATCTTGTCTTCCGCACCACCCTTGCCGCCGGAGATGACGGCGCCGGCATGGCCCATCGTGCGGCCGGGAGGCGCGGTACGGCCCGCGATGAAGCCGACCATCGGCTTCTTGCGGCCGCGCTTCGCCTCGTCCTTCAGGAACTGCGCCGCTTCCTCTTCGGCCGAGCCGCCGATCTCGCCGATCATGATGATCGACTTGGTCTCGTCGTCTGCGAGGAACATTTCCAGCACGTCGATGAACTCGGTGCCCTTGACCGGGTCGCCGCCGATGCCGACTGCCGTCGTCTGGCCGAGGCCTTCATTGGTGGTCTGGAACACCGCCTCGTAGGTCAGCGTGCCGGAGCGCGAAAGCACGCCGACCGAACCCTTGCGGAAGATGTTGCCCGGCATGATGCCGATCTTGCACTCGTCCGGCGTCAGCACGCCCGGGCAGTTCGGGCCGATGAGGCGCGAAGACGACTTTTCGAGCCGGGCCTTGACCTTCACCATGTCGGCGACTGGAATGCCCTCGGTGATGCAGACGATGAGCGGGATTTCCGCATCGATCGCTTCGATGATCGCCGCAGCGGCACCGGCCGGCGGGACATAGATCACGGAAGCGTTGGCGCCGGTCGCATCGCGGCCTTCGGCGACCGTCGCGAAGATCGGCAGTTGCTCGCCCTTGGCACCGGTCCAGGTCTCGCCGCCCTTCTTCGGGTGAATGCCGCCGACCATCTTGGTGCCGTTATAGGCGAGTGCCTGCTCGGTGTGGAAGGTACCGGTCTTGCCGGTGAGGCCCTGAACGAGAACCTTGGTGTCTTTGTTGATCAGGATGGACATGAAACCTCAGGCTCCCTTCACGACTGCAACGATCTTCTGGGCGGCGTCGTCCAGATCATCGGCGGAAATCACGTTGAGGCCCGATTCATTGATGATCTTCTTGCCGAGCTCGACATTGGTGCCTTCCAGGCGCACGACGAGCGGCACCTTGAGGCCGACTTCCTTGACCGCTGCAAGCACGCCCTCGGCGATGACATCGCATTTCATGATGCCGCCGAAGATGTTGACGAGGATGCCCTTCACCGCCGGATCGGCCGTGATGATCTTGAAGGCCTGGGTGACCTTTTCCTTCGAGGCACCGCCGCCGACATCGAGGAAGTTCGCAGGCTCGGCGCCGTAGAGCTTGATGATGTCCATCGTCGCCATTGCGAGACCGGCGCCGTTGACCATACAGCCGATATTGCCGTCCAGGGCGACATAGGCGAGGTCGTATTTCGACGCCTCGATTTCCTTGTCGTCCTCTTCCGTCGTGTCGCGCAGCGCGACCACGTCCTCATGGCGGAAGAGGGCGTTGCCGTCGAAGGAGACCTTGGCGTCGAGGACGCGCATCCGGCCGTTCGTCATGACGATCAGCGGATTGACCTCGAGCAGGCTCATGTCCTTTTCGACGAATGCCTTGTAGAGGATCGGGAAGAGCTTCTCGGCATCGGCGCGCGCTTCGCCTTCGAGCTTCAGCGCGTCGGCGAGCGTCTTCAGATTTTCAGCGGTCACACCCTTTTCCGGATCGATCGCGACGGTGACGATCTTCTCCGGCGTATGTTCGGCGACCGCTTCGATGTCCATGCCGCCCTCGGTCGAAACGACGAAGGCCACCCGGCCCACGGAGCGGTCGACGAGGATCGAGAGATAGAGTTCGCGGTCGATATCGGCGCCGTCCTCGATATAGAGGCGGTTGACCTGCTTGCCGGTCGGACCGGTCTGCTTGGTCACCAGCGTATTGCCGAGCATGTCCTTGGCATTGGCGACGACCTCGTCCACCGACTTGGCCAGGCGCACGCCGCCCTTGGCGTCGGGGCCGAGTTCCTTGAACTTGCCCTTGCCGCGGCCGCCGGCATGAATCTGGCTCTTCACCACGTAAAGCGGTCCCGGCAGCTTCTTCGCAGCCGCTTCGGCCTCGTCGGCGGAGAAGAT
This sequence comes from Sinorhizobium sp. P24N7, assembly GCF_042436655.1. Lineage (NCBI taxonomy): Bacteria > Pseudomonadati > Pseudomonadota > Alphaproteobacteria > Hyphomicrobiales > Rhizobiaceae > Sinorhizobium > Sinorhizobium sp. P24N7. The sequence continues at coordinate 326,102 of NZ_JBHMIW010000006.1, read as the reverse complement.
CGCGACGCCTTCCGCGACCGGCGCGCCATAGCTCTTCAACAGAGCCTTGGCCTGGTATTCATGGATGTTCATGGGTTCTTTCCTGTCTGATAGGCCGGATGGCGGTTACTTCAGGCTGGGTGCGATGTTGATGCACGCTTCGCAAAGGCCGGCGACGGCCGCGACCGACTTGTCGAAGGCTTCCTTCTCGCCCTTGTTGAGGTCGATCTCGATGATGCGCTCGATGCCGCCGGCGCCGATCACGGTGGGCACGCCGACATACATGTCCTTGACGCCATACTGGCCGGAGAGATGAGCGGCGCAGGGCAGCACGCGCTTCTTGTCCTTGAGGTAGGCCTCGGCCATTTCGATCGCCGAGGCGGCCGGCGCATAATAGGCCGAGCCGGTCTTGAGCAAGCCGACGATCTCGGCGCCGCCGTCACGGGTGCGCTGAATGATCTGGTCGAGCTTTTCCTTGGTGGTCCAGCCCATCTGGATCAGGTCGGGCAGCGGAATGCCGGCGACGGTCGAATAGCGCGCGAGGGGCACCATGGTGTCGCCATGGCCGCCGAGCACGAAAGCGGTGACGTCCTTGACCGAGACGTTGAACTCCTCCGCAAGGAAGAGCCGGAAGCGCGAAGAGTCGAGCACGCCGGCCATGCCGACGACCTTGTTCTTCGGCAGGCCGGAGAACTTCTGCAGCGCCCAGACCATGGCGTCGAGCGGGTTGGTGATGCAGATGACGAAGGCGTTCGGAGCGTATTTCTTGATGCCGGCGCCGACCTGTTCCATGACCTTGAGGTTGATGCCGAGCAGATCGTCGCGGCTCATGCCGGGCTTGCGCGGCACGCCGGCGGTGACGATGCAGACGTCGGCGCCCTCGATCGCGGAATAGTCGCTCGCACCGGTCATCGATGCATCGAAGCCCTCGACCGGAGAGGACTGCGCGATGTCGAGGCCCTTGCCCTGGGGAATGCCGTCGGCAATGTCGAAGAGGACGATGTCGCCCAGTTCCTTCAGGCCGGCGAGATGCGCCAGCGTGCCACCAATCATCCCCGAACCGATAAGTGCGATCTTGTTGCGCGCCATGAAAGTGCTTCCTTTGTGATCCCAAAATGATCAAGGCCTGAAACGCGGCAAACGCCAAACCTTCGCCGAAAGCCCTTAAACGGCAAAGTGAAAAATATCAATCGATACTTTTGGGCAGAGCAAATTCAATCGGTTAGATCGTAAAATTCTTACGTAAACGTAAGAATTGTTGTCGCCTGACCGTCATTCCGCCGCTGAATTGTGCGGGTGAGCCGCAGCGTAATCCTGGCTTTGCATCTCGATGAGACGCGAAACCGTACGGTCGAATTCGAAGCCTTCGGTGCCCTTCCTGGCGGTCAGCAGATGCTGCGGTTCGGCGTCAGCCGAGGCGAACAGGCGGGCGCCCTGATCATAGAGAGCGTCGACCAGGATGATGAAGCGCTTCGTCTCGTTGCGCAGGTGCGGCCCGAGATGCGGAACGTGGTCGAGGAAGATGGTGCTGTACTGCGCGACGATGGCAAGGTAGTCGGCGGCGCCGAGCGGCTGCGCGCACAGGTCTGCAAAGGTGAATCGCGCGGCCCGGCCGGCGGCCGCCGGCACGCGGATCGTGCGCCCCTTGCGGCCGATCTCGGCCGAGGCGACCGGCGCTCCGCCCGTTTCACGATACCAGGCGCGATCCATGGCGGCTTCCGTTTCGGGCCCGAGCGGCGACAGCCACACGGGCGTGCCATCGGTCTTGCCCAGACGATAATCCGTTTCCGTGTCGAGCGGGATGATCTCGGCATTCGCCTTCAGAAGATCGATGAACGGCAGGAAGAGACCGCGATTGAGGCCGTCGCGATAGAGATTGTCCGGCTCGACGTTTGAGGTCGCGACAAGCACGCAGCCCTTGGCGAACAGTTCGCCGAAGAGCCGCGCCAGTATCATCGCATCGGCGATGTCGGTGACGGTGAACTCGTCGAAACACAGAAGCCGCGCTTCGCCGAAGAGATCGGAAGCGACGGGCGGGATCGGATCGGCCTGCTTCGTCTCGCCGTTCTTGAGCTTCTGCCGGTGCCGGTAGATGCGCTCATGCACATCGGCCATGAATTCGTGGAAATGGGCGCGGCGCTTGCGCTGGATCGGTACAGCGTCGAAGAACATGTCCATCAGCATGGTCTTGCCGCGCCCGACGCCGCCGTGGATATAGAGGCCCTTGACCGGCGGCTGGTCCTTTTTGCGCGCCGCAAAGAGCCAGCCGAGCGCATTGGTCTTGCGCGAGGGGCGGCTCGCCAGGAGCTTTGCCGTCAGGCTGTCTAGCCGTCTTGCGATTGCGAATTGAGCCGGGTCGCGCTGCCGCTCGCCGGCGGCAACGAGCGCCTCGAGCTTGCGAAGAATGCTGTCGTCGGGATTGAGCACGATGCGCTTCTATCGTTTCGTGGTTTTGCGGCTTTGGTCCATCATGCGGCGTGAAGCGGAGAAATGCTCAGATCACCTGCGGCATCACGCGCGCGTTCCAGTTCATAATGGCTTTGGAGATTAATCCAGAATTCCGGCGTCGTACCAAAGGCCTTGGAAAGCCGCAGAGCCGTATCGCCGGTCGTGATCGATTCTTGCAAGTTGAGATGCGGGATGCGGGCGAAACCGCACACACTTCTCCTCCGCGCTAGCGGCTGAGGCTGACCGGCTGCCCGCCATTGGTCGAGCCGTCGAAGCGCGCATCGGCCGTCTTGTAGAGCCGGGCGATCGGATTGCCGCTGCGGTCCTTGAGCACGACCTGCTTGCCCGCCACTTCCCAGGATCCCATGGCCGTCAGCTCGCCGGCGCAGCCGCGCGTGCCGCCGCGCGAACCGCTGCCGAGATTGGTGAGGGTCAGGAACATGTCGCAGGAACTGCCGGCGCTCGAAACGCGCCAGTTGCCGACCATCGACTCCTTCGTTACGTCGAGGGCATTGGTGGCTGCGGCCACTTCCGTGCCGGCCGCCGCGCCGGGCGCTGCGGTGCCCGTCGTCGGTGCGGCCGGGAACTGCGACGCCCCCGCCGGAGGCGGCAGTTGCCCCGCGGAGACGGAAGGTACGGGCTGCGCCTGCAGGGGAGCGGGAGCGCGAGAAACATCCTGAGACCCGAAACCACCGAAGGACGTCCGCTGGCATCCGGCTAGCGCAAGTACAACCGCCAACCCGGCCGCCGCATGTGAAACCCGCATATCTTTACCCCCGACATTGTCCGCGAACCATAACGCAACGCGATAATATAGGCCGAATTACAGCAAAACCACCTTTCAAATCAAGGCAAGCCATTTCGCGTCCGGCAGTTGCAGGATTGAGACGCCCGGCGGATTCGCTCGCATGTGCCTTCACACGGACATGGCCCGCCCCCGGCGGACAGCCGGGTGTAATGCTCACAGTGCCGCGCCCGTCTGCCTGTCGAAGACATAGACCTGGCTGCGGTCCATCGCCGCCTTGAAGAGGGAACCATGGCGGGCGGGGTGGTCGCCGTCGACGACGGCGGTTATCTGTTCGCCGGCAAATTCGAAAAGCACGTGCGTCTGGGCACCGGTCGGCTCGACCAGCAGCGTCTGGCCGGCAATGGCATTGCCCTCCCCGCCCGCGACGAAATGTTCCGGGCGCAGTCCGATCCGGACCGCCTGCCCGGGCCGCACCTTGCGCTCGGGCGCGATGCGGATCGCCGACCCGTCGCCGAGGCGCACCGCCGGCTCCCCGTCATCGGCATCGACCGTTCCGTCGAGCACGTTCATGGCCGGCGAACCGATGAAACCCGCGACGAAGAGGTTGGCGGGCGTGCGATAGAGCTCCAGCGGCGTGCCCACCTGCTCGATCCTGCCGCCGTTCAAGACGACGATGCGGTCGGCGAGCGTCATCGCCTCGATCTGGTCGTGGGTCACGTAGATCGAGGTGGTGGCGACCTTCTGGTGCAAGGCCTTGATCTCGGTGCGCATCTGCACCCGGAGCTTGGCATCGAGATTGGAGAGCGGTTCGTCGAACAGGAAGACGGCCGGGTCGCGGACGATCGCGCGGCCCATGGCGACGCGCTGGCGCTGGCCGCCGGAAAGCTGGCTCGGCTTGCGATCGAGAAGCTCCGTCAGCGCCAGCATGCGCGCCGCCTCGCTGACCTTTCTGTCGATCTCGGGACGCGGGAGACCGGAGAGCTTGAGGTTGAAGCCCATGTTCTCGGCCACCGACATGTGCGGGTAGAGCGCGTAGGACTGGAAGACCATGGCGATGTTGCGCTCGCGCGGCGTCAGCGGATTGACCACCTTGCCGCCGATCAGCACCTCGCCGTCGCTGATCTCTTCCAATCCGGCGATCATGCGCAGCAACGTGGATTTGCCGCAGCCGGACGGACCGACGAGCGCGATGAATTCGCCCTCCGCGATCGAGAGAGACACGCCGTGGACCACCTCGAGCGCAGCATAGCTCTTGCGGATGTCCCTGAGTTCGACGGATGCCATGTGCTTTCTCCTTGGAACGACGCGTCAGGAAAGGGCTCAGGATTTCACCGCGCCGGCCGTCAGGCCTGCGATGATGTGCTTCTGGGCGAGAAAGAAGACGATCACCGTCGGCAGGATCGTCAGCGTGATGAAGGCGAGCACGAGCTGCCAATCGGTGCCGAACTCGCCGCGATAGACCATGATGCCGAGTGGCCAGGGATATTTCGCCTCCGTGTTCAGCATGATCAGCGGCAGGATGTAGCTGTTCCAGCTATGCACGAAGGTGATGATGCCGACCGTCGAGACGATGGGGCGGGAAAGCGGAAGGGAAATGTACCAGAAGAAGCGGATGTAGCCGCAGCCGTCGACGAAGGCGGCCTGGAAGAGTTCTTCCGGCAGGTTCCGGAAATAATTGCGGAAAAGCAGGATGCTCATGCCGAGGCCGAAGGCGACCTGAGGCAGGATCACGCCCCAATAGGTGTCGAGCAGGCCGAGATCGCGGATGCGGATGAAGAGCGGCAGGATCGCCGTTGCCGCCGGGAACATGAGCCCGATCAGGAAGTAGTTCAGCAAATGGTTCGAACCGAAGAACCTGACATGGGCGAAGGTGAAGGCGGCCATGGCCGAAACGATGACGGTCAGCGCCACCGTTATGGCCGCGATGAACAGCGAGTTCAGCATCTGCCGCCAGTAGCGGTCGCCGAAAAGGATATCGAGATAGTTCGACCACAGCCATTCGGAAGGCAGGCCGAAAGGATTGACGCGCAGATCGCCGAGCGACTTGAAGCCGCCGAGCGCCGTGGTGACCAGGGGCAGCAGGACCAGCATCGCCACCAGCGACAGCGACACGTAGAGATAGAGGCGGGTGGCTGCGGTCATGCGAACGGAAGAAGTCGTGTCAGTCATGGCGCATGAATATCCGTTTGTAGCCGAAAGCGAGCGTGACGCAGATGACGAAGAGGACCACGCCGACCGCGCTTCCGAGCCCCACCTGCATGCGGGTGACGCCGTAGGTGTAGAGGAAGGTCACCATGGTCTGCGTCGAGTTCGACGGCCCGCCGCCCGTGAGGGGCATGACGAGGTCGAAGAGCTGCAGCGATCCGATGACGGCGAAGAAGATCGACAGCCTGACGGTCGAGCCGAGGAGCGGCAGGGTCACGTAACGGAATTTCTGCCAACCGGTCGCTCCGTCGATCTCGGCAGCTTCGAGCACGCTCCTGTCGACGGCCTGCAGGCCGGCGATGAACAGCATCATGTGGAAGCCGAAATACTTCCAGATGATCACGGCAAGCACCGCATAGATGGCAAGGCTGCGGTCGGCGAGCACGTAGGGGGTGGCGACGCCGAAGAAGCCGGCGACCGCGGCCACGAGCCCGTAGTCGCCATCATAGACGAAACGCCAGATGAGCCCGGCCGCGACATCCGCCAGCACGTAGGGCAGAAAGAAGATCAGCCGGAAGGCGACGACGCCGGCGATCCTGTGCGCGAGCATCATAGCAAGCCAGAGGGCGAGCGGAATCTGCAGGAGCACCGAAACGAGAATGATGATGCCGTTGTTGATCAGCGCCCGCGAGAAGGCCGCATTGTTGAACAGCACCTCGAAATTGCGCAGGCCCACGAACTGCGTCGGGGTTCCGTAGCCGTTCCAGCGATAGAGGCTGTACCAGGCCGCCTCTCCCATCGGCAGGATGACGAAGACCGTGAACAGCAGCAGGGCCGGCGGCAGAAAGAGGATGAGCACCGGCAGGCGCCCGCGCACGGTCGGGCTCTTGTACCGCACTTTCTTGCGGCTTGCCGTGGCCGGCACCGCGGTGATCGTCGCAGTCGCGTCGGTCATCTGGTCCTCGCACCTTTCGTTCCGGATGGTCGAAGGAAAGCCGGGCAGCGGGAGCTCCCGCCGCCCTCGCTTACGCACTCATTCGAGTTCGCGGGCGTCCTGGATCATCCGGGCCGCCTCTTCCGAGGACATCTGTCCGGAGACGATTTCGACCGAAGCGTCGTTCACGACGCGGCCGACGGAGGGGCCGAGATCCTGGTCGAAATAGTTCTGGTGCCAGGTAGAGGCCGCGAGCTGGTCGGCCGAAGCCCGCACCAGCGGGTTGGTGACGCCATCCTCGGCCCCTGCCGCCGCCGGGACGATCATGCCGATGCCCGCCATTAGCCGCTCGTTTTCCGCATTGGTCAGGTAGCGCAGGAAATCCAGCGCTTCAGGCGGAGCATTTTTGGTTACCGCCCAGCCGTTGAGACCGCCCAGTGTGTCGGTGGCAGCACCCGCCCCGCCCTCGACGGCGGGGAAGGGAAAGCGGCCGATATTCTCTGGCGCGAGGCCCTTGCCGTCGCCGGAATTGGCGCGCTGGGTGGCTTCGGTCGTCTCGAAGCTCAGGATCATCGCCGCCTTGCCGTCGCCGAAGAGGCCGAGCGTCTGCGGCCAGCTCGCGCCGAGATAACCGCCCTGGAACGGCTCGAGCTTGCCGAGTTCGGCGAGCTGCTCGCCGGCCTTGATGATCGACGGATGCAGGAAGCCCTCGCCCTCATTGTTCCTGGCATCCTCGAAAACCTGCTGGCCGCCATTGCGCATGACCAGGTAGCTCCAGTAGAAATGCAACGGCCACTTGTCGCCGCCGCCGCCGGCGATCGGCGTAATGCCGGCCTCCTTCAGCGTCTTCACGGCCGTGAGGAAATCGTCCCAGGTCTTGATGTCCTCGGCCTTGACGCCACCCTTCTGAAAGAGCTCCTTGTTGTAGAAGAAGCTGATCGTTCCCATTTTGAAGGGAACCGCATAAATTCTGTCGCCAAAGGTGAAGCCCTTGAGCGCAGCGGGATTGTAGCTCTTCTCCCAGGCGCCGCCGTCGGCGCGCATCGCCTCCGTCAGATCCATGAGCGCCCCGGTCTCGGATTGCTGCTTCAGCACGCCGCCACCCCAGCTATAGAAGAAATGGGGCGCGTCGTCCGACTGCAGAAGCGTCGGCAGCTTCGCCTTGAATGCCTCGTTTTCCAGGAACTGGAGCTGAATATCGACGCCCGCATGTTCCGATTCGTACTTTGCGGCGATGTCCTCCCACATCTTTAAATAGGCCGGAACAGTCTCCAGATGAAGCCACCTGACCACCGTATCGGCGGATGCGTGGCTCGCATCGAAGAGAAGCGCCATGCCGGCTACGGCAGCAAGCGCGGAAAGTCTGATGGCGCGCAGAGGCGCCGACCCGCGTTCGAGCATCATCATTTTTCTCCTCCCAAACTCCTTCAAAGGGGGCAAAACGTCCTCTTCATTTTGTCCCCGATGCGGATTAATTCAGAGGAGATGCCGGCAAATGTCAACAGTCGTCGCGAATATTTCGGGAGCTCCGCTTGACAGGAGGCGCTAATTGCCCGTTATTTAATTCGTATTCCTGCTAAATAATCTGACCCGCCCAGCCAGCCAATCCAGCATGCGAGCATACTGAAGACCGATGAAGACCGCCGATCCCGAACTGATGCGCGCGATAAATCGCTTCAACGTGCTCGATACGATACGCCGGCACGGCCCCATTTCACGTGTCGAGATCAGCGAACGCACCGAACTGTCCACGACCACCGTTTCCGCGATCACCGCGTCGCTGCTTGACGATGGCCTCATCCTGACCCGGCACGAGGGCGATATCCGCAACGCTGCCGCAAGGGGCCGCCCGCGCGTCATGCTGGAGCTCGACCCGGAGGCCGCTCGCGTCGTCGGTGCCAAGATCGCCGCCAATCGTATGGTTTTCGCCGTCACCAACTTTCGCGGCGAGGTACTCTCCGACCTGACATTGCCGATCCGGGTCGACCGCCAGCCGATCGCCGTCATCGCCGATCTGATCGAGGACGGCGTGCGCCGCTGCGTGGTCGACGCCGACCTTTCGCTCGACGACATCGATTCGATCTGCATCGGCCTGCCGGGCGTGGTCGAACACCGCACCGGTCACGTCCGCTCCAGCCCGATCTTCCGGGAAACGGACGTCGACTTCGCAAGCGAAATGACGAGCAGGCTCAACGTCCCGACCATCGTCGAGAGCGACGCGCACGCCATCACGCTTGCCCATCACTGGTTCGGGCGCGCCCGCGACCTCGACGACATGGTTCTCGTTTCGCTGGAGCAGACCCTCGGGCTCGGCGTGCTGCATGGCGGCCAGCTTTTCCGAGGCGCCGGGGGCCTGAGCCACAATCTCGGCGATCTTGTGCTCGGCGTCCGCGAGAGCCGTACCGTGCGCCTTTCGACGCTCGCCGGGGAGAACGCGATTCTCGGCGAACACCCGATGGACGGGCGATTCGCCGAGGCGGTGCGCCTCGGACGGGGCATGACGCATGCGCAGATGCTGATCGCGGCCGACGACGAAGCGCTGACCACGGCCGCCTCGCGGGCCGGAGAAGCGGTCGGGCTCGCCGTCGCCAACATCGTCACGCTGTTCGGACCGCCGCGCGTCGTCATCGTCGGTTCGAGCCTGTCGCTCGGCACCGTTTTCGTGGAGAGCATCCGCCGGTCCTTTCAGAACGCGATCCCGCCCTCGATCTCGACGGTGGCCGAACTCGTCTTCGACGAATCGGCCGACGAGACCTGGGCCCAGGGGGCGGCGGTCGTGGCGCTCTGCGAACTCTACGAGTCCCCCTGGGGGACGACCGGACCGGCGCCGGCCCTTTGATGCGCTGCGCCGAACTTATGTATCCATTTCGGGAGGAGACTGATGGAAAAACTCGGTATCGGCATCATCGGCTGCGGCAACATCTCGTCGGCTTATCTGAAGGCGATGGCAGCCTTTCCGATCCTCGACATCCGCGGCATCGCCGACCTGAACCGCAACCTTGCCGAAGAGCGCGCGGCGGAGTTCAAGGTCGAGCCCCGCAGCGTCGCCGATCTCCTCGCGGATCCGTCGATCGAGCTCATCGTCAACCTGACCGTGCCGAAGGCGCACGTGGCCGTCGCCATGCAGGCCCTCGAGGCCGGCAAGCACACCTATTCCGAAAAGCCGCTCGCCACCGACTTCGCTGACGGACGCAAGCTGGTGGCGCTGGCTCGCGAGAAAGGCCTGCGGATCGGCGCCGCCCCGGACACTTTTCTCGGCGGCTCGCATCAGACGGCGCGCGCAATCGTCGATTCGGGCGTGCTCGGCACGCCCGTCGGCGGCACCGCCACGTTCATGTGCCCGGGTCACGAGCGCTGGCATCCCAATCCGGACTTCTATTACGACGTCGGCGGCGGGCCCATGCTCGATATGGGTCCCTACTACATCACCGACCTCGTCAACCTCCTTGGCCCCGTGGCCAAGGTTGCCGGATTTGCCACGGCGGCACGGAAGGAGCGGACCATCACCAGCGAGGCGCGCAACGGCAAACGCATCCCCGTGCGCGTGCCGACCCATGTCGCCGGCATCATGGCCTTCGAGAATGGAGCCGTCGTGCAGATCGGCATGAGCTTCGATGTGGCGGGCCACAGGCATGTGCCTCTCGAGCTCTATGGAACCGAGGGCACGCTGATCGTCCCGGATCCCAACCATTTCGGCGGCCAGATCGAGCTACTGAAAAAGGGCGGCACCTTCGAGCAGACCGCGACGAGCGAGCCCTATGCCGACGGCAACTACCGCTCGATCGGGGTCGCCGACATGGCACATGCCATCCGCTCGGGCCGGCCGCACCGGGCAAACGGAGACCTCGCCTTGCACGTGCTGGAGGTCATGGAAGCGTTCCACAAGGCGGCCGATACCGGTTCCACCGTCAGCATCAGCACGAAGGCCGAGCGGCCGGCCCCTCTATCGCAATCGCTCGTCGACGGCCGCATCGGCCGCTAGTCTAATTTGAGGAGGAATGAGAATGCGCGAGGCACTGATCGTCTGGGGCGGCTGGAGCGGGCACGAGCCGCAGGAATGCGCCCATATCATCCGCGACATGCTGCAGGAGGACGGGTTCAAGGTCTATCTGGAACACACGACCGAAGCCTTCGCCGATCCGTCGATCCACGACCTGTCGCTGATCGTTCCGATCATGACGATGTCGAAGATCGAGAAGGAAGAGGTAAAGAATCTTGCCGCGGCCGTCGAGGGCGGCGTCGGTATCGCCGGCTATCACGGCGGCGCGGGTGACGCCTTCCGCGAGAGCGTCGAATACCAGTTCATAATCGGCGGCCAGTGGGTGGCCCACCCGGGCAACATCATCGATTATCGCGTGAACATCACGCGCCCCGACGATCCGCTGATGGAGGGCATCTCCGATTTTCCCTATACCTCGGAGCAATATTACATGCATGTCGATCCGTCCAACGAGGTGCTGGCGACGACCACCTTCTCCGGCGAGCATGCCTCCTGGATCGAAGGCGTGACGATGCCGGTGGTCTGGAAGCGCAAGCATGGGAAGGGCCGGGTCTTCTACTCCTCGCTCGGCCATGTGGCCAAGGAATTCGAGGTGCCCGAGATGCGCACGATCTTCCGCCGCGGCGCGAATTGGGCTGCGCGCTGACGGGGGATACGGCGGATCGACCGGGGTCCGCCGCGCTCGTCGATGGCGCTCCCTCGAGGTCTACGATGCAGCCCGGAGAAGCCTGCAGTGGCGGAGGACATCGAGCCGCAGTTTGACGCGCTCACCAAGTCGGGCCACGGGGCAACTCAGCGCTGGACGTAGCCGCATAATTTACGTATTTTACGTATATTGGGAACGGAGCGACGCAGATGAAGCAATTCACTTTCAGCGAAATGAATCGCGCGTCCGGCGAGATCCTCGAGGCAGCGTTGATCGAGCCCGTAGCGCTTACCAAGCGCGGAAAGGAAAAGCTCGTCATCCTGTCCGCTGCTCAGTATCAGAAACTGGTTGGCCGACCTCACGCAGCCGCCTACACGCTCGAGAATGCGCCGGACGATATTCATGATGAACTCATGACCGGCCTCGATGCGATCATTGCCAGCGATGACCACGACGATGTTCAAGGCCGGTGACGTCCTTCGCTGCTACTATCTTTGGGCGAGGCAAGCCGGCGACGGTGAGGAATCGGGCCGCAAGGAGCGGCCGGTTTGCCTTTTGGTGAAGACACCGACGGAGCCGGTGAAGCTGTTTTTGTTCCCGATCACCTCACGGAGTCCGGATCCGTCGATCGCCCACATTACCGTCAGCGAAATCGAATGCCGCCGTGGCGGGCTCCGTTTCCCGTCCTGGCTGATCCTGGACGAGTACAATCTGCTCCGTCTCGACGAAGCCTATGATCTCGCGTCGACAACGCCGATCGGCACCTTCAGTCCGGCTTTCGTTCGCAAGGTGGCCACCCTGATCAAGCAAGCGGCGGCACAACGCCGTCTGCGCGTTGTCATCCGAAAGTAGAAAGGATGCCTTCCGGACAGCGAAGGAGCGCGCCTTGAGAAACGCATTGACGCGGGCTGCCCGCAAATGGGCTTGAAGAGAGGCCAGGCGCGAAAGCAAACCGGCCAGTTGCATTCCGAGATCCTATACAACATTTCTTATGCAGGATGCCGACGGGCGGATGAGGGGCAATCGATCAATGATCGACGCCTGCATAGGCGCGATCGCCCCAGAGCTTCTCGACCGTTCGGTTCCTGCCGCAGCCGTTGCGATAGTACCAGTAGCGGATCGGGTTCCGCTTGCCGAAGTCCTGATGGTAGTCTTCCGCCGGCCAGAATTTCGCTGCGCCTTCGACGGGCGTGACGATCGGCCGGCCGAGCTCCGCCTCGGCCTTGATCTTTTCCGCCTTCGCGTCCATCGCCTGCCGCTCGTTCAGCGCATAGATCGCGGTCGTGTAGGCGAAGCCCCGGTCGCAGAACTGGCCACCGTCATCCGTCGGGTCCGTCGTACGGAACAGGACGCCGACGAGCGCCGCATAGGAGACCCGGTCCGGGTCGAACTTCACGCGCACCACCTCGCGGTGTCCACCCGTCGCATAATCTTCATAGGTGGGGTTCGCGCTCTTGCCGCCGGCATAGCCGGAGATCGTTTCGAGAACGCCGGGCACGGCGTCGAAGTCGCTCTCGACGCACCAGAAGCAGCCGCCGGCGAAGATAGCATATTGCGGTTCTGCCGCCCGCGCCGGCAGCAGCAGGAAACAAGTGACGAGAAAACCGAGCAGCAGGCGAAGCATCGGCGGCCCTCCATCCTCGGCTATTACCTAACTGCCTGGCTGCGCGTTTCAAATCACTTAGCAACACGTCGATGTGACGGACGTGAAAGCAAAACGGCGGGCCGGGGCCCGCCATTGAAATGCTGCTGAGAACACCTGCAGGACGGAAGGGTCAGAACCGCCGCTCGACCAGCATCTTCTTGATCTCGCCGATCGCCTTGGCGGGGTTCAACCCCTTCGGACAGGCCTGGGCGCAGTTCATGATCGTGTGGCAGCGATAGAGCCGGAACGGATCTTCGAGATTGTCGAGACGCTCGCCGGTCGCCTCGTCTCTGGAGTCGATCAGCCAGCGATAGGCCTGCAGGAGGACGGCGGGGCCGAGATAGCGGTCACCGTTCCACCAATAGCTCGGACAGGAGGTCGAGCAGCAGGCGCAGAGAATGCACTCATAGAGGCCGTCGAGCTTCAGGCGATCTTCGTGGCTCTGCCGCCATTCCTTGGCCGGCGTCGGCGAAACCGTTTTCAGCCAGGGCTCGATCGAACGGTGCTGGGCATAGAAATTGGTGAGGTCGGGCACGAGGTCCTTGACGACGGGCATGTGCGGCAGCGGATACACCTTCACGGCGCCCTTCACCTCATCCATGCCCTTGGTGCAGGCGAGCGTATTGGTGCCGTCGATATTCATCGCACAGGAGCCGCAGATGCCTTCGCGGCAGGAGCGGCGCAGCGTCAGCGTCGGATCGATGTTGTTCTTGATGTAGAGCAGACCGTCCAGAACCATCGGGCCGCAATCGTCGATATCGATGTAATAGGTATCGATCCGCGGGTTTTTGCCATCGTCCGGATTCCAGCGATAGACCCGGTATTCGCGCAGGTTCGCCGCACCGACCGGTTTCGGCCACACCTTGCCTTCGGTGATCTGCGAGTTCTTGGGGAGAGCGAGTTCAACCATGTGCCTTAGTCCTCGAGATCAGTAGACGCGCGCCTTCGGCTCGATCTTGTAGGGATCGATGCCTTCGGCGATCAGCTCGGTGTGCACCGGACGAAAATCGAGCCGGACGTCGCCCGCTTCGTTGACCCAGGCAAGCGTGTGCTTGCGCCAGTTGACGTCGTCGCGACCGGCGAGCGGGCCATCCTTGTAGTCCTCGCGCGCATGCGCGCCGCGGCTTTCCTTGCGCGCCTCGGCGCCGTAGACCGTGGTGATGGCATTAGCCATCAGGTTTTCGAGCTCCAGCGTCTCGACGAGATCCGAGTTCCAGATCATCGAGCGGTCGGTGACCCTGACGTCTGGCAGTTCCTTCCAGATCGCCGACAGGCGACGGCAGCCGGATTCGAGCGACTCCTGCGTACGGAACACGGCCGCGTCTTCCTGCATGGCGCGCTGCATCTTGTCACGCAGCACTGCCGTGGGCGTGGTGCCGTTGGCGTGCCGCAGCCGGTCGAAACGCTCCATGATGCGGTCGCAGGAGGCCGTGTCGACGTCCGGCACCGCCTCGTTGCGGTCGATGATCTGGCCGGCGCGGATCGCCGCCGCGCGGCCGAAGACGACAAGGTCGATCAGCGAGTTCGAGCCGAGCCGGTTGGCGCCGTGCACCGAGGCGCAGCCGGCTTCGCCGACGGCCATCAGTCCGGGCGCGATTCGCTCCGGGTTCTGGCCGTCCGCGTTCAGCACTTCGCCCCAGTAATTGGTCGGCACGCCGCCCATATTGTAGTGAACGGTCGGCAGCACCGGGATCGGCTCGCGCGTGACGTCGACGCCGGCAAAGATCTTCGCCGATTCCGAAATGCCCGGCAGGCGCTCATGCAGCACTGCGGGATCGAGATGGTCGAGATGCAGGAAGATATGGTCCTTGTTCTTGCCGACGCCTCGGCCCTCGCGGATTTCCATCGTCATGCAGCGGGAAACGACGTCGCGCGAGGCAAGGTCCTTGGCAGAAGGCGCGTAGCGCTCCATGAAGCGCTCGCCCTCGGAATTGACCAGATAGCCGCCCTCGCCGCGGGCGCCTTCGGTGATGAGGCAGCCTGCGCCGTAAATGCCGGTCGGATGGAATTGCACGAATTCCATATCCTGCAGTGGCAGACCCGCGCGCGCAATCATGCCGCCGCCGTCGCCGGTGCAGGTATGCGCCGAGGTCGCTGAGAAATAGGCGCGGCCGTAGCCGCCGGTCGCCAGCACCACCATCTTGGCGGCGAACCGGTGGATCGTGCCGTCGTCGAGGTTCCAGGCGACCACGCCGGTGCAGCGCCCGTCAGCCGACATGATCAGGTCGATGGCAAAATATTCGATGAAGAATTCGGCATTGTTCCGGAGCGATTGGCCATAAAGCGTATGCAGGATCGCGTGGCCGGTACGATCGGCGGCAGCACAGGTGCGCTGCACCGGCGGCCCTTCGCCGTAGTTCTGCATGTGGCCGCCGAAGGGGCGCTGATAGATCTTGCCTTCTTCGTTGCGCGAGAACGGAACGCCATAGTGCTCGAGTTCGTAGACCGCCTTCGGCGCTTCCATTGCGAGATACTGCATGGCGTCGACATCGCCGAGCCAGTCGGAGCCCTTGACGGTGTCATAAAGATGCCACTGCCAGCAGTCGGGCGTCATGTTCTGCAGCGAAGCGGCGATGCCGCCCTGTGCCGCGACCGTATGCGAACGCGTCGGGAAGACCTTGGTTATGCAGGCCGTCCTCAGGCCCTGCTCGGCCATGCCGAGCGTCGCGCGCAGGCCCGCCCCGCCGGCGCCGACGACGACGACGTCGAAGGAATGGTCGACATATTGATATGCCTTGCCGTTTGCAGCGGGTGAACTGATCGATGCCATGACGAAATTACCCTGCAAAAGCGATCTTCAGGACGGCGAAAAGACAGAGCCCGCCGACCGCGATCGTGAAGAATGTGTTGAGCATGAGAAGCGCTATCTTGGCGCCCTCCGCATGGACGTAGTCCTCGATGATGACCTGCATGCCGATCTTCATGTGAACGAGGCCGGCGACGACCATCAGCCCCATGGCAACCGCCACGAAGGGGTTCGCAAGGGCCGCGATCAGTTCCGCATGCGGTGCGCCCGCATAATGGGCGAGAAAGACGACGAAGAAGATCGTGAGAGGAATGCTGGCGACGGCCGTGAGGCGCTGCCGCCAGAAGTGATCCGTGCCTTCCTTTGCCGAACCGAGACCCCGGACCTTGCCGAGAGGTGTGCGCATATTCATGTCGAAGTCCCTTAACGAGCGAGGTAGCCGACGACCCAGATGACGAGCGTCAGCGTCGCCGATGCGACGATCATGGCCTTCGCCATTCTCGTCGCGAAGTGCTTCTCATAGCCGTAGCCGAGATCCCAGCCGAGGTGGCGGATGCCGCCCAGCAGATGGTGCACAAGGGCCCAGGTATAGCCGAAGAGGACGACCTTGCCGATGAACGTGCCGAACAGCCAGTTCACCCAGTCGTAGTAGGCAGCGCCCGAAGCAGCGGCGATCAGCCACCACGCCACCAGGACGGTGCCGAAATAGAGCGCGCCGCCGGTGATGCGGTGCATGATCGACATGATCATGGTGGGGATCGGCTTGTAGATTTGAAGATGCGGCGAGAGCGGCCGGCTTCTTGTGACATTCGTCATCGGAACCTCGCGGGATGACCGGATATGCGTCCAAAACTGGACTCTTTCGTCCGGTATCGCACCCGATTGTGCGCAATTCAGTCACCCGGACCTTTAATCACCATAGGGCTTCACGACAAGTGTGTTTGCAGTGCAAAATCAATTTAATCGATTTGACGGAAAACGGCATTTTCCCGCCTCGGAGAGACATCCGGCCTTTTAACGATATGCACGAAAAAACCCAGCTGAATCCGTGACATTTCCCGTCGGTTGCCGCAGGATGCACTTTAACGGTTTGTTAACGATGATCCGGAGGCAGCGAGACATGAACCCCTCGCAAATGGTCCGCGCGGCCAAAGCTCTAGTCGTGGCCTTCGCACTTGCGATGCCCGCCGGTTTGCCGGCACGGGCCGCCGAAAGCGACGGTTTCGGCAATGTGGAGACCCGAACCCGTCATGTCCGGATCAAGCATCGCACACCCCATCACACCTGGCGCAAGGCGCGCCACCGGTCAGTAACGATCGTCGGCGGTTTCGCATCTGCCGATTCCAGGGGCCTGCCCGATGTTCAGACCCGCACCCGGCATGTCCGGCCGAGATATCCCTGGCCGGGATACTCCCGGCATCGTTACGCTCACCGCGGACGCGATCGTGGTCCTGTGATCGTCCTCAATGGCGGCGGATACGCGTCCGGCGGTTACGGCAGCTATGGGAGTTACGACTTCCCGACACCCATTCCGGACATCGGCACCTATGCCGGCGGCCTTTCGGCGTTCCGCGATGAAGGAAACGGCATCTATTTCAGCCGGGACGGCGGCTACGCCTATCTTGCAGGCGAAACCGCAGCAGCCAGCCCATATTCGAAACGCGCGAAGATCATCATCGTCTCGCCGCAGGTAAACGCCAGCGCTTGCTCCTGGGAGCACGGCGTCTGCGTCGTCCGGCCGTAGAGGGCGGACGTTCCCCTCAATCGTCGCCCGCGGCGACAGCCGGACCGAACCGCCAGACCGTCGTGCGCTTCACCTCGCTGTCTTCGAGCGCCCGGGTCACCAGCACCTCGTAGGTCGCAAGGTCAGTCATCCGCCCGCGTGGACAATAGGCCCGGCCCGGATCGCCGACGAGAACGACGGCACCGGCACGTTCGAGCGCGTCGAACCAGGGCAGAAGCAGATCGGCGAAGCTCTTGTCGTAGAAGACGTCTCCGGCGAGGTAGACGTCGGCCGCCCGTTCCGAGCCGACGATATCGTCTCCGGTGAAGGCGAGCGATACGCCGTTGAGCCCGGCATTCAGCCGCGCGGCCGTTTCTGACCATGGGTCGATGTCGGCGGCGGTGACCTCATCGGCGCCGGCCAACTTCGCCGCAATGGCGACGAGGCCGGAACCGGAGGCGAAATCGATGACGCGGCGGCCGCGCACCGTTTCAGGATGATCGAGGACATAGCGGGCAAGCCCCTGCCCTCCCGCCCAGGCGAAGGCCCAGAAGGGCGGCGGCAGACCGATCCGTTCCAGCTCTTCCTCGGTCTTCAGCCACAATTCATGCGCCTCGCCCGCAAGATGCAGGCGGATTTCCGGCACGTGCGGCGGCGCGAGAATGTCTGTGTTGGCGCGGATGAAGCTTTCGGGATCGGTCTTCACGACATTCGGGTCGCTATCGAGGCGGATTGTCCAGCCCGCCCATGCGGCAGACCTCGATCCACTCGTCATCCGTCACCGGCTGCACCGAAAGACGCATCGACGTGACGAGCGACATCTTGGCGAGCTTCGGATTTTCCTTGATTTCCTTGAGTGAAACCGGCCGTGGCATGTCCCTGACGGCGCGGATGTCGACGCAGTCCCAGCGGGCGTCGCCCTCTGCCGTCGAGTCCGGATGCGACAGCGCGCAGACCTCGGTGATGCCGACTATCTCGAGCCCCTCGTTGGAGTGATAGAAGAAACCCTTGTCGCCGATCTTCATCGCCCGCATGTTGTTGCGCGCCAGGTAGTTGCGCACGCCGGTCCATTCGGTGCCCTTCTCGCCGGCATCCTTCTGCATCTGCCAGGACCATTTCGCCGGTTCGGATTTGTAGAGCCAGAACGCCATCGCCCCTCAAGCCTCCGGATTGTTGAAGACCCAGTTGTAGGCCTTGATCTCGACATTGGCGAAGAGACCCGCCTTCGCATAGGGATCGGCCTCGGCAAGCGCCCTGGCCTCTTCGAGCGTGTCGGCCTTGACGATCACGAGGCTCCCCGTCGGCTTGCCGTCGGCGCCCAGGAAAGGTCCTGCGATCTTCAGGATGCCCCGGGCATTGAGGTCGTTGAGATAGGCGACATGGTCAGGCCGCGTGTCGACCCTGAGTTGCAGCGCGCCGGGCTTGTCGGTGCAGAGCAGTGCGAAGAGCATGGATCCTCCTGAAAACATCATTCGTGGGTGATCGGTCTGGACATCAGTTGTTCGAGAGCCGAGCGGACATCCAGCTTTCCGTCGACGATGGCTGCGACGGCCTCGGTGACCGGCATCTCGATGCCGAGTCCGCCCGCCACGCGGGCGGCGACGGATGCGGCAAAAGCGCCCTCCACCAACTCGCTGCCGGCGGCAGCCCGGCCGTCTTTACCGAGGGCTATGCCGAAGCGCAGGTTGCGCGACTGGTGGCTCGTCGCGGTCAGCACGAGGTCACCCAATCCCGAAAGGCCACGCACAGTGTCCGCCTCGCCGCCCCTCGCGACGATGAAGCGCGACATTTCCGCAAGCCCGCGCGAGATCAGCGCAGCTCGGGCCGAATCGCCGAGACCGGCGCCTTCTACGATGCCGCAGGCGATCGCCAGCACGTTCTTGAGCGCCCCGCCAAGCTGAACGCCGGTGCGGTCCGCCGAGGGATAAAGCCGGAACGTCCGCCCGGAAAGCGCCTCCGCAAGCTCCGTCGCGATCGCGGTATCGGGGGCGGCGATCACCATGGCGGTCGGCAGGCCGCGAGCGATATCGGCGGCAAAGCCCGGGCCGGAAAGCACCCCGACGCGGCGGCCCGGCAACTCCTCTTCGAGAACGTCGGTGAGGAGTCGGCCGGTCGATTGCTCCATGCCCTTGGCGCAGGTGACGACGATCGCCCTGGCGCCGATCGCGGCACCGTAGCACCGCGCCGCGTCCCGATGCGCTTGCGAAGGCATCGCAAAAAGCACGATGTCGGCGTCTTCGAGCGCGGCCGCCTGTGAAGAATAGACAAGGCGCGGGGGAAGCGGAATTCCCGGGAGAACGGCGTCATTCCGCCCGGTACGGCGACATTGCGCGGCCGCCTCCTCCCGCCGGGCAAGCAGAGTGACATTCGCCTTGTCCTTCGCTGCCGCGACGGCCGAAAGCGCCGTTCCGAAGGCGCCCGCCCCGACGACCACGATTTTTTGCGCGCTCTTCGATTTGCCGCTCATCTTCCGTCCATCATGCCTTGGCGCCGCGTCTGCCGGAGCCGATCAATGCCTTGGCTTCGGAATCGAGCGGCCAGCGCGAACGCGGAGCCGCATCGAGCCCGTCCGCCGGCAGGCCCGCCGCGAGGCGCTCCGCACCGGCCCAGGCGATCATCGCGGCATTGTCGGTGCAAAGCGAGAGCGGCGGCGCGATGAAGCGGAAGCCGTGCTCGTCGCAAAGCGACTGCAATGTCCGGCGCAATGTCTGGTTCGCGGCAACCCCGCCGGCCACGACGAGAGCCGGTTGGTCGACGGAAGCGAAGTCAGCCCTGAACCGCTTCAAGCCGCGCCCGACCCTGTCCCTGAGCGTGCGGGAAATGGCGCGCTGGAAAGAGGCACAGACGTCGGCGATATCCTGATCCGTCACCGGCTCCAGCGACTGTGCGGCCTGGCGGACGGCGGTCTTGAGGCCCGAAAAAGAAAAGTCGAGCCTGGCGTCACCCACGAGCGGCCGGGGAAAATCGAAGCGCTCCGCATTGCCGGCCTGCGCCGCCCGCTCGACGGCCGGCCCGCCCGGATAGGGAAGACCGAGCAGCTTTGCGGTCTTGTCGAAGGCCTCGCCGAGCGCATCGTCGATCGTCGTGCCCCAGCGTTCGTATTCGCCGACGCCCTTGACGAGGATCAACTGTGTATGGCCGCCCGAGACGAGCAGCATCAGATAGGGAAATGAAAGGCCGTCGGTCAGCCGCGCCGTCAGCGCATGACCTTCGAGGTGATTGACCGCAAAGAGCGGCTTGCCGGTCGCCCGCGCGATCGCCTTGCCGGTCATCAGCCCGACGATGAGCCCGCCGATCAGGCCGGGACCACTTGTCGCAGCGACCGCGTCGATGTCACGGAGCGTCACGCCGGCGCGCAGGAGCGCTTCCTCGATCAGCGTGTCGAGCGCCTCGACATGGGCGCGTGCCGCGATCTCTGGAACGACGCCGCCATAGGCACTGTGCTCTTCCAGCTGGCTCAGCACCACGTCGCCGAGAATCCGGCCGTGGCCCTCTTCGTCACGCAGCACGACCGAAGCGGCGGTTTCGTCGCAGCTTGTCTCAATGCCGAGGATGCGCAAAGGCGGGGACGTCACGTGCTATACTCAAAGATTGCGGTCGCAGTGAAAGGTGGTTACACGAAACTCAAACAGCGCCGTGCGCCTTCAGACGCACAAGGGACGCTGTAACGCTTTGAACTGCTGCATGGTTTTGTCCTGAACCGGTTCCGATCCAAGGAAGCATGCAGTAACAACGGATGGCGAAGGATGCAAACGAAACCTTTCCGCATCGGCACGCGCGGCAGCCCGCTGGCGATGGCCCAGACGCATGAAACGCGCGACCGGCTCGCCGCCGCCCATGGTCTGCCACCGGAAATGTTCGAGATCGTCATTCTTTCCACGAAGGGCGACCGGATCACCGACAGGTCGCTTGCGGAGATCGGCGGCAAGGGCCTGTTCACCGAAGAGCTCGAGGAGCAGCTTCTGTCGGGAGACCTCGACTTCGCCGTACATTCGTCCAAGGACATGCCGACGAAGCTGCCGGACGGGCTGTTCCTTTCGGCTTTCCTGCCGCGCGAGGACATCCGTGACGCCTTTGTCGGCCGTTCGGCCGAAAGGCTCGCCGATCTCCCGCAAGGCGCCACCGTCGGCTCGTCTTCGCTGCGCCGTCAGGCGCTGATCCGGCGGCTTCGGCCCGATATCGACGTGATCACCTATCGCGGACAGGTCGAGACACGCCTGCGCAAACTTGCCGAAGGTCAGGTCGACGGCACGCTTCTGGCCTTCGCCGGCCTGAAGCGTCTCGGCATGGAGCATGTGCCGACGGAGCTGCTTGACCCGGAAGAATTTCCGCCGGCGCCGGCTCAGGGCGCGATCTGCGTCGAGGCCCGCATCGGCGACGACCGTATCAACACACTGCTTGCGGCAATCGACGACCCCCGCACACACGAGGCGGTCTCCTGCGAGCGCGGCTTCCTGGCGACACTCGACGGCTCCTGCCGTACGCCGATCGCCGGCTACGCGCAATCGGACGGGACACATATCCGTTTTGCCGGCATGATCCTGACGCCCGACGGCACCACCTTCCACCAGATCGAAATCGACGGCAAAGCGGCAGACGCGGAAAGGCTTGGGCAGGAGGCCGGCGAGCGGATCCGCGCCAAGGCGGGGCCGGGTTTCTTCTCGACCTGGAGCTGATCCGATGCGCGTGCTCGTGACCCGGCCACGCCCGGCCGCCGAAAGGACGGCGGCGAGGCTCAGCGCCATGGGTCATGAAGCGGTCATCCTGCCGCTTATGCAGGCGCAGCATCTCGCCGGCGCGGTTCGGGCAGCATTGAGCGAGCCCCACCAGGCGATCGCCGTCACCAGCGGGGAGGCGGTCCGCGTCCTCGGCGCGCTCGGTCCGGCGCTTGAGCCACACCTTGCAACACCGCTCTTTGCAGTCGGCGAAGCGACGGCGCGCGCCGCAGGCGATCTCGGATTTACCGACATCCGCATCGGACCGGGAACCGGCGAGGGACTCGCCGAGACGGTCGCTGCCCTTCTCCCCCCAGGCGAAATGCTGGTCTATCTCGCCGGTTCACCGCGGACCGAGGGTTTTGAACGGGCATTGCACCAACGGCGAATCGAGCACAGGACCGCCGAATGCTACCGGATGGCGCCGGTCCACTATCCTGCGGAGACGCTGCCGGGGCTCCTCCGCGCGGGCCCCTTCGATGCGGTAATGCTCTATTCCCGCGAGAGCGCGCGGCGCCTGGATGCAGCATTGCGGGAGAGCGGGCTTGAACCCGCGGACCTCGCCTCGCGCTTTCTCTGCCTGAGCTGGCCGATAAGAGAGACCCTGCCGGACGGTCTTGTCTGCGGGGTCGCGGCAGCGCCGGACGAGGAAAATCTCTTGCGGCTTCTTTGAGGCCAAATCAGCAAAGTCGGCGCCGGTTTTCCGCCTGCCTTATGCACATTGCTCGGGTCATCTGGGCCATTTCCGTCAAAAAGCATGGTCTGGGGCTTTCCCTCGTCATCCTCGCTGACTAGGTTTGCGTTTAGAACGGAGGAAGGTGCGGAGCGTTCCTGCTGCAGATCCGCTCAGGCCCGACCGACAGGCAATGAAACGGTAAAAGAGGTGACCATGGCATCGGAAAAGCCGCCGCGCCGCTCGAAACCCGGGAAAGAACCGTTGACGATCGATCTCGAGGCGGAGAAGACCGAACCTGCAGCGGGCGAGGCAGCGGCCGGGCCGGATGCGGCACCGGGCAAGCCGGCGGATATTTCGACAAGCGAGGCGGCTGAAGCCGGCGAAGTGAGGACCGGCGAAGTCGAAAGCAACGAAGCCGGCATCGGCGAACCTCCTTTGCCGGCGGGCGATCCGCAAGAGGAGACCGAGACGGAGGAGGCACGCGCCGACGCGGCTGCGGCCGCCTTCGACGCGGAGCTTCCGCACGCGGCCAACGGCGAACAGCCCGAGGCAAAGAGGAGACAGGCCACAGGCGCAGGTGCGCTTGCAGCCGGCATCCTCGGCGGTCTCATAGCGCTTGCCGGTGCCGGCGTGCTGCAATATGCCGGCTACGTTCCGGCGCCCGGACCGGAGCAGCCGGGTACCGAGCAGAACCTTGCGAGCGAGATCGAAGCGATCAAGGCCGAGCTTCAGGCGCAGGCTCCGGCCGCGACAGTGGACGTCGCCCCTTTGGAAAACCGCCTCGCCGCTCTGGAACAGGCGGCCCGAGAGCCCGGCGCAGCTGCGGCGGACGCTCCCGAAATCAAGGCGCTCGAAGCGGAGGTTGCCAATCTGACGAATGAAATGGCCGCCCTGAAGACCGAGCTTGCCGAGGCTCGCCAGGCAGCGGACGCCGCCAGGGCAGAACTTGCCGGCCGTATCGACCAGGCGGAGCAGAAGCTCAACGAGCCTGCGAACGATATCGAGATGGCGAAAGCCGTTGCCGTCACCGCGCTGAAGACGGCGATCGATCGCGGCGGGCCGTTCCTCGCCGAACTCGACGCATTGCGCAGCATCGCCCCCGAGGATCCGGTCGTCAAAGAGCTGGCCGATGTCGCCGCGACGGGGGTCCCCACACGGACGGAATTGAGGGAAAGTTTCCGGCCGGCGGCGGACGCGATGCTGGACGCGCTGCATCGGCCCAATCCCGATCAGGGCATTTTCGATCGCCTCGTCTCCAGCGCCATGTCGGGCATTCGCGTGCGGCCGGTCGGCAGCGTCGAAGGCGACACGCCGGAAGCGGTGATCGCCCGCATCGAAGACAAGCTCGACAACGGCGATCTCAAGGGCGCATCGCTCGAATGGGACAGCCTTCCCGAAGCCGCGAAATCCGCTGGCCAGGGGTTCAAAGAGAAGCTCGACCGGCGGCTTGGCGTCGAAACGGTGATCGATGCCGCCGTCGCCGGCACCATGACGCGCACGGGCAAGCAAGGTTAGCGGGAGAAAGAAGACCATATGATCCGGATACTGTTCTTCGTACTCCTCGTCCTTTGCCTGGCTCTCGGCTTTGCCTGGCTCGCGGATCGTCCGGGGGAATTGTCGCTGATCTGGCAGGGCCAGCTCATCGAGATGAGCCTGATGCGCGCCGCCTCGATCCTGATCTCGCTCTTCGCTGCCGTTCTGATCGTCGTCTGGCTGCTTCGCACGATCTGGCTGTCGCCGCACACCGTCACGCGTTACTTTCGCGCCCGCAAGCGCGACCGGGGCTATCAGGCATTGTCGACCGGCCTGATCGCGGCCGGCGCCGGCGACGCCAATCTCGCCCGCAAGATGGCCGCACGCACGCGGAACCTCATCAGCTCGGATCAGGAGCCGCTCATCCATCTGCTCGAGGCGCAGACCGCGCTGATCGAAGGCAAATACGACGACGCACGCAAGAAATTCGAGGCAATGGCGGACGACCCGGAGACGCGCGAACTCGGCCTGCGCGGGCTCTATCTTGAAGCCAAGCGCCTCGGCGCCAACGAGGCCGCGCGCCAATACGCCGAGCGTGCCTCCGAGAAGGCGCCGCACTTGCCGTGGGCGACCCTGGCAACGCTCGACCATCGCAGCCAGGCGCGCCAGTGGGATGAGGCGATCCGTCTGCTCGATCAGAGCCACGCCGCCCATGTGCTCGAAAGGAAGGAAGCGGACCGGAAAAAGGCCGTTCTTCTGACGGCGCGGGCAATGGAAAGATTGGATGCAGACCCGAAATCCGCGCGGGACGACGCGCAGGCGGCGCTGAAGCTGGACGACCGCCTCGTGCCGGCGGCCCTCGTTGCCGCCAAGGCGCTCTTTCGCGAGGACAATCTGCGCAAGGGTGCTTCGATCCTCGAGAGGATGTGGAAATCGGATCCGCATCCGGACATTGCGCGCCTCTATGTGCGGGCGCGCGGCGGCGATTCCACCCTGGACCGTCTGAAGCGGGCGAAGAAGCTCGAATCGCTCCGCAGCAACAATGCCGTCGCACTGGCGACCGTCGCCGAGGCGGCGCTCGATGCGCGCGAGCTCGCTCTTGCCCGGTCAAAGGCAGAGGCCGCCGCCCGGCTCGAGCCGAGGGAGAGCATTTTTCTGCTGCTCGCGGATATCGAGGAGGCCGACACCGGCGACGAGGGCCGTATCCGGCACTGGATGGCGCAGGCACTGAAGAGCCCGCGTGATCCGGCCTGGACCGCCGACGGCGTCACCTCGCCCGTCTGGCTGCCGGTCTCGCCGGTCAGCGGCAGACTCGACGCTTTCGAGTGGAAGGCTCCGCCGTCGCAGATCGCGGCGGCAACGGAGGACGGGCATCTGAACCCCGACCAGGCAATTCGCAGCCTCCCGCCAGTCGCGACGGTGCTCCGCCCCGCCGAGGAACCGGCTTCTGAACGGACGGTCGAGGCTGCCCCGCCAGCGGAGCGCGAGCAAACTGACAGAGAACGGGCCGAAGGAGAGCGGGACGAGAAAGAACGGGTCGAGCCGGAGAAGGCGATCACCGTTCCCGACCGGAAGGAACCGGCCGCATCGCCCGCAAAGGACAAGGATGCGGAGGAGGCGCCGGATCCCTTTTTCGGCCGCCCCCCGGACGATCCGGGCGTGCGCGAACCGGCGGCGGCGGAACGGACCACCGCCAACTTCCGTCTTTTCTGAACCCCGACATATCCACAGGCTGCAGGCGATAGTGCATGTTTGAACGTTTTCGCGCATTTCTGGAAGGAATGACGGGCTCGGCGCGGATTGAAGTGGGAGACCCCCGCGTGGCGGTGATCGGCCTCTGCTTTCAGGTCATGGAAGCGGACGGCGCGGTCCGCAGCTCCGAGCGCCGCAAGATGCGCAAGCTCATCAAGGAGCATTACAAGCTTGACGATGCCGCTCTCAACGCCCTGGTCGCGGCCGGCGAGAGCGCCGAGAGCGAAGCGATCGATTTCTACCAGTTCACGTCGGATATAAAGCGGCACCTGCCCGAGGAGCAACGCATCGAGCTCGTCGGCATGCTGTGGGAAATCGTTTACGCGGACGGTGCGCGCAGCGAGATGGAAGATCACGTGATCTGGCGGATTGCCGACCTCCTCGGCGTTTCCGGGCGTGACCGGGTCTTGAAACGCCAGGAAGCAGCCGCCAAGATCGACATGGTGGAGGAAAACGAGGCGCAACAGGAAAGCTGACGATGCCGCCAGAGGTCCCAGACACCCAAAGAGACGCCAAGAGACCCATCCTCATCGTGCTTCACCAGGAGCGCTCGAGCGCCGGCCGTGTCGGCCACATTCTCGAGCGGAAGGGCTTTTCGCTCGACATCCGCCGCCCCGCGCTCGGCGACGAGCTGCCGCCCACGCTGGAAGCGCATTCGGGGACGATCATCTTCGGCGGACCGATGAGCGCCAATGACGAGGAGGAGTTCGTACGGCGCGAAATCGACTGGCTGTCCGTGCCGCTTCTGGAAAACAAGCCCTATCTCGGAATCTGCCTCGGGGCGCAGATGCTGGCCCGAAATCTCGGCGGCAAGGTCGCAGCCCATCACGAAGGCATCACCGAGATCGGCTGGTATCCCTTGAGAGCCACGCAGGCCGGCAAGGCCCTGATGGACTGGCCGGCGATGGTCTATCACTTCCACCGCGAAGGCTTCGACCTGCCGAAGGGCGCCGAATTGCTGGCAACCGGCGATACCTACCCCAACCAGGCCTTCCGCTACGGCGAAAATGCCTGGGGCATCCAGTTCCACGGCGAGCTGACGCGGGCGATGATGCATCGCTGGGTGGTGCACGGCGCCCATCGCTTCGAGCTCCCCGGTGCCCAGCTGGGCAAAGCGCATCTGGAGGGCCGCATGCTGCACGACCATCCCTTGCGGACATGGATGGAGAATTTTCTGGAGCTGATTTTTATGGAGGGCGGGGCTGTGAGAGGGCGCGATCGCGGCGTGCAGCAGCAATTGCCCGCTTCCTGAGCCCTCCCAATCACCCCCTCCGCTGCGCCTCCGGCACATCCAGCGTGTCGATCCGGCGCAATTGCGGAAAGCCGAGTGCCCACAGCAGCGACACGAAAAGCGTGCCTGCGCCGCCGAAGACGACCGCGAAGACCGCGCCGAAGCCGGACGCCATCATGCCGGCGCGGAACTCGCCGAGTTCGTTGGAAGCACCGACGAACACCATGTTGACGGCGTTCACGCGGCCGCGCAGCTCATCCGGGGTCCAGAGCGTAATCAGGATCTCGCGCACATAGACCGAGATCATGTCGGAAGCGCCCATGACGACGAGTGCGGCGATCGATATCCAGGGCGTCGCCGAAAGGCCGAAAACGACCGTCGCGAGGCCGAAAAGGGCGACGCCGACGAACATATAGAGACCGGCCCGATTGCGGATCGGGTGGGCGGCCAGCCACACCGCCATGCCGACCGCACCGACACCGGGTGCGGCCCGCAGGAGGCCGAGGCCCCACGGCCCGAGCGTCAGGATGTCCCGCGCGAAGACCGGCATGAGCGCGACGGCGCCGCCGAGCAGCACGGCGAACAGATCGAGCGAGATCGCCCCCAGCACGATCTTCTCGGCCTTGATGTAGCGGAAACCCGCGGTGATCGTCTGCCAGCTTGCGGCCGACGGCGGCGAGCGCCTCGCGGGCTTCGGCACGGCGAAGACCATCAGGGCGCCGGCGGCGAAGAAGCCGAGGCTGACCGCATAGGGCACGGTCGGGCCGAATCCGTAGAGGAGCCCACCAGCCACCGGGCCGACGATCATCGCCGTCTGCCAGGAGGTCGAGTTCCAGGCGATTGCATTGGGCAGGTCTTCCGCAGGCACCAGATTGGGCGCCAGCGATTGGGAAGCGGGCCCCAGAAAAGCCCGCTCTATGCCGAAGACGACAAGGATCGCGTAAACCGGCCAGGGTGAAAACAGCCCCGTCACCGTCAAAAGCAGAAGTGCTGCGCCGCAGAGCGTGCTGACCAGCATGCAGATGCCCATGATCGCCCGGCGATTGTAGCGATCCGCCACGCTGCCCGTCACGAGAATGAGGGCGAGGGAGGGCAGAAACTGGAAAAGGCCGATGAGACCGAGCGAGAAAGGATCCCGCGTGAGATCGTAGATCTGCCAGCCGACGGCCACGGACATGATCTGGACGGCGAAATAGGCGAGCAGGCGGGAGAAGAAATAACGCCGGTAGCCGACATGCCTGAAGGCGGCGAAGCGGTGCGCGGCATGGACGGCCGACATGCTGAAATGCTCCTGCTGCAGGCTCCTGATATCGTCGCCGATCGAACAGCGGGAGCGTGCGGAAATTGAATCCTGCAGCGATCCTTGCGCATCGGAAGACCGCTGAGCACTGCAGGGAAGGGAAGAAAGGCGCGCTCCGTGCCATTGACATGATCGCGCGAGACGGGCCGGCGTACTTGCTCGTTTAGTTCCTAATGTCTACATGTCTGTCAACAACGAATTGGAGACTGGCATGCTTGCTGTCATCGGCACCTTGAATTTCATCATCAACATTGCGTGGTTCCTGATCATCGCCTCGGCCATCTTCTCCTGGCTCTATGCGTTCAACGTGATCAACGTGAACAATCAGGCGATCAACATGATCGGCCGCTCGCTCTATCAGTTGACCGAACCGCTCTACCGGCCGATCCGGCGCGTCCTGCCCGACATGGGCGGCGTCGACCTTTCGCCGCTCGTCGTGCTGGTGATCCTCTATTTCATCCAGCTCTTCCTGAACACCACCATCGCTCCTGCGCTGCTGCGCTAAGGAGATGTCGGCACGCATGGCGATGCGCTTGAATTTCTTGAGTACCGACCGTGCGCCACCTGCATGTTTCCTTTGATCCTAGCCGATCAAAGGACAAAAACATACAGCAGCTCAAAGTGCTGCAGCGACCTTTGCGCGTCTCCTAAGACGCGCGGCGCTGTAGGAAACTTTTCGGAAACTGCATTCTCTCCTCTTTGCGTCATCTCTGTGCTCGTCACAGGGATGAGAGCAGCGCCGCGTCTGCGGCGCGGAAGGAGTTCTTTCAGCCCAAGGACTTGGTCTGGCTGGATTCCTGTGCAAGCACAGGAATGAGGGACCGGGAGATGTGCGGCTACTATAACTTTCGCTTGCCAATGTGCGAGGGAATGGCCAACCTGCCACGCGATAAAGGGCTACGTCTACATCTGCATCGAAGCGAAGCGGAACGCTGTACACGGGCGTGCCCGCCTTCCGCGCCGCCTCACTCTCTTCACGGTTCATGAGACGCGCCGAGGACCGCACCCTCTCCACCTTCATCCCTGTGCTCGTCACAGGGATCCAGCAGCGCCGCGTCTGCGGCGCGGAAGAGCCTTTCAGCCCAAGGACTTGGTCTGGCTGGATTCCTGTGACAAGCACAGGAATGAGGAGATCAAACAAGCGGCGGCGGGTGGCCCGGATCTCAACACGCCCCAGAGCAGGGATGAGTAAAAGTTTGTGCGGTTTCGCCCGCGTCCCGCCTGTCGACCTATTCGAGAGTTTACGGCGACCCGACCTAAGATCGTCCTGATCCAAAGCGCAAAAAACCTCCGGATCGAGGTCGAGCCGGAGGTTTTCAGTTTCGGAAAAACAACGAAACGATTATTTCTTCGTCTTGGCGCGCTCGACCGCTTCCCGGATCAGCTGCTTGGCCATGCTGGCATCCTTCCAGCCGAAGATCTTCACCCACTTGCCGGGCTCCAGATCCTTGTAGTGCTCGAAGAAATGCTCGATCTGCTTGAGGGTGATTTCCGGCAGGTCGGTGTAATCGTGCACCTTGTCGTAGCGCTTGGTCAGATGGGCGGAGGGAACCGCGATGATCTTTTCGTCCTGGCCGGAATTGTCTTCCATCATCATCACGCCGATCGGGCGGACATTGATGACGCAGCCCGGAACCAGCGGACGGGTATTGCAGATCAGCACGTCGATCGGATCGCCGTCGTCGGAAAGCGTGTGCGGCACGAAGCCGTAATTGCCCGGATAGGTCATCGGCGTGTAGAGGAAGCGATCGACCACCAGCGTGCCGGCCTCCTTGTCCATTTCGTATTTGATCGGATGTCCGCCGACCGGGACTTCCACGATTACATTGACATCTTCCGGTGGATTCTTTCCGATGGAAATCGCGTCGATCCGCATGAGCACCTCCAGGGGTCGTTTGAAAAGTCGTCCCGTCGGATAAAGGGAAACATGCCGCGATGCAACATGACTTTGGTTCCGGGCGGGCGGATTTGCTCTAGGCACGCCACGCGGCTAAAAAGGGGCGGGGCTGATATTTATCTTCGCAGGAGAGACAATGCGCCCGAAACTTCGCTGTTTTCTTTCCGCCGCCCTGATCTCTGCGCCTGCACTTGCCAATGACAGCGTCTACACAGACGCCAGCCGCGACAAGTGCCGGCTCCTGCGCGAGTGGGAAGGCGCCTCGTCGCAAAGCCTTTGTCCCGGGATAGGTGACTATCCCGTCCATTTCATCGAGAGCGATATCCGCCAGAGCTTCTTCTTCGGCCATGTCAGGCAAAGCTATCTGGAGAACGGCTTCGAGAGTTTCGGTCCCTTCAACCATGCCGAAACCACCGTCGAATGGCGCCTCGACGACAGCAGGAAGCCGGTCGCCGCCATCCTGCGCTGGATTATTGAGAACCCGGATCCGCAGACGGACAGGAGCACGAAGGCGTTCCAGGGACAGGTTCTGGTAATTTCGAAGGTCGCGCAGAAGGAGGACGGCGACGGCTGCGTCATCGGCTATGTCGACGCGCTCGCCAATGCCGATGCGAACACGCTGGCGCGCAGGATAGCCGACGAAAGAGCCGCAAGCTTCCGCTGCGGCACGGACCAGGCATCCTATCACGGAAATCGCGGCGACAAGGCGGGCGAACCCATGCACTTCCTGCCGAAATGAGGCTATCCTAAACGCCCGGACCGATGACAGCGCCTCGCGGCACTCCTCAACTCCAGACGAAACCGACCTTCTTCAGGTGCTTCTCGCCGAAATCCTCCATCCCTTCGGCAATATCGCGACCGCCTGCCGAATGGAAGAAATTATAGGCGTTCGCGCTGTCTTCCAGGCACCAGACGACCAGCCCTTCGCAGCCGAGCGACTTTAGAAGGCTCTTTGCTTCCCCGAAAAGGACACGTCCGAGGCCGATGCCCTGATATTCCGGCCTGAGATATATCTCGTAGATTTCGCCTTCCTGCGGCAGCGCTCGCGCCCGGCTCAGGCCCAGCGTCGCATAGCCGGCTATCGTGCCGGCGACGTCGACGACGAGAAGGGTCGCCGGTCCGCGCGTGGCCTTGCGCCACCAGGTCTCGTCGCGCCGATTGACCATTCGGACAAGGGGGCGGTGCGGAATGATGCCGCCATAGGCCTGCAACCAGGAAACGCGATGCACGTCGGCGATTGCCGCCGCCTCATGCGGCTCCCCAGGCCGAACCTCGATCGAAACAGTCTTCATGACTTGCGACTCTAAACACACGACGCGGCGGACAGGAATCCCGCCGGACTGTCGCGCGGCGTTAACCCACAGGCAACTTTAACGGCACCTGCCCCAAGGTTAACGCCTTTTTAACTTTATCCGCAAGCCGCCCGCGAAAGGCACACACAGCAAAAACCCCGGATGGCTCCGGGGTTCGTAAGATCGACGAAATCAGAAGGGTCGGACTCGCCCTCTCCTCGGGTTCAGCCGGGAGCCGCCTTCTGCCCGTCAGAACGGGAAAAGGTGGCCGGCAGGCCGGATGAGGGACGTTCCGGTTCCTCGTCCAGCCCTTAAGCCGCGCCGGCCGTCCGCGACTTCTCGAAGCGCTTGCGCTCGTTCGGATCGAGATACATCTTGCGGAGCCGGATCGACTTCGGCGTGACCTCGACCAGTTCGTCGTCCTGGATCCATGACAGCGCCCGGTCGAGCGTCATGCGGATCGGCGGCGTCAGCTTTACCGCCTCGTCCTTGCCGGACGCGCGCATATTGGTGAGCTTCTTGCCCTTGAGGACGTTGACTTCCAGATCGTTGTCGCGCGTGTGGATGCCGATGATCATGCCGGCATAGACCTTTTCACCTGCGTCGATGATCATCGGGCCGCGATCTTCGAGATTGAACATCGCATAGGCGACGGATTCGCCGGCGTCGTTCGAGAGCAGAACACCGTTCACCCGGCCGCCGATCTCGCCCTTGTAGGGCTGATAGTCGTGGAACAGACGGTTCATGATCGCCGTGCCGCGCGTATCGGTCAGAAGCTCGGACTGATAGCCGATGAGACCGCGGGTCGGCGCGAAGAACACCAGCCGCACGCGGTTGCCGCCGGACGGGCGAAGCTCGGCCATTTCGGCCTTGCGTTCGGACATTTTCTGGACGACGACGCCCGAATGCTCCTCGTCGACGTCGATGACGACCTCTTCGATCGGCTCCAGAAGCTGCCCGTTCTCATCCTTGTGCATGACCACCCGCGGACGCGAGACGGCGAGCTCGAAGCCCTCGCGGCGCATCGTTTCGATCAGGACCGCGAGCTGCAGTTCGCCTCGGCCCGACACGTAGAACGAATCCTTCTCGGACGATTCCTCGATCTTCAACGCGACGTTGCCCTCGGCCTCCTTGAACAGGCGGTCGCGGATGACGCGCGAAGTGACCTTGTCGCCTTCGGTGCCGGCGAGCGGAGAATCGTTGACGAGGAAGGACATGGTGACGGTCGGCGGATCGATCGGCTGTGCCTTCAGCGGCTCGTTGACGGCCGGATCACAGAACGTGTCGGCGACGGTACCCTTGGAGAGGCCGGCGATCGCCACGATGTCGCCCGCATGGGCTTCCTCGATCGGCTGACGCTCGATGCCGCGGAATGCAAGAATCTTGGAGATGCGTCCGGATTCGAGCACCTTGCCGTCCTGCCCGAGGACCTTGACCGCCTGGTTCGGCTTGATCGAACCGGAATGAATGCGCCCGGTGATGATGCGGCCGAGGAAGGGATTGGCTTCCAGAATGGTGCCGATCATCCGGAACGGACCTTCGCCGACGCTCGGCTCCGGAACGTGATCGAGAACGAGATCGAGGAGCGGTGCCAGGCCCTGATCCTGCGGACCTTCCGGCGCGACGTTCATCCAGCCGTTACGGCCGGAACCGTAGAGAATCGGGAAGTCGAGCTGCTCATCGGTCGCGTCCAGCGCCGCGAAGAGATCGAATACCTCGTTGATGACTTCCTCGTGACGGGCATCGGGACGATCGATCTTGTTGATCGCCACGATCGGCCGAAGACCGACCTTGAGGGCCTTGCCCACGACGAATTTCGTCTGCGGCATCGGGCCTTCGGCGGCGTCGACCAGAACGATGGCGCCGTCCACCATCGACAGAATGCGCTCGACTTCACCGCCGAAGTCGGCGTGGCCGGGGGTATCGACGATATTGATGCGCGTACCCTTCCACTCGACCGAAGTCGCCTTGGCGAGGATGGTGATGCCGCGTTCCTTTTCCAGTTCGTTGGAATCCATCATGCGCTCGGCGACGCGCTGGTTTTCGCGGAAGGAGCCCGACTGCTTCAGGAGTTCGTCGACGAGCGTGGTTTTCCCATGGTCGACGTGCGCGATGATCGCGATGTTGCGAATGCTCATTTTTTGTCTCGGAAAGTTCGTGGGCACGCGCGACGAGGCAGGTACCGCTTTTCAGTTGCCGCGCTCATACAGGTTTTTTCCCGGAAGCGAAAGGGGGCCGGCACGCAGGGCTGACCTGCGTGAAGCGCCGCCGGTTCAAACGGACACCGCCGGATCCAGGATTACCCGCCAGAGTTCCCGATCCTGCCGGTCCATCAGCCGCACCGTCATCTGCCGCGTCTGGCCGCTGATATCGACGATGCCGAAGAATTGCAGGCCCGCCGACGGCGGCAGGTTGCTGTCGATTCCTCCGCCCGACGCCTTGATGAAGCGAACCTCGGGGCCGAAGGTCATGTCGAGCTCCTTCGGTCCGTAGGTGCCGGAATGAAGCGGCCCGGAGACGAACTCCCAGAACGGCGAGAAGTCCTTGAAGGCGGCCCGCGAGGGATCGTAGTGATGCGCCGCCGTGTAATGCACGTCCGCCGTCAGCCAGACGATGTTCTCGATCGCGTTGTCGCGGACGAAACGCAGGAGATCCGCAAATTCCGTCTCGCGCCCCTTCGGCGCGCCATTGTCGCCATTGGCGATGGCATCCGATCCGCGCCTTGCCGAATAGTCGTCCCAGACGATGAGACCGATCGGCATGTCGCAGGCGATCACCTTCCAGGTGGCGCTGGACGCCGCAAGCTCGCGCTTCAGCCAGTCCGCCTGGCGCCAGCCGAAGAGGTCGCCACCCCCCTCGCCCTGGTTGGGGCCGCGATAGGAGCGCAGATCGACGAAAAAGACGTCGAGCAGCGGACCATAGGCGATCTTGCGGAAGATGCGGCCGGGCTCGGTCGGGAGCGTGCGGATCGCCGTCATCTCGTGGAAGGCCCGGGCCGCGCGGGCGGCATAGACGGCGACATCCTTCTCCGGATAGCGCGGGTCGTCGCTGAGATCGGTCGAGGCCGACCAGTTGTTCAGGACCTCGTGGTCGTCCCACTGATAGAAGGTGGGACATTCGGCATGGAGCCTCCGCACATGCTCGTCGAGCAGGTTGTACTTCCACTGGCCGCGATATTCCTCGAGCGTGCGCGCAACGTCGCGCTTCTCGGGCGTGACGATCCGGTTCTTCCACATGCCGCCGTCGCGCAGCCTGATCTCGTCGGGGATGGGATTGTCGGCATAGATCGTGTCGCCGGAATGAATGAAGAAATCCGGCTCGTGCAGCCGCATGGTCGAATAGGTCTTCATGCCGATCTCGTCGATGCCCCAGCCCTGCCCCGCCGTGTCGCCGGACCAGACGAAACGCACGGAGCGGCGCCGCAAGGGAGCCGTCCGGAAGCGCCCGACGACCGGTTCGGAGACGCGATTGGCGTCGTAGAGATCGGTCGCGACGAAGCGATAGAAGATGTCCTGGTCCGGCAGCAGCTTGTCGAGCCGGCACTTGACGGCGCAGTCGGTCAGCGGCGTCGCATCGATATCGGCAAGCATGACGGCATTCGAAAAGCTCTCGGTGGTCGAATATTCGACGGAAACGCGCGCCGGCCGATCGACCCGCGTCCAGATCATCCCCGAGCCCGTATCGACATCGCCGGACTGCACCCCATGGGCGAATTCCGGCCGCCCGTAGCCGCGCGCATAGAACGGCGTGGCGAGACCGGAAGAAGCGACAAGACCGGCGGCGCCGGCAGAGAAGAGGAAAGAACGCCTAGTGAGGGTGTTTCGAAGAGCGGCCAATCCCTGCCTCCGGTTCCGTTTCGCGAATCGTCGGTTCTCGCGAGCGGACCATTGGCCAGCCGGATGTCAGCGGCTTTACAGACGGATGAAACTATTCGGACGGTTTGGCGACAGTTCTGTGAAACGGGCTCGGGCTACCCGCGGCGGCTCGTTTGACTTCCCTCATTCCTGTGCTTGTCACAGGAATCCAGCCAGACCAAGTCCTTGGGCTGAAAGAACGCTTCCCGCGCCGCAGACGCGGCGCCGCTCTCATCTCTGTGACGAGCACGGAGATGACGAGGGAGGAGAGATTGCAGTCCTCCGAAATGAATCTCAGTAATGAAACAGGCCCTAATGCAGGAACCCGTAGTGATGGCGTATGTGCTGGTTGAAATAGTTGCCGGCGGAATCCGCATGCAACAGTTCCTCGTAAACCTCTTCCGGAACGTCGAGGTAGTGATAGGGCCTGCGGTTACCGAGGAACCAGACGCTCAACGTCCGGCGCGGCGCATCGTATCTGACCTCGTGGATGGCGGAGGAGTCGAGGATTGCGGAGGATCGTAGAATTCGCATCGGCGTCTTCCCGATTGCTTGTCGCTATCGCCCCTATTGTACATCAATCGTACGATCCTTTAAATATTGGAGCGCTTCCAAGGACTTCCCTCCGGACTTGGCCCGCAATTCACGAGGTCCTCCTTGCCCCCGTCAGATATGCCCTGCCGCGACCGACTCGAAACCGTTCTCGCCCGACTTGACGGGCGGCGGAACGATGAACGCGTTTTTGTAAAGCTCTATCGGGAGCGAGCCCGCGCGGAAGCGGACGCTGCCGACGGGAGGCGGCGCGAGGGCACGAGTCTCGGGCCCCTCGACGGGCGGATCGTCTCCATCAAGGACCTCTTCGACATCGCCGGCGAGCCGACGCTTGCGGGCTCCATCATCCGCCGCGCGGCGCCTCCGGCAACAGCGGACGCGGCGATCGTCCGGCGTCTCCGCGCGGCCGGCGCCGTCATCATCGGCAAGTCTCACATGACGGAATTCGCCTTTACCGCCGTCGGCCTCAATCCGCATTACCCGGTGCCCGGCAACGCCGTCGATCCGAGCCTCATTCCCGGCGGTTCCTCCTCGGGTGCCGCTGTCTCGGCGGCGGAGGGCACGAGCGAGATCGCCATCGGCTCCGACAGCGGCGGCTCGGTGCGCATTCCGGCCGCCCTGCAGGGCCTGGTCGGCTTCAAGCCCACCGCCCGCCGCGTATCTCTGGAGGGCGCCTTTCCCCTGTCCCCCAGCCTCGATTCGATCGGCCCGCTTGCGCGCACGGTCGCCGATTGCGCGGCCGCCGACGCGGTCATGGCCGGCGAGACGCCGAGACCGCTCGAGCCCGTGCCGCTCGCCGGCCTGAAGCTCGGCATTCCCGAAGGCGCCCTTCTCGAAGGGCTTGCGCCGGAGATTGCGGCGGCTTTCGAAAGAAGCCTGCAGGCACTCTCCCGTGCGAGTGCGAAACTCGCCGCATGCAGGATCGACGATCTGCTTGCCCGCTTCGCCGAGGCAACCGCGATCGGCTCGCTCGCCGGCCTCGAGGCAAGCCGTGTGCACGCGGGCTGGCTCCTGGACGACAATGCGCCGGTCGACATCCGCGTAAAATCCACATTGCGCCGCCGCCTCACGGTCCCCGACGCAGCGATCCAGGACCTGCTGCGGACGCGGCAAGAGCTCATGCGCGCCATGGACGAGCGGCTGGCACCCTTCGATCTTACGCTGCTGCCGACCACCCCCATCCCCGCCGTCAGCATCGCCTCGGTCGAAGAGGACAGGAGGGAATACCGCCGCGTGGAGGACCTGCTGCTGCGCAACACTCAGGTTGCCAACCAGTTCGACCTGACCGCAATAACCCTGCCGATGCCAGGCTCGAGCCGGCCGGCAGGGCTGATGCTGATGGGCCGGCACGGCGCGGACGCGATGCTGCTTGGCGCTGCGGCCGCAATGGAGGGTCTGCTCAAGAGCGGGTGAACGGCTTCGCGTTTCCGCGCGCAGGATGGCCGTTTGCGTGCAGGCTTTACCGGCGATGCCTCAATGCATCGACCGGCTCGACCATTCCTCATTGAGAATCCGAAACGCGTCTTCGAGCGCAGCGACCAGCACGTCGGTCAGCTCGCCGCCGTCATTGTTCATGAGGTACAGGGCCACGGTCGCATCCTGCGGCTCGCCGTAGCGCTCAACATCGTCAGACATCGAATCGTCCTTCCTTCGCCGCATTCATTACGGCTGTCGGGCGACGTTAGAAAGGCTGACTTGTGCAGAACTGGAGCGAGACCGGCTTTCAAACCAAGGTTCGGCGGACACCGGATATTTCGCTCGCCCCCATTCTCCCGGCGCGCTGGAGCACTTCCAGGAAAGTGCGTAACGGTTTTCCGTCCGAAACTGCGTTGGACCCGTTAGAGAATTTCAGTGTTTCTATGAAACGGTGAAATGCTCTACACCGCCCGGGAAAGTCACAAGCGGAGCCAAGATGGCGAAGAAAACCAAAGGCGACGACGCCCCCTACCTGCACCGCCTCAAGGCCGAATTTCCGGAAATCCACGCCGCGCTTGCCACCGGCAAAATCCCCTCGCTGCGCCAGGCGCTGGTCCTCGCCGGCCTGAAGCCGGAGCGCAGCCGTCTGGAGAAGCTCAAGAACTCCTGGGCGAAGGCAAGCGATGCCGAACGTGCAAGCTTTCTCGCCTGGCTCGTCTCCAAAGGCGCGCTGTCCGCGCCCGCCACCGCCCCGCTGGAAGCCGGCCCGCAGCCCGCCGGAACCCCGATCGCCAGCGGCCGCTATCTGCTTCCCTCAACAATTGCCGGGATCAGAACGATAATGACCCGCCGCGGGCTGAAACCTGCCGACGTCATGGCCGAAATGGGCTTCCCACCCGACGGCCGCCCGCTTGCCCGGGCGCTGACGCGCAACGCCAGTTTGAGGCTGTCGGTGATCGCGGGATTGGAGGCGTGGCTCAGCAGGAATGCGGGGGCGTGACGCTGAGAGATGCATAAGGGCGCTTCGATCTGTGTCCTCACAGAATAAGACCGCGTTGAGATCCGCCTCTGGCTTGGTGAAGCCTACGACGGATGCAAAACCGGTGTGCAATTTCACCCCGCCTCATAAGATCGAGCGTGCCGGGAGTTATGGCAACGATGAAAAACTCGGAAAGACGCAGTAAGACATCTGGCGGAGAGGGGGGGATTCGAACCCCCGATGGGCTTGCACCCATGCCGCATTTCGAGTGCGGTGCATTCAACCACTCTGCCACCTCTCCGCGGGGCCGGTTGGCGCTTGTTCAGCGCGGCCGGTTCATAGCGGCAGTTTCTGCCGCTGGCAAGGGCTTGCGATAAGAATATCTGCGATATGGTGGCTTTCGCCTTGACAAGCAAGGGCCGTTCCCGTAATCCGCGCCATGAGTTGGTGTGGGCTTAGCCCGTGCCGCGCCGGGTAAGTGTTGTGCCCGTTCACTGGCGAAGGTCGAGGATTTCCGAGGCGCTTCGCTCCATGTAGCGACTGACAAAAAGACGGCCTTGTCTTCGGGCAAAGAGCCGGACCGAACATGAAAGGACAAAATATGTTCGCAGTCATCAAGACCGGCGGTAAGCAGTACCGCGTGGCGGCCAATGACGTCATTACCATCGAAAAGCTGGAAGGCGTTGCTGGCGACAAGATCGAATTCACCGAGATCCTGATGGTCGGCGTCGGCGCCGATGCCACCATCGGTGCTCCGTTTGTCGAAGGTGCCGTCGTCAGCGCCGAAGTCGTGGATCAGGGCCGCGCCAAGAAGGTCATCGCCTTCAAGAAGCGCCGCCGCCAGAACTCCAAGCGCTCGCGCGGCCATCGCCAGCATCAGACGATCGTCCGCATCCTGGACATCGCTGCCGCCGGCGGCAAGGCGAAGAAGGCTTCGAAGAAGACCGAAGCCGCCGCTGAAGCTGCA
This sequence comes from Sinorhizobium sp. P24N7, assembly GCF_042436655.1. Lineage (NCBI taxonomy): Bacteria > Pseudomonadati > Pseudomonadota > Alphaproteobacteria > Hyphomicrobiales > Rhizobiaceae > Sinorhizobium > Sinorhizobium sp. P24N7. The sequence goes on along the minus strand of NZ_JBHMIW010000006.1, from coordinate 286,984 downwards.
AACTGAGTTCCGGGATCGAAGGTTTAAAGGAGAACACCAATGGCACACAAGAAAGCTGGCGGTTCGTCGCGTAACGGTCGCGATTCCGAGTCCAAGCGCCTTGGCGTGAAGAAGTTCGGCGGCGAAGCCGTCATTCCAGGCAACATCATCGTGCGCCAGCGCGGCACGAAGTGGCATGCCGGCGTCAATGTAGGCCTCGGCAAGGACCATACGATTTTTGCGCTTACGACGGGCAACGTGGACTTCCGCAAGAAGGCCAACGGCCGAGTCTACGTGTCTGTAATGCCGAAAGCCGAAGCAGCGGAATAAGCCGGTAGCGCTCTAAAACAGCCGGCGTCTCATCGACCCGGCTGACGCACCGCAAGGTTCCAAAGCCAGACTTCAAAGGGGAGATGGGGCGATACCCAACTCCCCTTTTCGCATGTCTGGAGGAAGAACCATGCAAACCGAGCTCGTCAGGGAAGACCAATCCCGGTCTCCCGAACAAAGGCTGAGGCCTCAGCGGTCAAGGACCGATTGCCCGATATTGTTATCGCCCAGGCTCGTTTTGCGCGCGCCCCATGAAGACGATATCGACGCCCTTGCCCATCTTGCCAACAATGCCAACATCGCCAACATGGTCTCGCGCATGCCGCACCCCTATACGACGGCGGATGCGGCCGATTTCGTGCGACGCGCAAAAGCCGGCACGATTGGCAAGTGCGTCTATGCGATCACGAAAGCGGACAATGGCGCATTCCTCGGCTGCTGCGGTGTCGAGCCGCACGCCGACGAAAAAACCGTCGAGCTCGGCTATTGGCTCGGAGAGCCCTACTGGAACCAGGGCTATGCGACCGAGGCGGCACAGACTCTGACCGACATGGCCTTCCGCACCCGCGACATCGACCAGATCGATGCCCGCTGCCGGGTCATGAACATCGCGTCGCGCCGGGTCATCCAGAAGTGCGGCTTCCAGTTCCAGGGTTCCGGCATGGTCGGCAGCCTGGCGCTCGGCGGCATGGTCCCGGTCGAATGGTACAGGCTCGACCGCAAGACCTGGGTCTCGTTGAGAAGCTGGGGAGGTGTCCGATGAACGCCCTGGTCACAGAGCGCGCCCGGGCGGTCGCCCATCCCGGCCCCGGCCCGGCGCCGGTCATCGAAACGGAACGGCTGCGGCTGCGGCCGCACCGGCTTTCCGATGCGGCAGCGATCGCCGACTCGCTCGGGGATTTCCAGGTCGCGCGGATGCTTTCGCGCGTTCCGGCGCCTTACCACCACCAGGATGCGCTCGACTGGCTCAACCGCCAGACGGCCGATGTGCTGCCGGACTGGACGCTCGCCATCACCACCCCGGGCGACGACGTTCATATCGGCTGCATCGGCATCGAGCTCCGGCACGGCCAATGGCATGTCGGCTACTGGCTGAACCGGTTCTACTGGGGCAAGGGGCTGGCGAGCGAGGCGGCCCATGCCGCGGTCGAGCGCTTCTTCCGCCGTATGCCGGAAACGGTGCTGCATTCGGGCGTCTTCGCCGACAACCCGGCCTCGCTGAAGGTGCAGGAAAAGCTGGGCTTCCGGATCACCGGCTGCAGCCAGATCTATGCGCTCGCCCGCAATGCGATGGTCGCGCATATCGAAACCCGGCTTGCGGCCGAGGACCTGCGCCGGCCGGACTGAACGGATAGGAAACCCCGCCGGTACAGTCCTGGCGGGGTTCTTCATGTCGATAATCTTTGACCTCTGCCGGAAGCGCCTATATCGATGGCGCAAAAGCAGAGCGGGATCGGGAACGTGCGCGGGCTGCCCCGCATTCCGTCCTCGACTCGAAGCGATCACTCAGAAATGGCGAACCGATGAAATTCCTCGACGAAACGAAAGTCTATATCCGGTCAGGGGATGGCGGCGCGGGCGCCGTTTCCTTCCGCCGCGAGAAGTTCATCGAGTTCGGCGGCCCTGATGGCGGCGACGGCGGCCGCGGCGGCGATGTCTGGGTGGAAGCCGTCAATGGCCTCAACACGCTCATCGACTTCCGCTATCAGCAGCATTTCAAGGCCAAGACCGGCACGCACGGCATGGGACGCAACCGTACCGGGGCCAAGGGCGGCGACGTGACGCTGAAGGTGCCGGTCGGCACGCAGATCTTCGAGGAGGACAACGAGACGCTGATCGTCGACATGGTGGCGGAAGGGCAGCGCTACCGGCTCGCCGCCGGCGGCAATGGCGGCTTTGGCAACGCACATTTCAAATCCTCCACCAATCAGGCGCCGAGCTGGGCCAATCCGGGCCTGGAGGGCGAGGAGAAGACGATCTGGCTGCGGCTGAAGCTGATAGCCGATGCCGGCCTCGTCGGCCTGCCGAATGCCGGCAAGTCGACCTTTCTCGCCGCCTGCACCCGGGCTCGCCCGAAGATCGCCAACTATCCCTTCACGACGCTGCATCCCAATCTCGGCGTTGCCACCATCGACGAGAAGGAGTTCATTATCGCCGACATTCCGGGGCTGATCGAAGGGGCGCATGAGGGCGTCGGCATCGGCGACCGTTTCCTCGGCCATGTCGAGCGCACCCGGGTGCTGCTGCATCTCGTCTCCGCGCAGGAAGAGGATGTCGCCAAGGCCTACAAGACCGTGAAGCACGAGCTCGAAGCCTATGGCGGTGGGCTCGAGGAGAAGCCCCAGATCGTGGCTCTTTCCCAGATCGACGTGCTGGACGAGGACGAATTGAAGGCGAAGGCCAAGGCGCTCGGCAAAGCCTGCGGCACGCCGCCGCTTCTCATCTCCGCCGTGACCAACAAGGGTATGACCGAGGCGCTGAGAGCATTGCGCAGCGTCATCGCCGCTGCCAAGGCGGGCGAAGAGGAAGCTTAGGCATGAACAAGGCCCGCAAAGCGCTCGAGAAATACCGCCGGGTCGTCATCAAGATCGGCTCGGCACTCCTCGTCGACCGCAAGACGGGGCTCAAGAAGAGCTGGCTCGACGCGCTCTGCGCCGATATTGCGGCCCTCAGGGCCAAGGGCGTGGAAGTCCTCGTCGTCTCCTCGGGAGCGATCGCGCTTGGACGAACGGTGCTCGATCTGCCGGCGGGTGCGCTGAAGCTCGAAGAAAGCCAGGCGGCCGCCGCCGTCGGCCAGATCGTGCTGGCGCGTGCCTGGTCTGAGAGCCTCTCGACCCATGCGATCGTCGCCGGCCAGATCCTCCTGACCCTCGGCGACACCGAGGAACGACGACGCTACCTCAATGCCCGCGCGACGATCGGCCAGCTTATGAAGCTCGGCTCGGTGCCGATCATCAACGAGAACGACACGGTCGCGACCACCGAAATCCGCTATGGCGACAACGACCGGCTCGCAGCCAGGGTCGCGACCATGGTCGGCGCCGACCTTCTGGTTCTGCTCTCGGATATCGACGGGCTCTATACCGCGCCGCCGCATCTCGATCCGAACGCCCGTTTCCTCGAAACGGTCGCCGAAATCACACCCGAGATCGAGGCAATGGCGGGCGGCGCTGCCTCCGAGCTTTCGCGCGGCGGCATGCGTACCAAGATCGACGCCGGCAAGATCGCCACCACTGCCGGCTGCGCCATGATCATCGCCTCCGGCAAGCCGGATCACCCGCTGGCCGCGATCGAGGCGGGCGCGCGCTCGTCCTGGTTCGCGCCGTCAGGCTCTCCGGTGACCGCCCGCAAGACCTGGATCGCCGGACAGCTCCTGCCGGCCGGTTCGCTCTCGATCGATGCCGGAGCGGAAGCGGCGCTGCGTTCCGGCAAGAGCCTGCTGCCGGCCGGTGTCCGGCAGGTGACGGGAAGCTTCAGCCGTGGTGATACGATTGCGATCATCGGCGATTCCGGCCGCGAGATCGCCCGCGGCCTTGCCGGCTACGATGCCGACGAGGCGCGCCAGATCGCCGGCAAGAAGTCGGCCGAGATCGCTGTTATCCTCGGCTATGCCGGCCGCACCGCCATGGTTCACCGCGACGATCTGGTCATGACGGCTCCATCGGGCGCGCGCCCTGCAGAGGAAAGCGACGAGGGAAAGGGCAAGCTCCATGCTTGAGACGGTCGAACAGGACAAGGACGTCAACGCGATGATGCTGGAGATCGGACGCCGCGCCAAAGCGGCCGCCCGACCGCTCGCGACTGCAAGCGCCGAGCGCAAGCATGCGGCACTCGTCGCCATGGCAGACGTCATCGTCGCGCGGACCGCCGAGATCCTCGGCGCCAATGCGCTCGACCTCGAAAACGCGCGCGAAAGCGGTGTTGCCACCGCCTTCATCGACCGGCTGACGCTGACGGAAAGCCGCATCCGCGACATGGCGGACGGCATCCGCGCGATCGCCGGACTCAGGGACCCCGTCGGCGAGGTGATCTCCGAATGGGACCGTCCGAACGGGCTCCACATCGAACGGGTGCGGACGCCCCTGGGCGTGATCGGCGTGATCTATGAAAGCCGTCCGAACGTGACGGCGGATGCCGGCGCGCTCTGCCTCAAGGCCGGCAATGCGGTGATCCTGCGCGGCGGATCCGACAGCTTTCACTCGTCGCGGGCGATCCATGCCTGCCTGACCGAGGGATTGAAGGCCGCCGGCCTGCCGGAAGATGCGATCCAGATGGTGCCGGTCGCCGATCGCGCTGCCGTCGGCGCCATGCTCACCGGCCTGAACGGCGCGATCGACGTGATCGTGCCGCGCGGCGGAAAGAGCCTGGTCGCCCGTGTTCAGAAAGAGGCGCGGGTGCCGGTCTTCGCCCATCTCGAGGGTCTCTGCCACATCTATGTCGATGCGTCGGCCGATCACGATATGGCGAAGAAGATCGTCGTCAATGCGAAGATGCGCCGTACCGGCATCTGCGGCGCCGCTGAGACGCTGCTGATAGATCGCAACGCAGCCGAGAAATTCGCAAAGCCGCTCCTTGAGGCGCTCGTCGATGCCGGCTGCGAGGTGCGCGTCTGCGACGACCTCGCAAGGCTCATGCCCGGCCTGAAAGCTGCGACCGACGAGGATTGGGCCACCGAATATCTCGATGCGATCATCTCGGTAAGACTGGTCGACGGCATTTCCGGCGCGATCGAGCACATCAACACCTGGTCGTCGGCCCACACGGAAGCCGTGATCGCCGAGGATCCCGCCGTGGTGGAGCGGTTCTTCTCCGAGATCGATTCGGCGATCCTCCTGCACAATGCCTCGACGCAATTCGCCGACGGCGGCGAGTTCGGCATGGGCGGCGAGATCGGCATCGCCACCGGCAAGATGCACGCCCGCGGGCCTGTCGGCGTCGAACAGCTCACCTCGTTCAAGTATCGCGTGCGCGGCACCGGACAGGTGCGGCCCTGACGACACCGAGCGAAGTGAATGCGCGCTATCTCAGCATGCCACATGTCGAGTCCGGCATGGCCGTCGGCCTGTTCGGCGGATCCTTCAATCCGCCGCATGACGGGCATGCGCTCGTCGCCGAGACCGCTTTGCGCCGGCTCGGGCTCGATCAGCTCTGGTGGATGGTGACGCCCGGCAATCCGCTCAAGGACCGCAACCATCTCGCACCTCTTGGCGAACGCATCGCGATGAGCGAGAAGATCGCTCGTAATCCGCGCATCAAGGTGACCGCTTTCGAGCAGGCGCTCGGCCAGAGCTACACGGCCCGCACGCTGGAGGCGATCCGCGCCCGCAACCGCGACGTCCGTTTCGTCTGGGTCATGGGCGCGGACAATCTCAAGAACTTTCACCACTGGCAGGACTGGCGCAAGATCGTCACCACTTTCCCTATCGCCGTTATCGACCGGCCGGGATCGACTCTTGCCTATCTTTCCTCGCCGATGGCGAGGGCTTTCAGCAAGGCCCGGGTCGACGAGGAGGATGCGGGAACCCTCGCTTTCCGCCGCGCGCCCGCCTGGACCTTCATTCACGGCCCGCGTTCGGGCTTGAGTTCGACGGCGCTTCGTTCGGCCAAATTCGGGTGATTTCCCGTAATTCGGATCCCGTGTCTTGAAACCGTATGGGTTTGATGCCTACATTTAAGTACGGTTCGAAAAATTATTTCGAATCGAACGTGCCTGTTCTGTTCATTTGGAAAGGAAAAACCCTGACAACAGCACACGCCAAGGGATATGCGGCATCCGCATTCCCGCGCAGCACGGAATCGAGCGACGAAGCCGCTGTCCGTGCGCTTCAACTGGTCCTCGAAAGCCTAGAGGACTCGAAGGCAGAAAATATCGTTACCATCGACATTGCCGGAAAATCGGCGCTGGGAGACTTCATGGTCGTCGTCTCCGGGCGATCGAACAGGCATGTGATGGCCATTGCCGACCACTTGATCACGGACCTGAAGGACGACGGCCTCGGCAGGGCTCGCGTCGAAGGTCTCGAGGGTGGCGACTGGGTACTGATCGACACCGGCGATGTGATCGTTCACATCTTCCGGCCGGAAATCCGGGCGTTCTACAACATCGAAAAGATGTGGGCGGCTCCCGAGATCGAAGACGGTACCCTGCACTGAGACACGTCGCCCGATCCTGACCATCGACTCAGGACGGAGCGGCGGCCGGTGCCGAACGTGACATGCGATTGCCATCGCCGACAAGGCGGATGGCGGCAAGAATTTTGCCGGTCGATAACAACCGATCGGCGCCGGCGGGGACGGATCGGGTCATGCGTATCGGACTTTTCGCAGTCGGCCGCCTCAAGGGGGGGCCGGAAAAGGACCTTGCGGGCCGCTATCTCGACCGATTCGCCAAGGCGGGTCCGGCCGTCGGCCTCGAATTGGCCCGCGTCGTGGAGACGGTAGAAAGCCGCGCCGGCAATGCGGAGACGCGCAAGCGCGAGGAAGCGGGACAGCTTGAAAAAGCGCTCGCCGAGGGCAGCCTGCTCGTGCTGCTCGACGAGCGCGGCAAGGCGCTCGACTCGGAAGCTTTCGCACACCTGCTCGCTACCTTCAGAGACAGCGGCAAGCGCGATCTGATGATAGCGATCGGCGGTGCCGACGGACTCGATCCCGCGCTCCACGCCCGCGCCGACGCCGTGCTCAACCTCGGCAGGATGACCTGGCCGCACCAGCTCGTGCGCATCCTCATCGCCGAGCAGCTTTATCGCTCCGTGACGATCCTTTCGGGGCATCCTTATCATCGGGCCTGATCCGGCTGCCGCACCCCGTTGCCGCGCTTTCTTTCCGTAGAACCGGCCCGGTCCGCCTCCCGATACGATAACGCGAATATGTATTGGTTTGCCCAGCCAAATCAGATTAGGGTCTCCTAACTTTTGGACTTATGAGACGGGATGAGACCTCCAACGAATAGAGCCTGCTTGAAGCGGGGCGCCCGGCGGTTCGGCTGCGGTACTGCGGTCATGGCGCTTTTCCTGTCGGTGATCGGCCCGACTGCGGCTCAGGACGCGCCCGCCGCCGCGCCGGCCGATGCAGGTGCCGCCAAGCCGGCGCCGCCGGATCCGGCTGCCGATCTGGCGGTCCGGCGCGACAGTACCGCGAGCGAGCTCGAGGCACTGTCGAAGACGATCACGCTCTCGCGGGATCGCTCCGAGGCACTCGAAAAGACGATCGCCGAGATCGACAAGAGCAACGAGACCCTCCGCGAAGCCCTCGTGGATTCGGCAGCCAAGCGGCAGGAGCTCGAACGCCGGATCGCCGACGGCGAAAGGAAGCTCGGCGATCTGCGCGTCAAGGAGGATGTGGTGCGGCGTTCGCTGCGGGCCCGTCGCGGCCTTTTGGCCGAGGTGCTCGCCGCTCTCCAGCGCATGGGCCGCAATCCGCCGCCGGCAATCCTCGTGACCCCGGAGGATGCGCTCGGCTCCGTACGCAGCGCCATTCTGCTCGGCGCCGTCGTTCCTGAGATACGCGAGCAGACCGACAGCCTCGTCGCCGACCTGCAGGCGCTCGCCGATATTCGCAGCGGCATCGCCCGGGAACGCGAGGAACTGACCGCGGCAATGACCGCCCGGCTCGAGGAAGAGCGGCGCATGTCGATGCTCGTTGCCGAAAAGGAGAAGCTGAGGCAACGCAATGCGGCCGATCTGGCGGTCGAACAGCGCAAGGCCGAGGAACTCGCCCTGCAGGCGGAGAACCTCGCGGGCCTGATCTCATCGCTCGAAAACGAGATCTCCTCCGTGCGCGAAGCCGCCGCCGCCGCCCGCGCCGAGGAGGAGGAACGCCGCCGCATGAGCGAGGCCGAGCGCGAGGCTGCGCGGGAGCTCGCCAGGAGTGCCGTGCCTGACAAAAACCGCATTGCGCCGGCATATGTCTTTTCCGAGCTGCGGGAGCGGCTGACTTATCCCGTTGCGGGTTCGCTTGTGCGCCGTTTTGGCGACGCGGACGGAACGGGGCATTCGCTGCAGGGGATCATGCTCGAAACCAATGCAGGCGCGCTGGTGACTACGCCGGCGGACGGGTGGATCGTCTATGCCGGGAGTTTCCGCAGCTACGGGCAGATGATCATTCTCAATGCCGGTGACGGGTATCATATCGTGCTCGCCGGCATGGAAAACGTCAGTGTCCGGCCGGGGCAATTCGTCGTGGCCGGGGAGCCGGTGGCGGCGATGGGTGCAAAAAGAGTGGCGAGTGCGGCGGCCTTGGCGCTGGAAACCGACAGGCCAACGCTTTACATTGAATTCAGAAAAGACGGGAAGCCGGTTGATTCCCGACCGTGGTGGACCGCAGCAGAGGTTGGAAGGGCGCGAAATGATACGTAGAGCTTCACTTGTCCTGGTCGGGGCGCTGATGGGCGCGACGGCGATGGGCGTCGTCTACTCGGCAACCATGCCGGCCGTGGCCGCAAATTCGTCGACATACCGCGAACTGGCGATCTTCGGCGACGTGTTCGAGCGCGTGCGCGCGCAATACGTGACGCCGCCGCAGGATGACAAGTTGATCGAGAACGCCATCAACGGCATGCTCTCGTCTCTAGACCCGCATTCGAGCTACATGAACTCGACCGACGCCGAAGATATGCGTACCCAGACGCGCGGCGAGTTCGGCGGCCTCGGCATCGAGGTCACCATGGAAGAAGATCTCGTCAAGGTGACGAGTCCGATCGACGACACGCCCGCCGCGCGCGCCGGTGTGCTCGCAGGCGATTTCATCTCGAAGATCGACGGTCAGGACGTCCGCGGCCTCAAGCTGGAGGAAGCGGTCGACAAGATGCGCGGCGCCGTCGGCACGCCGATCAAGCTGACGATCCTGCGCAAGGGAGCCGAAAAGCCGATCGAACTGACGATCGTACGCGACGTGATCGCGGTCCGCGCGGTGAAGGTCCGTGTCGAAGGGGATGTCGGCTATCTGAGGGTCATCTCGTTTACGGAAAAGACCTTCGAGGACCTGAAGAAGGGCATCGAGAAGATCCAGGCGGAAGTTCCCGCGGACAAGCTCAAGGGCTATGTCCTCGACCTGCGCCTCAATCCGGGCGGCCTGCTCGACCAGGCGATCAATGTCTCGGACGCGTTCCTGGAGCGTGGCGAGGTCGTTTCGACCCGCGGCCGCAATCCGGATGAAACCCGCCGCTTCAATGCGACCCCGGGCGACCTGGCCGGCGGCAAGCCTGTCGTCGTGCTCGTCAACGGCGGCTCGGCATCCGCGTCGGAAATCGTGGCCGGTGCTCTCCAGGACCTGAAGCGCGCCACCGTTCTCGGCACGCGCTCCTTCGGCAAGGGCTCGGTACAGACGATCATCCCGCTCGGCGACGCCGGAGCGCTGCGTCTGACGACGGCGCTCTATTACACGCCGTCTGGCAAGTCGATCCAGGGCACCGGCATCACGCCCGACATCAAGGTGGAGCAGCCGCTGCCGCCCGAGCTTCTGGGCAAGGTGGAAGCGCAGGGCGAATCCGATCTGCGCGGTCACATTCCGGGCCAGGAAGAGACCGAAGAGGGCTCCGGCTCGGTCGCTTACGTGCCGCCGGAAACCAAGGACGACATTCAGCTGAACTATGCGTTCGACCTGTTGCGCGGCAAGAAGACGGATCCGGCCTTCCCGGCCAACCCGGAACAGGCGCAGCTGAAGGAATAAGCCCCCCACCTGCAGAGTTCCAGGTGAGAGGAATCAAGGAGGCGCCGGGCTGTTCAACCCGGCGCCTTTATATTATCCATCGGCATGCAGTCGCATGTGCGATGATTCTGGCCTCCTTCAAGTCCATCGTCATGGCCAGCGGCGATTCGCGCCAGGATCGAAGCTCGACCGAGGCCCCGTTTGGCAACTGACCTCAACGCCCCGCTGGGCCAGAACCGCAAGGAGAGACCGGCACGCAAGCGCGATCTCCGCCGCGTCCTGCGTTACTGCGGCCTCAGCCTCGGAGCCCTTGCTGTCATCGGGCTTTCCGCATGGAGCGCCCTTTCTCCCGGCCACCAGACCCGTTCGCCTGCAATGGCCGCAGCGACCGCGACCCTCGCTACCGAACCGGCGCCACCCTCGGAGGGCAAAAAAGCCAGGCCCGAGGCGCTCCACCGGAGCGGCGCTCTCGCCGGCGCGCATGTCGAGGCCGTTCTAACCGATGATGGCGCGACGGTCAGGAAATACACGCCCCGTGCGCGCGAAACCGGCGGCCCCGCGCTGATCGGTGTCGAGCCCACGCGAGGGCAGGACCCTCGCATGGCAGCCCTTCCAAATGAAAGCCTGCTGGAAGACCGCCCCGAAGGCCGCCTGCCGGTCATCGGCCCGGACGGGCTGAGGCCAATGGAGCAATATGCGCGCCCCTGGTCCGGCGCCCGCGGAACGCGGATCGCCATCGTCGTCGGCGGCCTCGGCCTCAGCCAGACGGGGACGCAGCGCGCCCTCCGCGCACTGCCGCCGGAAGTGACGCTTGCCTTCGCCGCGGCCGGAAACAGCCTGCAGCGCTGGATGCAGGAGGCGAGGCGTAACGGCCACGAGATCCTGCTGCAGGTGCCGATGGAACCGTTCGATTACCCGAACAACGATCCCGGCCCACACGCGCTGCGCGTTTCCTCCGATGCCGGGAAGAACCTTGCGGAACTGCATCGAAGCATGGGACAGATCACCAATTACACTGGCGTCATGAACTATCTCGGAGGCCGGTTTCTCTCCGATACGGATGCGCTCGAGCCCGTGATGCGCGATCTCGGCAAGCGGGGCCTCCTGTTCCTGGACGACGGGACGTCGGCGCAATCGCTCTCGGGCACGCTCGCCGGCGCCTTCGACGTGCCGCACGGTTTCGCCGATCTCGTGCTCGATGGCGAGCTCAGCCGCAATGGCATCCTGCGCAGACTCGACGAGCTGGAGCGCATCGCGCGGAGGAACGGCACCGCGATCGGGGTCGCTTCCGCCTTCGACGAAAGCGTGGCGGCCATTGCCGAATGGATCGAGGAAGCCGGCGGGCGGGGCATCGAGGTGGTCGGCGTGGCCGCACTCGTCAAAGATCCGAAACAAAACTGATTTAAGCGCAGTGGACCATCGAGTCATACGGCTCGCGGCAACATGCAAAGGAAGGACGATATGGGGAAGGATAAGGGGCGCGTCATGACGGCTGAGGATCTGCCCTATCGGCCATGTGTCGGCGTCATGGTTCTCAACCGGCAGGGACTCGTCTGGGCCGGGCACCGGCTCGCCGTCGGCAATTCCGAATACGACGGTTCGCCGCAGCTCTGGCAGATGCCGCAAGGCGGCATCGACGATGGCGAGGACCCGCTCGCGGCCGCCTATCGCGAACTCTACGAGGAGACCGGCATCCGCTCGGTCTCGCTCCTGGCGGAGGCGCCGGATTGGATCAATTACGACCTCCCGTCGCACCTGATCGGGATCGGTCTCAAGGGCAAGTACCGCGGCCAGAGGCAACGCTGGTACGCCTTCCGCTTCGAGGGCGAGGAGAGCGAAATCGCGATCAACCCGCCGCCCGGCGACCACGAGCCGGAATTCGACGCCTGGGAATGGAAGCCCATGCACGAACTTCCGGGTTTGATCGTGCCCTTCAAGCGCAAGGCCTATGAAGAGGTCGTCGCGGCATTTTCGCATCTGGTGCGATGAGCGAAAGGGCTACCGGAATTAGCCCCTCATCCGGCTGCCGCCACCTTCTCCCCGCTTGCGGGGAGAAGGGACACGCGGCTCCGCCTTGCCCTGCATTCGACGGCGGAAGACGCCTGGCGTTTGCCGCCTGTCCCCTTCGCCCCGCAAGCGGGGAGAAGGTGGCCGGCAGGCCGGATGAGGGGCTTGAGGGGGCTGGGATTTACTCGGCTTCGTCGGCGGAAGCGGCGTTGAGCTGGCCGTATTTTTCCTCACCGATCTTGCGGAGCAGATCGAGCTGCGTTTCGAGGAAGTCTATGTGGCCCTCCTCGTCGGCGAGCAGTTCCTCGAAGAGCTTCATCGAGACGTAATCGCCGGCCGCGTGACAGATGTCGCGGGAGTTCTTGTAGGCGGTGCGCGCGTCGTACTCGCCGGCAAGGTCGGCTTCCAGGACTTCCTTGACGTTCTGGCCGATGCGCAGCGGCGCGACCGTCTGCAGATTTGGATGGCCTTCGAGAAAGATGATGCGGGAGACGAGCTTGTCGGCGTGGTGCATTTCCTCGATCGATTCGGCGCGCTCCTTCTTGGCGAGCAGCGTGTATCCCCAATCTTCGAGAAGGCGGTAATGCAGCCAGTACTGGTTTACGGCACCGAGTTCGAGATAGAGCGCTTCGTTAAGCTGCTCGATGACCTTTGCGTCGCCTTTCAAGATCCGCCCTCCGGTTTTCTTCATGGAATTGTCTGAGGCGGTTCATGAAATCAAATATATCGGCGTCCGTCGAGTCGCGGCGGGCGTGATATTGCTCGGTGGTGCGGATGATGATGTCGACGACATTGGGAAAACAGCCGCAGCAACGGCCGCGTTTTTCCATCGCATGATAGACTTTCGCCGGCACGATCAACTGCCAACAGTCCTCGTCGAGGAGGCCGACGATCGTGTCCTCGATGTCTTTCTCGGTGATGAAGTTGCAACTGCAAACCAGCATTTCGTCGTGTCCATCATACGCAACGCTCTGATTTTGCGATAAAGCAAAAGAGGACATTTGCCGTCAACTAAAAACTCTTCTCCATATGGTTGAAGGGCGCATTAGAGCGATTCTAAACTTGATGGAAATCGTCGCATTTTCATTACATTAGGCGATTCTAAGGAGGGGATTTTTCCTCCATGACTTGTAATTCCGGCAACGGTGCCTGCGACATTTTTACACAGGTCGCCTTGGGGCCTCAATCGCAAGGCGACGACTTCGATGCGAGTAATGACGGGGCTCAATGAAAATTGCGCCCCTTCGGCATGACCTCCGCTACCTGGGCGGCCGCCTCGCCCTCCGGTGCTGCGCGAGCGGTCAGGCCCAGGCGCAATTGCCGCAGTTTTTTCTTTTCGCGGGCGTCCGCGCTCGGCCGCAAAACCTCGTCCGCGCGGTCGTTGACGCCGAAACGCCGCGCCTCCCGGCGCAGCAGGCCAAGCATCGGCGTTATATCCTCCAGATGATCGGCGACCACGTGAATGACGCCGCTCTGGTTCTGCAAGCGGCCGCGGACTTTCACAAGCCGCGATCCCATGACCTGCCGCCGGTATTTCTGGAACGTCTTTTCCCAGACGATGATATTGGCGATGCCTGTTTCGTCCTCGATCGTCATGAAGATGACGCCATTGGCAGAGCCCGGCCGCTGCCTGACCAGTACAAGGCCCGCCACCGTCACCCATCTCCCAGTCGCGGTTGCGGCCAGATCCCGGCTGCGCAGGATACCCATTCGCGAAAAATCCTCCCGCATGAAGGACACGGGGTGCGCCTTCAGGGAGAGCGTCAGGGTGCGATAGTCATGAATGACCTGTTCGCCTGCCGGCATTTCGGGAAGAGCGACCTTGGGCTCGATCTGCAGATCGTCGGAACCCGCCCCTTCGAAAAGCGGCAACCGCTCCACCGCCGACTGCTCGTCGAGCGCCTTTACCGCCCAAAGGGCCGCTCGCCGGTCGAGACCTACCGACCGGAAGGCATCGGCATCCGCAAGGCGCTCCAGAACGGCGCGGGAAAGCCCGGACCGAAGCCACAGGTCATGAACGGAGCGGTATCCCTCCCCCCGGCGCGCGACCAGCGCTTCCATATCCGTCTGCTTCAGGCCCTTGACCAACCGGAAGCCCAGCCGCACGGCCTTCCGGGTTTTGATCACCTCCCGCATGCTGGCGTGGCGCGGGTGGACAGCATTCTTGTCGAAGGAACCCTCGCCTTCGAGCAGGGCGTCCCAATCCGAATGGTTGATGTCGACCGGCAGCATTCTGACCCCGTGTTCGCGGGCATCGCGCACCAGTTGCGCCGGCGCATAGAAACCCATCGGCTGCGCGTTCAGGAGCGCGGCGCAGAAGATGTCCGGATAATAGGTCTTGAGCCAGGCCGAGGCATAGACGAGAGAGGCGAAGGAGGCAGCATGGCTTTCGGGGAAGCCATATTCGCCGAATCCCTTGATCTGGTTGAAGCAGCGCTCGGCGAATTCCCTCTCGTAGTTATTCGCAACCATGCCCTCCACCATCTTCCGCTCGAAGGTGTGGATCGTTCCGGTCCGCTTGAAGGTGGCCATGGCGCGGCGCAGGCGGTCGGCCTCGCTGGGTGAAAAACCGGCGGCGGTGATCGCGATCTGCATCGCCTGCTCCTGGAACAGCGGCACGCCCAGCGTCCTTTCAAGGACCGCCTTCAATTCCGGGCTGGGATACACGACCGCCTCGCCGTTGCGCTGGGCTTCGCGCCGTTTCAGATAGGGATGCACCATATTGCCCTGGATGGGACCGGGGCGAACGATCGCTACCTCGATCACCAGATCGTACATTTCGCGCGGCTGCAGGCGCGGCAGCATGCTCATCTGCGCCCGGCTTTCGATCTGGAAGACGCCGACCGTATCGGCGCGGCAGATCATGTCGTAAACCGCTTCGCGATGATCCTGGTAGATTTCGGCCAGCGTTATCGGCTTGCCGTAATGCGCCTCGAGCAGCTTGAAGCCCTTGGCAAGGCAGGTCAGCATGCCGAGCGCCAGCACGTCGACCTTCAGGATCTTCAGCTCGTCGAGATCGTCCTTGTCCCATTCGATCATGTAGCGGTCGGGCATGGCCGTGTTCATGATCGGCACGACCTCGTCGAGCCTGTCGCGGGTAATCACGAAGCCGCCCACATGCTGCGAGAGGTGGCGCGGAAAATTCATGAGCAGACTGGCATAGGCAAGCACGCGCCTGGTGAGAGGGTCCGCCGCATCGAGCCCCGCCCCTTTCGCCTGCTCCTCGGTGAAAGGCGAGGTGCCCCAGCCCCAGATCGAACTGACGAGAGCCGATTGAACGTCTTCCGAAAGGCCGAAGGCCTTGGCGACCTCGCGCCCGGCGGAGCGCGAGCGATAGCTGATCACCGCGGCGGTCAGGCCCGCATGCTCCTTGCCGTAAGTCCTGTAGATATACTGGATCACCTCTTCGCGCCGCTCGTGCTCGAAGTCGACATCGATATCGGGCGGCTCGTCGCGATCCTTCGACAGGAAACGGTCGAACAGCAGGGTGAATTTCTGCGGATCGACATCGGTGATGCCGAGGCAGAAGCAGACCGAGGAATTGGCCGCCGATCCCCGCCCCTGGCAGAGAATATTCACGCTGCGGGCAAATTTCACGAGCTTGTGCACGGTCAGGAAATAAGGCTCGTATTTCTTGTCGTGGATGAGCTCGAGCTCATAGTCTATCTGACGCATCACCTTTTCCGGCACGCCTTCGCGATAGCGCTCGGCCGCACCTTCCGCGACGAGCCTCCGCAAGCTTTCGGCCGGCGTCTCGCCATCGGCGTTTTCATCCGGATATTGATGGCTGAGCTCGTCGAGGCTGAAGGTGAGCTCGCTGAAAAATTTCCGCGTATTGGCAAGCGCCTCGGGGTAGTCGCTGAAAAGCCTGGCCATTTCCCTTGGGCCCTTCAGGTGCCTTTCGGCATTCTTCTGCAGAAGGAAGCCGGCGCCGGCGATCGGCACATGCTCCCGGATGGCGGTGACGACATCCGCGAGCGGCCTGTAATGCGGATCGTGATAGAGCGCGTCATTGGTGGCGAGCAACCCGATGCCGGTTTTTCGGGCAAGGGCTGCCAGGACGGCAAAATCATGCCGGTCGAAACCGTCATAATGCGGCGCCAGGCCGAGATAGAGCCGGTTGCCCGCATGCTCCTGTAATGTCCCGAGCAGCACCTCCAGGCTCTCCGCCTCCGGCCGTCCTTCGCTTTGCATGACGATCAGAAGAAGCTCCTCCTGCCATTCGAGCAAGTCGGCGAGATGGAGCGTGCAGTCGCCCTTCTTCGAGCGCAGGTTCCCGGCGCTGAGCAGGCGGCAGAGATGCCCCCAGCCCCGCCTGTTTTTCGGATAGGCGAGAATGTCCGGCGTGCCGTCGGCAAAAACCAGGCGGGCGCCCGGCTGGAAGGGGTAGCCCTCCACCTTCGCCTTGGCATGGGCCCTGACGACGCCGGCGACGCTGTTGCGGTCGGCAATGCCGAGACCGGCAAGCCCCGCCTTCTTGGCGAAGACGACCATCTCTTCGGCCGGCGCCGCCCCTTCGAGGAAGGAGAAATTCGTGCGCGCACCGAGCTCGCAGAAGGCAGTATCCGCGCTCATGCGAAAACTCCGTGCATGAACCAGCGGGGTGAGGCGGTCTCCCTTCCGTAAAGGCCTTCGCGAAACAGCCAGAAGCGGCGGCCCTCCTGATCCTCTATCCGGAAATAATCGCGCGTCGGATGATTCTCCCCGTCGATCCACCATTCGGCGGCGATGCGCTCCGGCCCCTCGGCACGGGCGACGCGGTAGCGGGTCTTGCGCCAGTTGAAGCTTCGCGGAGCGCCCTCGGGCACTTCCGCCGTCGCCTCCACCGGTTCGGGATGCGCGAAAATCCGAAGCGGACGGTTTTCGGGGAAAGCCTTCTCTTCAAGGGCAGGCGGCCTAAGGACCGCCGCCACGTCCGTCACGGCGGCAAATCCGCCCGCCCGTTCCGGCAGATGGCTTTCGGCAAGGGTCGCCTGCATCAGACACCCGGGCCCGAAACGGGCGGAGACCTTGTCGACGAAGGCCGCGAGCGGCTGGCTTTCGTCGGGGGCGCCGGAAAAATCCTGCTGCGCCGGATCGAGCCTTTCGCTTCCGAGGACCGAAAGCCGGACGATTTCGAAACCATATCCGGCATCGAGATCGTCATGAACCGCCTGCAGCCGCTCGCGAAAGAGGGCGGCTATGCGGGCGGCATCGTTCAAGGGCACGGCCGCATGGGCTCGGACGCGGAATACCCGGCCGTCGACGCGGAACAGGAGGAGCTCGAAGAGCCGCCCGCCTTCGCCATGCCGCTCCAGCGAGGAGCGGACATCCCTGGCGAGGTGACGGGTCAGCTCGAGAATGTATTCCTCGTCCTGCACCGGCTCGGCGAGCCGGCGCTCGGCGGAGAAGCTCGGCACGGGCAGCCGGGGCGAAAGCGGCTCGTCCTCGAAGCCTCTCGCCTGATCGAGTCTGAGGAGAAGGGAGGAGCCGAAGCGGCGGGCGAGCGGCGCCCGCGGCGCTTCGAGAAGATCGCCGATCTGTTTCAGCCCGACCCGTTCGAGTGCGGCCGCGGTGTCCGCCGGCAGTCGCAGCGCGGCGACCGGCAAGGGTGCAAGCACCGGGTCCCCGTCCTCGGGCGCAATGACGTCGGCATCGCCGTAACGGGCGACAGCCCAGGAAAGCCCGGCTGCGGAGGAGACGGTCGCCCGCGCCTCGACGCCGAGAGAGAAAAGACGCGACAGGACATCGCTGATGAGCGCCTTCTCGCCGCCTTGAAGATGGGCGCAGCCGGTGATGTCGAGAAACAGGCCATCCGTGCCGTCGAGTGCCACGAGCGGCGTATAGCGGTCGCACCAGTCGGCAAGCGCCTCCAGAAAGGCCTGGTCGGCGGCCGGATCGGCGGCAATCACGTCGAGCGAGGGACACATGGCGCGGGCTTCCGCCGCCCCCTGGCCGCGCTTCAGGCCGATACGCTCTGCAAAAGTATCGAGCGCAACGAGCCGCATGGCATTGTCGATCTTGGCGGCGAAGACGACGGGCGGATGGTCAGGACGCCCGCGCGAAAGCCAGGAGGCGCCCCACCGGCTGCGCGCGACGCGATCGGCCGGCAGATGCGGAAAGTGGATCGACAGGATCCGTTGGCTCATCGTTTGTCTGAAGAGCGGCGCTCCGGCGCTCATCGAGTGAGTAGAAGCGGCGGTCATGGGCGTTCCATTCGAGAAAGATGTCGTCAGAGGCTTGGCGCCTGCTTTTTTCGACAAGGAGGTGAAAGGCGGAATGGCCGATGCTGCCGCAAAGCACCGAACCATCGGGAAGAGGACGTTCGCCGGCCGGTGCCGGCTTGACCTGGATCCGGAAGAAGGCGCTGCTCGCCTCCTCCTCGCCCGCCTGACGCAAGACGAGAAGAGGCACGCCGCCCGCCCGGGCCCTCACATGCAGACGCCGGCTCTCGCTCAGGGCGAGACAGGCAGGGTTGCCGCGGATTTCCAGAACGACCACGGCGAAGACCGGTACCGAAAGCGCCGTCTCGGCGATCCACAGCGCATCCTTCACCGTGCGTGCCGAAACCAAGAGGAAGCGCTCGGCGTCGAGTCCATAGGCCTTGAGGCCCGGCGCATAAGGCTGACCCGCCTCACAGGCAGCAAGCGTCTGGCTGATCCAAAGGACCGGGGCCAGACGGCCATTCTCCTTCTTCTGCCGCTGATAGAGCACCGCAAGCGCCGCCACGAAGCCGGCGGCCGCGCCCGCATCCCGGGTCTCGGCATTGCGGATTTCCATCATGCCCTCGAGCGGCAACCCGCCCTGGAGGGCCTCATCGAATTGCGGGACGCCGAGCGGCAGGACCTTGCGGCGGGGCGCCTCCTCCTTGTCGCGGCGAAAGCCGGCGGGATCGGCCGCCTTGGCCGGCCGGACGCATCCCGGCACCCCGCGATCTTCAATCCGCGCAATGGTCTCGCGAAGGGAAAGAACGGTTTGCCGTTGCACGGCGTTTCCGGCCATGACGGTCAGCTCCATCTGCATGTTCATGTTATGTTCTTATGGATTCCAGAGCTGCCCTCAAGAGTCAACAACCAATATTGAGAATATATTCCTCCTTCTTTCCGGGGTAGAATTCATCACTCGAAAAACAAAGGCAAAATCGCTATATGAGGGGCAACAAGGAGTGCCCATGGCCCGCATTGACCAAACCGATGATTGGCGGGAACGCCACGCACCGTCGCTTACCGTATTCGAGCAGCTCGCGTTTGAAGCCTACAGCCATCTGCCTGAGGAATTCCGCAAGCTGACGACGGATCTCACGATCGAAATCGCCGACTTTCCAAGCGACGATGTCTTCGAAGACATGGCGCTCGAAACGCCGTTCGATCTGCTGGGCCTGTTCGAAGGCCGCGGCCTCGGCGAACGCTTCACCATGGAAACCGGGGAGTTCCCGAACCGCATCACCCTTTACCGCCGCCCGATCATCGACTACTGGGCCGAAAACGAGGAAACGCTCGGCGATATCATTACCCATGTGCTGATCCACGAGATCGGCCACCATTTCGGCCTGTCGGACGACGATATGGAGCGGATCGAGGAAAGCGTGGAACACGTGGGCGGCTGAGGCCTGCCGAGATTCGGGATACCCGCCGCGCTTGTTTGATTTCCTCATTCCTGTGCTCGTCACAGGAATCCAGCCAGACCAAGTCCTTGGGCTGAAAGAACGTTTCCCGCGCCGCAGACGCGGCGCCGCTCTCATCCCTGTGACGAGCACAGGGGTGAGGCGAGGAGAGATTGCAGTCCCTACTGCTCCGACAGCTTCATGTCGGGATGATAATCCTTCCCCTCCACTTCCTTCACCACCGCCTGTCCGCATTGCATATGCTGGGTGTCGGCATTGAAGGCGTAGGTCGGCGGACCGTGCAGCGTCCACCCCTGGTTCAATGCCGCCGTCACCTTGTGGCAGAAGGAGGCATCGTCGGGGCCGGTGAGAAAGCGATAAAGTTTCAAGAGTTTGCCTTTCGTTTTTCGATGATGTCCGCCTTGGCGGCGATCCTCATCGCCTGTTCGAGATGGAGACGCTCGACCATCCGCCCATGAAGGTTGATGACGCCCTTTCCGGCATTGTCCGGCAAGGCAAAGGCCTCGATGATCGCGCGCGCCTCCTCGACCGCAGCCTCGTCCAGGCCGAAATGCCGATTGGCCGCATCGATCTGCGCCGGATGGATCAGCATCTTGCCGTCATAACCCATGTCGCGCCCCTGCCGGCACTCCGCCTCGAAGCCTTCCGGATCGCGGAAATCGTTGAAGACCGCGTCGATGACGTCGAGCCCGCTGCCGCGCGCGGCAAGAAGGATCTGCATCAGCCACGGAACGAGATAGGTCCGGCCCGGAAAGGCGGGCACGCCCGTCTCCTTGCGAAGATCGTTCAGCCCGACGACGAAGCAGTCCAGCCGGCCGCCGGAGGTGCGGCCGGTCTCGGCGATCGCCGGCCCGTTCACGACCCCGCGCGGCGTCTCGATCATCGCCCAGAGCCTCAGCTCATCCGGCGCGTCCCTTTCCGCAAGCCAATCGAGCGCGCCCTGAATATCGGCGGGGCTTTCGACCTTGGGCAGGAGGATAGCATCGGGCCGCGCGGCAAGAGCCGCTGCGAGATCGGCCTCGCCGAAGCCGGAGCCCGCCGCATTGACGCGGATGACCGTTTCGCCCTGCGGCCGGTTGCCGGCAAGATGCCGGACGAGCGCATCGCGCGCCGCAGCCTTGCGGTCCGGCAAGACGGAATCCTCGAGGTCGAAGATCACGGCGTCCGCAGCCAATTCACGAGCCTTGGCGAGCGCGCGCTGATTGTCGGCCGGAACCGAAAGCACCGAGCGGCGCAGCCGCACGGGATGGTGGTCGATCGCTCTCATGCCGTTCCCTGTCATGCCGTTCGTTGTGCCTGCCTTTCAACCTTTGCGCAAGACGAGACGGGCGGCCCCTCTTGCAAGCGGCGTGGCCAGCACCCACATGCCGAGCAGAAAGGTGACAATCATGCAAAGCATCCGCTCTGTTCTCTTCACGGCCGCCGCCATCACCATCACGCTGGTGGCCTTCGTGTTCACCGCCTCGCTCGCCCTGGCGCTCGCTGGGATCGCCGCCATTATTGCCGTCGGCAGCGCGATCGCCGCCAAGCTCAACGGACGGCCCGTGCATGTTCGAGCGGGGGCACGCGCCAATCCGGGAAGCACTCAGCGCGAGATGCGGGTGTGGAACGACGGGCGCGGGACGATCATCGATCTTTAGAATCGGATTGCCGGAAGCGGGAGAAGCGGTTTTCGCCCGCATCCCGCTTCATGAAAGCAGATTCTCCTTCATTTCGGCGCAAAACTGATCTAAACGCTTCTCGAACATTTCCGCTGAAATCGAAGGCCAAGTCATGGACAAGTTCGTCAAGCTCACCGGCGTTGCCGCTCCCCTGCCCGTCGTCAACATCGACACGGACATGATCATTCCGAAGGATTACCTGAAGACGATCAAGCGCACCGGTCTCGGCACCGGGCTTTTCGCCGAGGCGCGCTACAACGAGGACGGCACCCCCAACCCGGACTTCGTTCTCAACAAGCCTGCCTATCAGAACGCCAAGATTCTCGTCGCCGGCGACAATTTCGGCTGCGGCTCCTCGCGCGAGCATGCACCTTGGGCGCTCCTCGATTTCGGCATCCGCTGCGTCATCTCGACCTCCTTCGCCGACATCTTCTACAACAACTGTTTCAAGAACGGCATCCTGCCCATCGTCGTTAGCCAGGAAGACCTCGACAAGCTGATGGATGACGCCAGCCGCGGCTCCAATGCCATTCTCACGGTCGATCTCGAAGCGCAGGAGATCACCGGTCCGGACGGCGGCTCGATCAAGTTCGAGGTCGATGCCTTCAAGCGCCACTGCCTGCTGAACGGCCTCGACGATATCGGCCTCACGCTCGAAAAAGGCCGCTCCATCGACAATTACGAGAAGGCGACCGCCGCTTCCCGCCCCTGGGCATGAGCTGTCGGATGACGCGCAAGCTCATCTCGTCCGGTTCGCCCTTCGAAAAGACGGCAGGTTATTCGCGTGCCGTCGCGAAGGGCGACTGGTGCTTCGTCTCCGGCACGACCGGCTACGACTACGCCACCATGACCATGCCGGAAACGGTGGAGGAACAGGCCCGCAACTGCCTGAAGACGATCGAAGGCGCCCTGAAGGAAGCCGGCTTCTCGCTGTCGGACGTCGTTCGCAACCACTACTACGTCACCGATGCCAGCTTTGCCGACCGCGTATTCCCGATCTTCGGCGAGACCTTCGGCGAGATCCGCCCGGCCGCGACGATGATCGTCTGCGACCTCATCCGCCCGGAAATGCTGATCGAGATCGAGGTTACGGCATTTCGGGGATAAGGCCGCCCCGACGCCGGCGAATCCTTTTTCATTGACCGCGCGGCCCTCCTCGCGCTATCTACGATCCGTGGTGATTTGGCCGGCCGGCTTGCAGCCACGTTAAAGAAGTCGCTAAAGGGCCGAGGGAACAATGGATTTCCGAGGACCGGTCGCGATCGTTTCGCCGCCGGTTTTTTTGTATTGATCGAGTGGACGCCCATGCCCATCAAGATACCCGATACGCTGCCCGCCTTCGAAACTCTCGTTCACGAGGGTGTGCGGCTGATGACCGAGACCGAGGCGGTCCGCCAGGACATCCGGCCGCTGCAGATCGGGCTCTTGAACCTGATGCCCAACAAGATCAAGACCGAGATCCAGATGGCGCGGCTGATCGGCGCCACGCCGCTTCAGGTCGAATTGACGCTGGTCCGCGTCAACGGCCACCGGCCGAAGAACACGCCCGAAGAACATCTGCTCGCCTTTTACGAGACCTTCGAGGAAGTGGAGGCCCGTAAGTTCGATGGCTTCATCATCACCGGCGCGCCGATCGAGACGCTCGAATACGAAGAGGTCACCTACTGGAAGGAGCTGCAGCGCATCTTCGATTGGACGACGACCAACGTCCATTCGACGCTGAACGTCTGCTGGGGCGGGATGGCTGCGGTCTACCATTTCCACGGTGTTCCGAAATATCCGCTGAAGGAAAAAGCCTTCGGCGTCTACCGCCACCAGAACTTGCAGCCCTCTTCGGTCTATCTGAACGGCTTTTCCGACGATTTCGCCGTGCCCGTTTCGCGCTGGACCGAGGTGCGCCGCGCCGATATCGACCGGGTGCCGGATCTCGAAATCCTGATGGAATCAAAGGAAGTGGGCGTCTGCCTCGTGCACGAGAAGAAAGGCAACCGGCTCTACATGTTCAATCACGTCGAATATGATTCGACGTCCCTGTCGGAGGAATATTTCCGCGACGTCGATGCCGGCGTGCCGATCAAGCTGCCGCACGACTATTTCCCGCACAATGACTCCGCACTTCCGCCGCAGAACCGCTGGCGAAGCCATGCACATCTCTTCTTCGGCAACTGGATCAACGAGATTTACCAGACGACGCCCTACGAGCTGGCGAAGATCGGAACCGAAGCGCGTTGACGTAAAAAGTATGACTTTCCGGTTGCCGCCTCGGCGGAAATGCAGCAGGTTGACGCCGACTCGCGGAAATGGGGAGATGCATGGGAACAGACACGGAAATCTTCGGGCACCTGCCCTCCGGCGAGCCCGTACAGCGCGTGACGCTTCAGGGCGGCGGGCTGACGGCGTCGGTGATCACATGGGGCTCGGTCATCCAGGATCTTCGGCTCGAAGGACATGCAGCCCCGCTCGTGCTCGGCTTCGAGGATTTCGAAAGCTATCCGGTCCATTCCTCCTATTTCGGGGCCACGCCCGGGCGCAACGCCAACCGCATCGGCGGTGGCCGCTTCGTGCTCGAAGGCAAGGCCTATCAACTCGAGCTCAATGAGAAGGGCGCCACGCATCTCCACGGCGGCAGCGACAATATCGCCAAGCGCAACTGGTCGATCCTCAGGCGGGCCGAAGACAGCGTAACGCTCGAGATCACCGATCCGGACGGCCGCGCCGGCTACCCGGGCAATTGCACGATCACCTGCACCTATACGCTGAAACCGGGCGGCGCGCTCAACGTCGTCTACGAAACTGAGACCGACGCGCCGACCCTCGCCAATGTCTGCCAGCACAGCTATTTCAACCTCGACGGCGGCGCGGACGCATTCGGCCACGACATCATGATTGCGGCAGACCACTACCTGCCCACCGATGAACGGCAGATTCCGACGGGCGAGATCCGCCCCGTCGCCGGCACCGCCTTCGATCTTCGCGAAATGACCCCGCTGAGAAGGCAGCTGGACGGCGACGGAATCGCTTACGACCACAACTTCTGCCTCTCGCCGGAACGGACGCAGAAACGCTCCGTGGCGCTCGTACGCAGCATCAATTCCGGTGTGTCGCTGGAAGTGCTGACGACGGAGCCCGGCGTGCAGCTCTATACCGGAGAAAAGCTCGACGTACCGGTTCCCGGCCTCGACGGCCGCCGTTACGGCCCCTTCGCCGGCCTCTGCCTGGAAACCCAGATCTGGCCCGATGCGGTGAACCACGAAGGTTTCCCGAAGGCGGTGCTGAGACCCGGCGAAACGCTCCGGCAGGAAACGGATTACGTTTTTACGAAAAGCTGAGGCAGCGCAGGCCGTTAGAGCACTTTCAGTTTCACCGTTTCATCGAACAGTGAAACGCTTCCTGTCGCTCCTATCCGACGCGATAACCGCCATCCACCGGCAGCGTGAGACCGGTAACGAATTCGGCTGCGGCGAGGAAAGAAGAGAGCCCCAGCGTTTCAGTGTCAGAATCGGACTTGACAACCCCCGGCGACGTTACGTTATTACATTCAAGAAAACGAAATGTAATAACGTATCCACGAAGCCGGAGCATTGCCTCCGGCCGTCCATGCGACAGTGAGGTTCTCGTCAATGCCCGATCAGCTTGTCCCCACCCCCGTCACCGTCCTCACCGGCTATCTCGGAGCAGGAAAGACCACGCTTCTCAACCGCATCCTCTCCGAGCCGCATGGCAAGAAGTTCGCGGTCATCGTCAACGAGTTCGGCGAGGTCGGGATCGATAACGATCTCATCGTCGATGCCGACGAGGAGGTGTTCGAAATGAACAATGGCTGCATCTGCTGCACGGTGCGTGGGGACCTGATCCGCATCATCGAGGCGCTGATGCGCAGGCGTGAGCGGTTCGACGGCATTCTGATAGAGACGACGGGCCTCGCCGACCCCGCGCCGGTCGCCCAAACTTTCTTCGTCGACGAGGATGTCCGCTCCAAGACACGGCTCGACTCCATCATTACCGTTGTCGATGCCAGGCACCTTCTCGGCGAGATCGACCGCGCACATGAAGCGCAGGAGCAATTGGCCTTCGCCGACACGATCATCCTCAACAAGACCGATCTCGTATCGCCCCAAGGGCTGCAGGCCGTGGAGGATCGCATCCGCCGCATCAACCCGACGGCCGGCATCCTGAGGACGCAGCGCTGCAATCTCGAGATCGCCAGCCTGCTCGATCGCAATGCCTTCGATCTCGACCGCATTCTCGAGGTCGAGCCCGACTTTCTCGAAGCGGACCACGGTCATGAGCATGACGACCATGTCACGAGTTTCTCTCTGGTCGAACGCCGACCCGTCGACCCGGAAAAATTCTTCCGCTGGCTCCAGACGACCGCCCGGGCCTTCGGCACGGACATGCTGCGGATGAAGGGCATCATCGCCTTTGCCGGCGACACCGACCGCTATGTCGTCCAAGGCGTCCACATGCTGGTGGAAGGCGACCACCAGCGCCCCTGGAAGGAGGGCGAAGAGCGCGTCTCGCGCCTGGTCTTCATCGGCCGCAACCTTCCGAAGGACATCATCGCCGACGGCTTCATGGCATGCTGCACGAGTTCGGCCGACGTCGGATAGGCGTCAGCTCAGCACGATGCCGCCGTCGACATTCAGCGTCTGGCCGGTCACGAAAGCCGCATCGTCCGAAGCAAAGAAGGCCACCGCACCGACAACACCCTCGGGATCGCCGATGCGACGCATGGCGGTTTTGTCCTGCCACGTCCTCCTGACCGCGGGATCGTCGAGATTGACCCGCCCCATATCGGTGAGGATGATCCCGGGGCACACGCAGTTGGCGGTGATCCCGTCGGCACCCACTTCCTGTGCCAGCACACGCGTCACGGAAAAACGCCGCATCGCTCCCGCTGTAGCACGGCGGTGCCAACGAGAATGCCCGAAGGCTCATCAATCTGCTGAATTGTCCGAGGAATTTGGAGCGGGTGAGGCGATTCGAACGCCCGACCCCAACCTTGGCAAGGTTGTGCTCTACCCCTGAGCTACACCCGCTCATAAGACCCAGGCCCGGGGGTAGTCGATGGACCAGGGGTGTCGCCCGTCTTGCGGCGACGGGCGCTATATGGCCCAAGCCCTTTTCAAATGCAACAGGGAAATGACGCGAATGCCAAGAATTTTTTCGCGAGCGCATTCGAAGGCCGGGAACGCCGCGTTTCCGGCCGCGCTGCGCCGCGCATGAGATTGCGGAACCTCTCGCTCCTCTTTAAAGCAGGCCGAGAGAAAATCGCGACCGCAGGAAGGATGGAGCATGAGCAAGGCTGAGCCGAAGACTGCGGAAGACCTCTTCCGCTTTCTCGACGAACTCGGGATCGAACACAGGACGAAACGGCACGCGCCGGTCTTCACGGTGGCCGAATCGGTGGCGCTACGCGATGAAATCCCCGGCGGACATACAAAAAACCTGTTCCTGAAGGACAAAAAGGACAATTATTTCCTTCTGACCGTCGAGGAACACGCGACGGTGGACCTGAAGACCGTTCATCAGATCATCGGCGCTGCAAGCAAGGTCTCCTTCGGCAAGCCGGAGAAGCTGATGGAATATCTGGGCGTGATACCGGGCGCCGTCACCGCCTTCGGCGCGATCAACGACACCGAGGGCAAGGTGAAGATCATTCTCGACGAGACCCTGATGGAGTTCGAGACGGTCAACTGCCATCCGCTCTCCAACGACCAGACGACCTCGATCGCGTCGAAGGACATGCTGCGCTTCATGGAGGCAACCGGGCACGAGCCGCTTGTCTTGAAAGTGACGGCCTGACATACGATCTTTGGCGCGAATGCATGAAGCCGGACGCCCAAGTCCGCGAGGAGAGAAGAATGAGCGGTAGCGACAATCCCTATCAAGGTTCCTTCGGCACCCAGATGACGGGCTCGGCCTCTTTCGGCGGACAGCCGGCAAGCACTTCGAGCGCCCCGAACGGCCCGATCCCGGACGACCTGATCAGGGAGACGACCACCGCCGCCTTTACCCGCGACGTGCTCGAGGCATCGCGCCAGCAGCCGGTGCTCGTCGACTTCTGGGCGCCCTGGTGCGGGCCCTGCAAACAACTGACCCCCATCATCGAGAAGGTGGTGAGGGAGGCCGCCGGCCGGGTGAAGCTCGTCAAGATGAACATCGACGACCATCCATCGATCGCCGGCCAGCTCGGCATTCAGTCCATTCCCGCGGTGATCGCCTTCATCGATGGACGCCCGGTCGATGGTTTCATGGGCGCCGTGCCCGAAAGCCAGATCAAAGAGTTCATCGATCGGATCGCCGGTCCCGCCGCAGACGACGGCAAGGCAGAGATCGAGAGCGTGCTTGCCGATGCCAAGGCGCTGATCGATGCAGGCGACGCGCAGAACGCCGCCGGACTTTACGGTGCCGTTCTCCAGGCCGACCCGGAAAACGCCGCGGCTGTCGCCGGCATGATCGAATGCATGATTGCCCTCGGGCAGGTCGCCGAGGCGCGCCAGGCGCTTTCGGGCCTGCCGGAAGCACTCGCCGCGGAAGCGGCCGTCGCCGCCGTCTCGAAAAAGCTCGACCAGATCGAGGAGGCCCGCAAGCTCGGCGACCCGGCCGCGCTGGAGCGCCAGCTCGCGCTCGACCCGGACGACCACGCGGCACGGCTCAAGCTCGCCAAGCTCCGCAATGTCGAGGGCGACCGCACCGCCGCCGCCGAACATCTCCTCACGATCATGAAGCGCGACCGCAGCTTCGAGGACGACGGCGCCCGGCGCGAACTGCTGTCGTTCTTCGAGGTATGGGGACCGAAGGACCCCGCAACGATCGCGGCGCGGCGCAAGCTGTCGTCGATTCTCTTTTCGTAAGCGGCCTCCGCGTCGAATTTTTCAGCTCCACCCGATCGATTCCCGTGTATTTCTCCCTTGAGATTTCGAAGAGCCGCACCATTTTTTGGTCCTACGGCACCGCGCCTCGATGAGGCGCGGCCGCTATCTGCAGGGTCTGTCGGAATGCATGTCGGAAATGCGCGCTATCTCGGTCCGAAGGACTTACCGGAGATTCTTCCGGTGTTTCCCTTGACGGGCGCGCTGCTGCTGCCCGGCGCACAGCTTCCGCTCAACATCTTCGAGCCGCGCTATCTCGCCATGTTCGACGATGCGCTCGCCGGCAACCGGCTGATCGGCATCGTTCAGCCCTCCTTCGCGGAAGGCCGCAACGAGATCGACGCCTCGTCGGTGCCGGCGCTTTGCCAGGTGGGCTGCATCGGCCGGATCACCTCTTTCGCCGAGACCGGCGACGGCCGCTACATCACCTCTCTCACCGGCGTGTGCCGCTTCCGGCTTTTCGCGGAGGTGGCCGGCTGTCGCGGCTACCGCCGGTTCCGCATCGGCCCCTTCGGGAGCGATCTCGAAAATCCGGACGACGAGAGCCTCGTCGACCGGGAGGCGCTTCTCGCAGCCTTTCGGGCCTATCTCGACGCCAACAAGCTCGAAGCCGACTGGGAAAGCGTGGAACGCGCAAGCAACCGAACCCTCGTCAACTCCATGGCAATGATGTCGCCCTATGGACCGGCGGAAAAACAGGCATTGCTGGAGGCCCCCGACCTGAAGACGCGGGCCGAAACGCTGATCGCCATCACCGAGATCGTGCTCGCCCGCAATTTCGGCGACCTCGACAATATTCTGCAATGAAACGAGCGATGGACATCAACGCCAGCAAGGTCGATCCGAAACTCCTGGAACTGCTCGTCTGCCCTCTGACCAAGGGCCGCCTCAGCTACGATCCGGAAGCCAACGAACTGGTGTCCGAAAAGGCCCGCCTTGCCTATCCGATCCGCGACGGCGTGCCGATCATGCTGGTTTCCGAGGCGCGCAAGATCGAGGATTGAAAACCGATGTGCGGCGGTCAGGCTGCCTGATCTGCCGTGTGGTTTGCCCCTCTCCGCGGGTTTGACCCGAAACTGGCCCTTCTCCCCGGGCCGACACAGGCGCAAACGGTGGCGTTCAAATCGGCTCGCCGGCGAGCAGCCGCGGATCGGCTCTGCCGGGAGTGCCCGCCGCTTGGCGGATGAAGAACTTCTTGAGCGACGGCAGGCGATCGACGAGGCCGAGGCCGAGATCGCGCACGACCCGCACGGGCATGATGTCGTTGGAGAAGAGCCGGTTGAGGACATCGGTCGTAACGCCCATCCGGAAGGTATCGAAGCGTCGCCACGTCTGGTAGCGCTCCAGAACCGCGAGCGAGCCGATATCGAGGCCCAGGCGGTCCGCCTCGACGATCGTTTCGGCGAGGGCCGCGACATCCTTGAAGCCGAGATTGAGCCCCTGGCCGGAAATCGGGTGGATGCCGTGCGCGGCATCCCCGGCGAGCGCGAAACGCGGCGCGACGAAGTCGCGGGCAAGCGTGAGGCCGAGCGGGAAGGCACGCCGGCCGCCGACCACCTTGAGACGGCCGAGCTTATGGCCGAAACGGCGCTCCAGTTCCTCCTCGAAGATGAAATCGTCCTCCTTCACCAGACGCTCGGCATCATAGGTGCTCTCGGTCCAGACGAGCGAGGAGCGGTTATTCTTGAGCGGCAGCGTCGCGAAGGGACCGGCAGGCAGGAAATGCTCCTCCGCCGTCCCGCCGTGCGGGCGCTCGTGCTCGACGGTGGTGACGATGCCCGACTGGCCGTAATCGAACTCCACGACCTTGATGCCCGCCGCCTCGCGCAGCCTCGAACGAACACCGTCGCAGGCGACCAGCAGCCGCGCCTCGATCGTCTCGCCGCCCGCCAGAGTGACGGCGACGGAATGATCTCCGCTCCGGAAACTCTCCACCACGGTCGACTGCCGGATCGGGGCGCCAAGTTCGTCGCAGGCGCGGCGCAGCGCACCGACGAGCGCCGTATTCGGCACCATATGAGCGAAGGGGCGGCCGTCGCCATTGTCCTCGCCCTCGCCCCCGCCTTCGAATGTAAGGAATACCGGTCGGACCGGATCGGCCGTCTTCGAATCGGTGATCACCATCCTGCGGATCGGTTCGGCCTCGGGTGCGATCGCCTGCCAGACGCCCAGGACGTCGAGCATCCGCTCGGCAGCGGCGGCGACGGCCGATGCCCGTTCGTCCTTCTTCCACACGCCTTCCGGCGCGGCATCGACGACCATGACGTCGAGATGGGGGGCCGCCTTTTTCAGCGATACGGCAAGCGAGAGGCCGACATAGCCGCCCCCGGCAATCAGAACGTCGATCATCCGTCTCGTCTCCCGTCGCACTTGAAGCATCATCTCGTGCCTATATAGATCAATGCCAACGCCGTTCCTACCATCGGAGACCGCCGAAAATGTCGCGCCCTACCGAGACCGCCACGCCCATGGATGCGCTCCTTGCAATACTCGACCTCGAGAAGCTCGAGGAAAACCTGTTCCGGGGCTTGAGCCCGCAGGTCGGCTGGCAGCGGGTCTTCGGCGGCCAGGTGATCGGCCAGGCGCTGGTCGCCGCCCAGCGCACGGTCGACGGGGGACGCTACGTTCACTCGCTGCACGCCTATTTCATGCGTCCGGGCGACCCTTCCGTTCCGATCATCTACGAGGTCGACCGGATCCGCGACGGCTCGAGCTTCGCGACGCGGCGCGTGGTGGCGATCCAGCACGGCAGGGCCATCTTCGCCATGTCCGCCTCCTTCCAGTACGACGAGGATGGATTCGAGCACCAGTTCGACATGCCGGAGGTGCCGATGCCGGAGACGCTGCCGGGCGAGCAGGAACTCAAGGAGAAGTTTCTCGTCCACGCGCCGGAGGCGATCCGCCGCTATTGGGAGCGGCCGCGGCCGATCGAGATCCGGCCCGTCTCGCTCGAACACTATTTCTCGCGCGCGAAGGCGTCCCCGAAGCAGGACGTATGGGTGAAGGCGGTCGGGACGGTGCCTGACGAGCGCCATCTCCAGGCCGCGGTCCTCGCCTATCTCTCCGACATGACGCTCCTCGACACGTCGCTTTACGCACACGGCACATCGGTCTTCGACCGCAGCCTCCAGGTCGCCAGCCTCGACCACGCCATGTGGTTCCACCGGCCCTCGAAAATGGACGATTGGCTGCTCTATACCCAGGACAGTCCCAGCGCGCATGGTGCCCGCGGAATGACCCGCGGCAGTCTTTTCGACCGCTCCGGCGTTCTGATCGCCTCTGTCGCCCAGGAAGGATTGATCCGCAAAAAGGCAATTGCGTAAATTTTTGCCATTTTTCAGATTCTGCTCATATTTTAATCATTCCGACTGGCCTATTTTCAGCGCTCCGCGGAAGCCCCCTCGCCGAACGTGTTTTTTCCATTAGATTTCAGTGGTTTGTTCTGCCTCATCGAATCTGGCACGCCCCTTGAATGTAGCTATCCGGTTGCCAGCGCGTCAGGCGCTCAAGCAGCAAGGAGAGACGGCCTCCGCTGGAGGCAGACAAGGATGGGAACTCGATGAAAATTGTGATGGCCATTATCAAGCCGTTCAAGCTCGATGAGGTTCGCGAAGCCCTCACTGCCGTTGGCATCCAGGGTTTGACCGTGACCGAAGTGAAGGGCTACGGCCGCCAGAAGGGGCACACCGAGATTTACCGCGGCACCGAATATGCCGTGAGCTTTCTGCCTAAGCTGAAGGTCGAGATCGCGGTCGCGACGGAGATCGTCGACAAGGCCGTCGAAGCCATCGCTTCGGCCGCCAAGACCGGCCAGATCGGCGACGGCAAGATCTTCGTCTACTCGATTGACCATGCCGTGCGCATCCGCACCGGCGAGACCGACTCAGAAGCGTTGTAAACCACGCCGTTCAGGGAGCTATTTTCGATGTCGTCATTCACCCTTTCCACCTCTCTTCGACGCGTGGGAGCGACTGCTGCCGCGATGCTCGCGCCGGTCGTCGCGTTTGCCCAGGAAGCGGCGCCCGCCGCGGCCGCAACGCCGGTGCCGGACAAGGCCGATACCACCTTCATGTTCCTTTCGACCCTTCTCGTCCTGTTCATGCTGATTCCGGGCCTCGCCCTATTCTACGGCGGCCTCGTGCGCGCCAAGAACATGCTGTCGGTGCTGATGCAGTGCACGGTCATCGGCGCCGTCATGATGATCGTCTGGGTCGTCTACGGTTATTCATTTGCCTTCGGCGGCTCGACGAGCGCCTATTTCGGCGGCTTCGCCAAGCTCTTCCTCGCGGGCGTGACCGTCGACAGCACCGCGGCGACCTTCTCCGATGGCGTCGTCATTCCGGAATATCTTTTCATGCTGTTCCAGATGACCTTCGCCGCGATCACCCCGGCGCTCATCGT
Source organism: Sinorhizobium sp. P24N7 (assembly GCF_042436655.1). Taxonomy (NCBI): domain Bacteria; kingdom Pseudomonadati; phylum Pseudomonadota; class Alphaproteobacteria; order Hyphomicrobiales; family Rhizobiaceae; genus Sinorhizobium; species Sinorhizobium sp. P24N7. The sequence goes on along the minus strand of NZ_JBHMIW010000006.1, from coordinate 254,483 downwards.
CGGCGCCTTTGCCGAGCGCATCAAGTTCTCGGCCGCGATCCTCTTCGCCATCCTCTGGGCGACATTCGTCTATTTCCCGATTGCGCACATGGTCTGGGACGCCAACGGCCTGCTCTTCGGCATGGGCGCGCTCGATTTCGCCGGCGGCACCGTGGTCCACATCAATGCCGGCGTCGCCGGCCTCGTCGGTGCATTCATGGTCGGCAAGCGCACCGGCTACGGCCGGGACATGATGGCCCCGCATTCCATGACCCTGACGCTCGTCGGCGCTGCCATGCTGTGGTTCGGATGGTTCGGCTTCAACGCCGGCTCCAATCTCGAAGCCTCCGGCGGTGCGGTTCTCGCCACCGTCAACACCTTCCTCGCAACGGCTGCCGCAGTCCTTTCGTGGTCACTCGTCGAGACGCTTACGCGCGGCAAGGCTTCGATGCTCGGTGCCGCATCGGGCATGATCGCCGGGCTCGTCGCCGTCACGCCGGCGGCCGGTATCGCCGGTCCGATGGGCGCGATCATCATGGGCCTGATCGTCTCGCCGCTCTGCTACTTCTTCGTCTCGGTGATCAAGAACAAGTTCCACTATGACGACACGGCAGATGTCTTCGGCGTACACGGCGTCGGCGGCTTCTTCGGCGCGATCGCGACCGGCGTCTTCGCCTCCTCCTCGCTCGGCGGCATCGGCTATGCCGACGGCGTGACCATGGGAAGCCAGTTGATGACCCAGATCACGGCCGTCGCCATCACGATCGTCTGGTGCGGTATCGTATCCGCCATCCTCTACAAGGTGGTCGATGCGCTTGTCGGCCTTCGCGTATCGATGGAAGCGGAGCGGGAAGGGCTCGACCTCTCCTCGCATGGCGAAGCCGCCTATCACGCGAGCTGAGCAGCGTCGGCAAACGACGCCGCCAAAAGTCCCGTCGCGGTCCGCAGTCTGCGGATCGCCCTTGGCCCGGATCTCGCGATCCGGGCCTTTTTTTGCTGCATACGCGTCCCAGCGGCAATTTTGCCGGCACACGCGCATGGTTAATGTCACATTAACCCTACTTCGCTTAGGTTGATTCCATGGGCACGCAATGTGCTCGGAGCATCCCGCTTTTCGCCCTGATTGAGGGTGAGAAGGCTGCTCCTCACCAAAAGGGCTGGAATATTCACGGGCGGCCTTTTCGCGCGCTCTCGTTCCGGCGGATCGAAACGGGCAAAGCAGGCAACATGAGCAGAAGCAATACCGCAACGCTTGACAGCCGTTCCAACCGGTTCGTGCTGACCCACTTCGTCTGGCGGCAGATCGCCTCGCTGGCGGGGTTCGTTCTCGTAGGTGCGCTGGCGCTCGCCATTGCCGCCCTTTCGACATGGAACGTCGCGGATCCTAGCTTTTCCTATGCAACGTCGAACGAGCCGACCAACCTGCTCGGCTATGGCGGCGCCGTCTTCGCGGACATCTTCATGCAGTTCTTCGGCCTGGCTAGCGTCGTGGCGCTGCTGCCGGCTGTCGCCTGGTCTCTCGTTCTCATCCGCGGCACGCATTTCGACAAGGTGCTCAAGCGGCTCGGCCTGTGGTTCGCCGGCTCGGTGCTGGCGAGCGCGGCCTTGAGCTGCGTTCCGGCGCCGATCACCTGGCCGCTGCCGAACGGCCTCGGAGGCGTGTTCGGCGACATGATCCTTCGTTTTCCCGCGCTCTTCACCGGAACCTTCCCGACGGGCACCTTCGCGACCGTACTCGCCTGCCTCTTTACCGCACCGGCCGCCTGGTGCCTCGTCTACAGCGCCGGCCTCATCGGCGTCAGCGAGGATGAAGAAGCAGAACCGGCACCGGAGCCTGCACCCAGCAAGGCGCGCACCATACGCGACGAACTCGAAGAGGAAGACGAAGAAGGCCCCCTTACGGTGCTGATGGGCTCGCTCGCCCATATGCGCTACACGGCGCAGGCCAGGCTTCGCCGTGCCTTCGGCATGGGAGCAAAGCCGGCGAAGCGGCAGTATGACGAGCCCTACGACTTCAACAACGACGAATTCGGCACATTGAACGAGCCGGTCCGGCCGAAGGCGCAGGCCGGTCGTATCGAGCCCTCGCTCGATCGCACCGAGCGCCGCATCGTCACTCCGCCGCCGATCACGGGCGACGAAGACGACCCGCCCTTCGATATCGATGAGCGACGGCCCGCCGGCATCCTGCCGGACGACGAAGACGACGTGGCCGCAGACTGGGCTCCGCGGCCTGCACCGCCGAAGCCGGCTGTGGCAATGGTGGGTTCGCGCGTCGCCCCGCCGCCGCCGCGGCCGAAAGCCGGGCAGCGCGTCGAGCGCGAGGCGCAGCGCTCGTTCGTCGATGAAGACGGCGATTTCACGCTTCCGCCGATCCATTTCCTCGCCGAGCCGAAGAATGTCGCCCGCGACGCCTCGCTTTCGGCCGATGCGCTCGAGCAGAACGCCCGCATGCTCGAAGGCGTTCTCGAGGATTTCGGCGTCAAGGGCGAGATCATCCATGTCCGCCCCGGCCCCGTCGTCACCCTCTATGAGCTGGAACCCGCGCCCGGGATCAAATCGTCGCGGGTCATCGGTCTCGCCGACGACATCGCCCGTTCCATGAGCGCGATCGCCGCACGCGTCGCCGTCGTACCCGGCCGCAACGCCATCGGCATCGAGCTGCCGAACCAGCGGCGCGAGATGGTCTATCTGCGCGAACTGATCGGCTCCCGCGACTTCGAGACGACCAAGACGAAGCTCGCCATGGCGCTCGGCAAGACGATCGGCGGCGAATCCGTCGTTGCCGATCTCGCCAAGATGCCGCATCTGCTCGTCGCCGGCACCACCGGCTCGGGCAAGTCGGTGGCGATCAACACCATGATCCTGTCGCTGCTCTACCGGCTGAGACCCGATCAGTGCCGTCTCATCATGATCGATCCGAAGATGCTCGAGCTCTCCGTCTATGACGGCATCCCGCACCTTCTCTCGCCGGTCGTGACGGACCCCAAGAAGGCGGTCGTGGCGCTGAAATGGACCGTGCGCGAGATGGAAGAGCGCTACAAGAAGATGTCGAAGATCGGCGTGCGCAACATCGACGGCTTCAACAGCCGCGTCGAGCAGGCGCTGGCCAAGGGCGAGGCGATCACGCGCACCGTCCAGACCGGCTTCGACCGACAGACCGGCGAGGCCGTCTACGAGACGGAGGAATTCGATCTTTCGCCGATGCCCTATATCGTCGTCATCATCGACGAGATGGCCGACCTGATGATGGTCGCCGGCAAGGATATCGAAGGCGCCGTTCAGCGGCTTGCGCAGATGGCGCGTGCTGCCGGCATCCACGTCATCATGGCGACACAGCGCCCCTCGGTCGACGTCATCACCGGCACGATCAAGGCGAACTTCCCGACCCGCATCTCCTTCCAGGTGACCTCCAAGATCGACAGCCGCACCATCCTCGGCGAACAGGGAGCCGAACAGCTCCTGGGCATGGGCGACATGCTCTACATGGCCGGCGGCGGCCGTATCCAGCGCGTGCACGGACCCTTCGTCTCGGACACCGAGGTCGAAGAGGTGGTTGCCTATCTGAAGACGCAAGGCGTGCCGCAATATCTCGACGCGATCACCGAGGACGACGAGGACGAGAGTGACGGCGGCGGGCCGGCCGGCACCTCCAACCTCGCCGATTCCGAGGACCCCTACGACCAGGCGGTGGCGATCGTGCTGCGCGACGGCAAGGCTTCGACCTCCTACGTGCAGCGCCGCCTCGGTATCGGCTATAATAGGGCCGCCTCGCTGATCGAGCGGATGGAACAGGAAGGCATCATCAGCCCCGCGAACCACGCCGGAAAGCGCGAAATACTGGTGCCGACCGAAGCGGAGATCACCGGCCGGTAAGACAGCGCCACAGCGGCGTGATCAGCGCGCGGCGGGCGGTAACGGTCATTTGAAGGCGTCGTGTTTTCGGGGTTTTCCAACGCCTTGAAGGCGCCCCACTTGCCCTTCAAATGGTCACGAATGAAGGAGACTGCGATGATGGAGACCAAAACCGACGGCCGCAACGGGGCAATCTCGCGGCGCGTCTTCGTTGGCGGCCTGGCGGCTCTCGCCGGCTTCGGCGCCACGACGTTTGGCGCCGGCGACGCTTCGGCTCAGGCGTCCGCCGTTGCCCAGAGGATCGCGGATCATTTCTCGTCCGTGAAGACCATGGCCGGCGAATTCGTCCAGTTCGGCCCGCGCGGCGAACAGACGGGCGGCAAGTTCTATATCCGCCGGCCGGGTCGCATCCGCTTCAATTACGAAGCACCCTCGCCGATGCGGGTCATCGCCGACGGCAAGTCCGTCGTCATCGGCAATATGAAGCTCAAGACCTGGGATATCTATCCGCTCTCGAAGACCCCGCTCAATCTGCTGCTCAGCGAAAGGATCGACTTGAGCAGCAGGATGGTACGCGACGTGAGGGTGGAAGCGGACCTCATCACCATCGTACTCGGCGACCGCTCCATCTTCGGAGATTCGACCATCACGATGATGTTCGATCCGAAGAGCTACAATCTGCGGCAGTGGACGATCACCGATGCGCAAAAGAAGGACACCTCGGTGATGATCTTCAACGTCCGGACCGGCATCGCGCTCGACGACAAGGTCTTCCGCATCCCCTATGACGAGGTGCGCAACAAGCGCCGCGGCGGCTGATCGCGAAATGCTCCGACGTTGAAACCAGGCACTTCAGAACGGAAGACATTCTTCCTGGAAGTGCTTTGCCTTAAGCCTGTTGAGGTGCGGGATCCCCGGCGCGGGCTCGCGCCGCAGAGACGACACAAATCCCGCGCTGACCGATGCGCTCGACAAGCTTGCCCGCTTGCGGCGACGGTCATCTCTGAAAATCCTTCAGGAACCTGCGCATGGCGTGGTGGAAATCGGCGACGTATCGCGCCTTGTCTTCCGCCTTGGGGGTGATCTGGACGAAGCGTGCAGCGGGGATTTTCTCCGCCAGCGCACGCGCGTGGGCGATGGGATGAACGAGATCGCGTTCATGGCCGATGACGAGCGTCGGGACGGCGATGCGGGCGAGATCAGCCTCCGTGACTCCCGGGCCGTCGCTGGAAACGGCGGTGAGGAGCGCGGCGGTGACCTCGATGGGTTCCCGCGCAAAAAAGCCGGTGAGCGAGGCCAGATTGTCCGGCGCGGCCGCCGCAAGACGCTGCCCGATGGGACCTTCAAGGAAAGCGGCCTTTGCCGCTGGCGGCGGCAGACGGGTCAAAAGGTGGCCGACTTCGGCATTCGGGATCATATTTTCCGGCGCCGATGCCGTCAGCCAGGCGGGCCGGGCAAGGACAAGGGCCCGTACGAGATCGGGACGCTTTACGGCCAGGCGAAGCGAAATCGCCGCGCCCATGGAAATGCCGCCGATGATGACAGGCACGCCCAGATTGGCCTCCACATAGGCGGCAACGTCATTCGCGAAGGTTTCGATCGAAAGCCTGTCGAGTCCGCCGGACTGCGATCGACCATGACCGCGGGCCTCGATCGTGACGCGACGGAAGCCGGATTCGCCAGGAAACGCTTCGGAGGCCTGGCCCGCGTCGCCGCAAAGTCCGTGCAGGAAGACAACCGGCGTGCCCTCGCCCGCCGTGTCGACATTCAGCCGCGTGCCGTCGCGTGTCTCGAAGTTTATGCTCATGGCCCCGCCTCGAGCTTTTCGGAGAGGAAGCGGGCAACGTCTTTGGCCTCGCTTGCTGCAAGCCCATGAGCGATCAGGCTGCCGGTAAAGCCGATGGCCTTCAGGCGAGCGAGGTAATGTGCGTAGTCGAGCACCCCCTTTCCAGCGGTCGCAAAACTGCCGTCCGGATTCCGGTCCTTCGCATGCGCCATCACGATGCGGTCGGCGAGAAGATCGATTGCCGCGGACACGGTCGTCCGCTGCTCGTCAAGCGTTGTCGTTTCAAAGAGATTGGCGGGGTCGAGCACGATTTTGATACGCGGGCTCCGCATCTCGTCGATCAGCCGGCGGGCCTTTTCCGCCGAGTTGACGACATTGGCAAGCTCCGGCTCGATGCCGAGATCGACGTCGCAGCGGTCTGCAATGCCGATCGCCGTCTCCATGGCCCGGAGCAGATCGCGCCAGGCTTCCGGCGTGTCGTTTTCGGGGTGCTCCCTCCACTGGTCGAGCGGATCACGCGTGCCGGTGCAGAGCGTGATGAGGCGGGTGGACATGGCGTGGCTGCGTTCCGCCAGAACGGCCAGCCGGCGGTGGCCGGCCTCGCGCATCGCCTGGTCGGGATGGATCATATTGTAGGTGCCGGAGACCGCCGCGATTTCGATACCGGCCTTCTTCGCCGCATCGGCAACGGCGCACGCCTGCCGCTCGTCGATGCCTTCAGGCATGGAGGCGAGGCCCGAGCAGGCCATGTTGTATTGCGCGGCGGCAAACCCGGCAGCCGCGACGGCATCGAGCACCGCACCCGGTTGCGTGCCTTCAAAGGTCTTGGCGAAGATTCCGAGCTTCATCAGACGCCACCCTCGACATCGGCAAGCGCAACCGCCTTGCCGCTCGCCACCGAACGGGCGATGGCGACCATGGCGCGCACCGAGGCGAGGCCGTCGTCGATGCCGGCGCCTTCCATCGCCGCACCATCGAGGATGGTGCGTGCAAAACCTTCGACCTGGCGGCGATAGAAATGACCGTCAGCACCGAGCACCCGATGCGTCGCGCCCTCGGCCTCGCGGAAAATGTCCACCTCGCTCGTCTTGTAGTACCAGGGGTTATAGGTCTTGCCGAGAACGCTGCCCTTCTCGCCGTAAATCTGGAAACCCTCGTGCCAGTCCATGCGGACTTGCACGGTCAGATCGAGATGGCCGAGCGTGCCGGAAGCGAACTCGGCGTCGACGAACCAGCACCAGATGCCGGCCCGTTCGGAAAGCCGCGCCTGCACCGAGACGATGTCGCCGCCGAAGTAACGCGCCGTGTCGATCAGGTGGCAGCCATGGGCCAGCATGTAGTAGCGGCGCAGATCCGCCTTCGGATTGGCGTAAGGCTTTTTCGCATTGGCGCTGGTAACGATCAGCGGCTGGACGGCATCCGTCATCGCATAGCGGTGCGTGCTGTCGCAATACCAGGCCTTGAGGGCGATCATCTCGCCCATCTCGTCGGCAATGAAGGCTTTTGCCGCCTGGAGACCGGCATCAAAGCGCTTCATGTGGCCGACCTGAAATATCTTGCCGGACTTTTCGACGGCCTCTCTGAGATCGAGGCATTCCTCGACCGTCACGCCGACGGGTTTTTCGCAGAGCACATGCTTGCCGGCTTCGAGTGCGCGCAGCGAGGCCGGGACGTGGAAGGCGTCGGCGGTCGCGATGATCACGGCTTCGATATCGGGATCGGCAAGCATCCTGTCGTAGTCGTCGTAGGTCTTCGCTGCACCGTGGGTAATCGCCATGCGTTCGCGCAGGTCATCGGCGACATCGCAGATAGCATGGAGATCGGCATTGACAGCCTTCGTGCAGGCCTCGAAATGAGCGGCCTGGGCGATCTGCCCGGCACCGAGCACACCCACTCGAAGGCGGCGTTCCTGTTTTGCTGGCATTCTAGAGTTCCTTAAGTTTGTTCACAGAGCGGCAGCCCGTCGGGCGTCAAAGTGAGTGGTGTGTACGGTTTTCCGCGCGCATCCCGCTCTAACTCCCGGAAGCCGGTCACGAAGTTTCAGGTCCATCCGGCATGAAAACATCGTGATCTAGAGCGTGATCCATCTTCCTTCGGCGCTGCCTGAGCGCAGCGTCGCGTCGATGAACCTCATTCCTCGCACCCCGGCGTCTATGCCGGGCAAGAGGAGAGATTTCGAGGGCGCGGCCACGCCGGTAAGGCGAGCTTCGAGCTGGTCCGCCATGTCGGCGTAAAGTTGCGAAAGCGCCTCGACGAAGCCTTGTGGATGTCCGGGCGGCATGTGTCCTTTGACCACAGTGCCATGTGAAGCGCGATCGATGGTAATCCGCTGCCCGCCCAGCGGGCAGAAGTGCAGAACGTTCGCGTCTGCCACACCCCAGCCGAGCGACGCTTTGTCGCCATAAATCTCTATGCGAAGACCATTGGTCTTCCCTATCGCGACCTGGCTTGCCCATAAGCTGCCCTTGGCGCCATTTTCGAACCGAAGCTGAACGGAAACGTTGTCGTCGACCTGTCGCCCGGGGACAAAGCTGTCGACCTCGGCCGACACCGTGATGCACTGGAGCCCGCTGATAAACTCGGCAAGGTGGAAGGCATGCGTTCCGATATCGCCGAGGCTACCCGCGCCGCTTCGCTTCGGATCGGTGCGCCATTCGGCCTGTTTGTTGCCCTCGGCCTCGGTCGCTGAGGCGAGCCATTCCTGGGGAAACTCAACCCGCACGAGTCGGATTTCGCCGATGGCTCCGCTTTCGACGACAGCGCGTGCTTCCCGAACCATGTCGAAGCCGGCATTCGTGTAGCTGACGCCGAAAAGCGCTGTGCCGGCCTTTGCCGCCTGCTCGACTTCGAGAGCCTCGGGGAGCGTCGCGGTCAGCGGCTTGTCGCACATGACGCTGATGCCCGACGCCAGGAAGGCAAGAGAAGCGGGAGCGTGGATGTGGTTGGGCGTTACGACGGCCACGAGGTCGATGCCGTCGTCGCGTCCGGCCTCGGCGGCCGCCATGGCGGCAAAGTCGGTGTAGCTGCGATCGCGGTCGAGATACAGCGCGTCGGCACTTTCCAGGGCGCGCGTCGGATCACTCGACAGCGCACCGGCGACAAACTCGAAACGATGCGTCATCGCCGCCGCGCGGCGGTGGACTGCACCGAAGAAGGCGCCCTGACCGCCACCCACCATACCCAGTCTGAAACGTCGAGAAGCCATGCAAAAGTCCGTCAGGGCCATCGGCCCTTGAGTGATGGAGAGCCTGTGCCCGGCGGGCGGTTTGCCGAGTACAAGTCCCCATCCCGGCCGAAACAGGGGCGGGATGGGGAATGGAAAAGGACTAGTTCGCAGTCTTGCCGCAGGTCGTCAGCGCGTCCTCCGGGGTGCAAACCTCGGTACCGGTCTTGATGAACGGCTCCACTTTTTCGCCCTTGGTCAGCTTGTCCAGCGCCATGATGGTTTCATAACCCATGTCATAGGGACGCTGGCCGATGTTGTAGTGGCTGAGTCCTTCGGCCAGCAGGGGCAACTGCGGGCCGAAATTGTCGCCGAACACCACAACCAGGTCCTTGCTGTCGAGGCGTGCCTTGAGCGGCTCCATGGCCTGCTTGTAAGCCTGCGGAGCATACTGGGCCCAGCCGCCGACCGCGATGAAAGCGCTAAGCTCGGGGTTGTTTGTCATCACGTCGCGCACCTGCTGGGCGGCAAGCGTGATGTCGTCATTATTATAGACAGGGCAACCTGCCGGCTCGATCCATCCGTTCTGGCCGGTCAGCGTTTCCGCACCCTTGTCCTTCGTGACGCCCGCAAGAGTGTCGCGGATGCCTTGGACGCGGGCTTTCAGGTTCTCGGATGCAGGCGCACCCGACTGGATGCAGACGGTGCCGCCGTCCTTCTTGGTCTCCAGCACCTTCTGCGCCAATGCGATGCCGAATTCATAATTGTCGGTTCCGATGTAGGTCGAGCGCAGGCCTGCATCTTCGGGCAGAACGTCCGTGTCGAAAGTCACGACCGGAATGCCTTTATCCTGGGCCATTTTCATGATGCGAGCCATGGCCTTCGGGTTGCCGGCCGAAACGCCGAGGCCGGCCACTCCGCGGGTGACCATATCCTGGGCAAGCTGGACCTGCTTGGCTTCGTCATACTCGGTCGGGCCGAGATAGGTGCAGGTGACATCGCCCAGCTTCTTCGCGGCGGCCTCGCACCCCTGCTGGATCGGCGGGCTGAAGGCGTTGTTGAGCACCTTGAAGACGAGGGCGAATTCGCGATCGGCAGCGTTGGCCTGGGGCACAGTCAAGCCGACGGCCAGGCAGGCCACCGAAAGGGCTGCCGTGAGAGTGTGTACTGGTTGCATTGAAGTTCCTCCCTTTTCCTTGTTGATGCGGACGCGCTCACCGACGCAGCGAGCGGATTCTTTCGAGCAGGACCGCGGCTAGAATGAAACTTCCCACGAACATTCCCTGCCAGAACGGGTTTACCCCTGCGATGAGCAGGGCATTGCGGATAACCTCTACGAGGATCGCGCCGATGGCTGCGCCGAGCGCAGTGCCGAACCCGCCTGTCAGCGACGCTCCGCCAATGACCGTCGACGCGATGACCTGCAACTCGTATCCGGTTCCGATCGCGTTGGTGACGGCGCCAAGCCAGCCGACCAGGAACACGGCCGTTATGGCGACCATCAGCCCGTTGAAGGCGTAGGCCGAGACCTTGATGAGGTCCACAGGGATACCCGCCACTCGCGCCGCAGCCTCGTTGCCGCCGATCGCGAACAGGTAGCGGCCCCACCGCGTCATGGTCAGCAGGAAATGCAGGATGATCACGCCGGCGACGAGAGCATAGACGACATTGGGCAGTCCGAAACTATAGCCACCGCCGAGCGCGATGATACCGTTGGTGGCCTGTCCGAATTCGTAGAACACCTCGTTGTTCGTGAGCACCAGCGCGAGGCTGCGTCCGATGGATAGGGTAGCAAGCGTGACGATGAATGGCGGGAGCTTGACGTAGGAGATGAGGACTCCGTTGACCATGCCGCAGACGACACCCATGGCGAGTGTCGCGAGGATGCCGACCGCGAGCGGCATGTCCGAATTGAGCACGATGCCGAGCGTCACCCCGCACATGCCGAGGATCGATCCGACGGAGATATCGATACCGCCGCTGATGAGCACCGGCGTCATGCCGAGCGCCATGATCCCGATGAAGCAGGCATTCTGGAAAATGTTGAGGAGGTTTCCGGAAGTCGCGAACTTTGCCGAGATGACCGATACGACCAGGCCTATCACCAGGATAGCCAGTGCTATCCACGTCTCCTGCGCAAGGAATACGCGGCTCCAGAAAGGGCGGTCGGAGCTCTTCAGGAGATCGACATCCATGTGGGGAACTTCCTCGGGAGCACTCATGCGTTGTTTCTCCGGGATCAGGCCGTCTGGATCGCGCCGGTTATCAGGCCGGTCACTTCTTCGGGGCTCGATTGCTCGATCATCTTGTCGGCCACCTTGCGACCCCGACGCAGCACCACGACCCTGTCGCAAACCTCGAAGACATCGGGCATGCGATGGCTGATCAGGATCACGGAAAGGCCTTGTGCCTTCATGCGGCGGATCAGGGCCAGCACCTCGGCAACCTGCCGGACACTGATTGCCGCCGTAGGTTCGTCCATAAGGACGATTTTCGACCTGGCGAGCCGGGTACGAGCAATTGCCACCGCTTGACGCTGGCCGCCGGACATGCGCACCACGAGATCGGCCGGGCGGGTCTCGGATTTGAGTTCCTGGAATATCTCGGCCGAGCGGGCGTTCATGCGCTTGTGATCGAGCACCTTGAACGGCCCGATCTGCCGCATCAATTCGCGGCCGAGGAAAACGTTCGCCGACGCGGTCAGGTTGTCGCAGATCGCCAGATCCTGATAGACGACCTCTATTCCATGGCGACGAGCTTCCGCCGGTCCGGAAAAGACCACGGGCTCACCTTCCAGGGTGTAGGAACCGGAAGACGGCTGGAAGTTTCCGGCGATGGTTTTCACCAACGTCGACTTGCCGGCCCCGTTGTCCCCCATCAGGCCAAGAATCTCGCCCTGGTTGATTTCGAGGGTGACGCCATCGAGTGCGCGGACGGCACCGAAATCCTTCACGATGTTTTCAAGTCGCGCCAAAACCGTCATTGCACCCTACCGGAATTTTTGTAGCGTAACCGAACAAAACACCGTTTCCCTTGACCGTCAATAGCGGCATATCTCCTTTTCCATGCTGCAATGCATCAAGAATCGGCCCAATTGACAGGGCTGTCTGACGGTATTAGTAATTTTATCGAACAAATAGGCTTCAAATTGTCAAACACACTGCTTTTTCGTCCGAACGAAGCGCGCGCGCTTTCGGCACTGTTTCGCACGGGTGGACTGACTCGCGCATCCTTGGCCCGTGAGCTCGATCTGACCCGCTCGACCACGGGGACTCTGGTGCAAAGCCTTGTCGACGCTGGTTTGGCACGGGAACGGGAATCGACAACGGGCAACGAAGCAGGGGCCAAGGTCGGTCGCCCCGGGATCGTCGTTGAAATCGCCGGCAGCGGTGTCTTCTTTCTCGGCGCCTATATCGGCGTGAACCGGATCGACGTCATCGCCATCGACCTGTCGGGCAAAGTCCGAGCGAAGGCCACCCGCCCATTCTCGGGTGCGGCAAGCAGGCCCGCTCAAGCGCTGAAACTCATCGTAGCACTGGTTGACGAGGTGCGCAGAACGTTGCCTCCCGGCGCACGGCCCCATGGCCTCAACGTAGCGCTGCCGGGCTTCCTGGATGGGGACGGCGAAACCTTTCATGCCGCCATTTTGGGCTGGCATGGGGTCAGCCTCGCGCAACTGATTTCCGAGTCCATCGGCCTTGGTGTCCCGGTGCTCCTCGAAAACGACGCCAATGCGGTGGCCGTGGCTGAGACCTATCGTTCGGCTCCGCCGGACGGCGAGGGCGATGACAGTCTCGTCGTTCTCATAGAGAACGGCGTTGGGGGCGGCATCGTCAGCAATGGCAAGCTGCATCGCGGTCAGTTGGGCGGCGCTGGCGAGATCGGCCATATGCCGATCGGAGAGGCTGGCTTCGTTTATGACGCTGTGCGTCCTGGTCGGTGGGAAACATTTATAGGCAAGGACGCCCTCCTTGCCCGATACGCACATATCAGCGGCGTCATTAGTTCGCTTGACGCGTTTATCGCAGTGCTGTCGTCGGGTGACCCGACCGCGCTTGCCTGCGCCCGCGACTGGGCTCGCTGGCTGGTTCGGGGGCTGGCGACCCTTGCCTGCGTCCTGCAGCCGGGCCGCATCATCCTCGCCGGATCGGTCAGCGCGATCTATCCCTTCGTGGCCGAACAAACGGAGGCTTTGCTGGCCGCGTCTCTCATCGAAGGCTATCCGATGCCCCGCGTCGAAACGTCAAGCACCGGCAATGACGGCCCCGCCCTGGGTGCTGCCTATCTTCTGCATCAGGCAATGCTTGCAGGCAATACGCGCCCGCATACGCGCGATGTCGCAGTTCGTTGACAGGAGTTTTCATGACGCTCAAAGCCGCCTCCGAAACGATCGCCGTTGCCGAAATCGGGGGAACCTCGGTCAAGATCGGTTTTGCGGATCATGGTGTGCCGCTCGAAGTCACGCGCACCTTTTCGACGAGCAATCTTCGCCGAGGCGCTCCTGCGGCCCAACTCGCCCGGCTCCTGCAATGTGCGTCCGTCGATGCCGGCCTGACCATCGACCGGGTCGTGGCAACTGTCCCCGGGTTCATCGGACGTGACTGCGATACGATCATCCATGCCGCAAACGTCCCCGAACTAAACGGCGTTCACCTGGCCTCCGAATTGGCTTCCACGCTTTCGGTTCCCGTCCAGTTGGAGCGGGACGTGGTTCTGCAGTTGCTCGGGGAGAGCGCCTGCGGCGCGATTGCAAACGAATGCGAGGTGTTGGCTGTCTACTTCGGCACCGGAATCGGTGCCGCTTACCTTGGCGAAAACGGCATTTTTCGTGGCGGCGGGTGGGCGCTTGAAATCGGCCACATGCCGGTGCTCGAGCCGGGTGACCGTCAGGAATTCCCCAAGCGGATCGAGGCGTACGCCTCTGGTGCAACTCTGGTGGACCTCGCATCTGCACATGGCGTCGCCGTGAAGGACCTCTTCCAGGCTGCTGCGCAGTCGCCGGAATTGTACGACGCTCTTGATGACATATTGTGGCAGCAGGCGATAACCGTTGCCAGAGCGACGGTGTTGTTTTCGCCACGCATCGTTCTGCTGGGCGGCGGCGTCATCGACATGGACGGCTATCCGCGCAACACGCTCACCCAGCGCATTGTTGGCGCATTGCCGCATTCCGGCTCGATTCACTGCATCGACATACGCTGGGCCACACTGGGCTGGCAGGCAGCCATTTTCGGTGCCGTTCGTCTTGGCGACATGGCGGCTTAATCCGCCGGCAGATCCGCGCGAGAACGCGTCTTGACTGCCGGCTGCGAAAGCGGCGCCGACAGGAAGCCTTGCGCGATCTCCGCACCGGGCGATTTTTTCAAGCTTGTCGATCGGTGCCTAACCTGTTTAAACGCTCCCGTTGCCGGACGCGTGATCCTTTTCCGGCAATTTCCCGGGAGAACGAGGAATGCCTCTTTCCATCGCCACATGGAACATCAACTCCGTTCGCCTGCGCATGCCGCTGGTCGAACATTTCCTCAAGACATGGCAGCCGGACATTCTCTGCCTGCAGGAAATCAAGTGTCGGAACGACCAGTTCCCCTCGGCGCCGCTGAGGAAGCTCGGCTACGAACACATCGAGATGCACGGGCAGAAGGGCTATCACGGCGTCGCCACTATCTCTCGCGTGCCGCTTCATGAGCTCTCCGACCGCCGCGACTATTGTGGCGTCGGCGATGCACGCCATCTCTCCGTCGTCTTCGCGGCCGGTGGAAAGACGATCCGCCTCCATAATTTCTATGTACCGGCCGGCGGCGACGAGCCGGACCGCACGGTCAATCTGAAGTTCGGACACAAGCTCGACTTCGTCGACGAGATGAAGCTCCTGCACGCGGAGGCCGAGGCCGGCGTCTCGTCGATCCTCGTCGGCGACCTCAACATCGCGCCGCTCGAGCACGACGTCTGGTCGCACAAGCAGCTTCTCAAGATCGTCAGCCATACGCCGATCGAAACCGAGGGCCTGGTCTCGGTGATGACCGGAGGTGCATGGGTCGACCTGATGCGCCTCCACACGCCGCCGCCGGAAAAACTCTACACCTGGTGGAGCTATAGGGCGAAGGACTGGACCGCCGCCGACCGCGGACGCCGGCTCGACCACATCTGGTCCTCCGCCGATCTCGCGAGCCAGCTCGTGCGCGTCGAGATCCTCAAGGAAGCGCGCGGCTGGGAGCGCCCGTCCGACCATGTGCCCGTCATAGCCCATTTCGAGCTTTGACGGCGCCGTCCGCTTGCGTAAACCGCCCGGCAAGCGCCTCCACGCGGCGGATCATCGCCTGGATGTTTTCCCGGATGCGGGCTTCCACCATGGCGGTCACCTCGGGATATTCCTCCAGCATCCGGCGGAAGAGCGGACGGTTGATCCGGATCACTTCGCTGTCCTCCTGCGCCGTCGCGGTGAACTTGCGCTCGACCATCGAGATGAGCGCGAGCTCGGACAAGAGCGCGCCGCGGCCGACGGTCATCACCTGCTGCTGGCGACCTTGCGCATTCGCATTCGAAAGCGCGAAGCTGCCGGCCGCCACGGCATAGGCGCAATCGGCCGGCGCGCCTTCCCGGAAGAGTTCGTGCCCCTTGGCCACCCGGCGGCGCTCTGCGCCGAAGGCGATAAGCCTCAGCTTGTCCTCGCCGATGTCGGCGAAGAGCGACACGTTGGACAAGAGTGCGATGTCGTCATTGAGCGCCAAGCGGCAAATCTCCCCCGGTCATGTCGTCCGGCTTAGGGAACGATCTTGTAGCCGCCGTTCTCTGTCACCAATATCTCGGCATTGGAAGGGTCGCGCTCGATTTTCTGGCGCAGCCGGTAGACATGCGTCTCGAGCGTATGGGTCGTGACGCCGGAATTATAGCCCCAGACCTCCTCGAGCAGCACGTCGCGGGTGACCACTTTCTGGTCGGCGCGGTAGAGATAGCGGATGATTGCGGCTTCCTTCTCCGTCAGGCGGATCTTCTGGCCGTTCTCCATGGTAAGCAGCTTCTGGCTGGGCTTGAATGTGTAAGGGCCGACATTGAAGGTCGCGTCCTCGCTCTGCTCATGCTGGCGGAGCTGGGCGCGAATGCGGGCCAGCAGCACGGCGAAGCGGAACGGCTTCGTCACATAATCGTTGGCGCCGGCCTCGAGGCCGAGGATCGTGTCGGAATCGGTGTCGTGACCGGTCAGCATGATGATCGGGGCCTTGAAGCCACCCTTGCGCAAGAGCTTCACCGCCTCGCGCCCGTCCATGTCGGGCAGACCGACATCCATGATCAGGAGGTCGACCTGTCGGCCACGCGCCATCTGAATGCCCTTCCCGGCGGTCGCTTCCTGCAGAAGGTCGAACTCTTCGTAGAGAGAGAGCTGTTCTATCAACGTCTCACGCAGATCATCGTCGTCGTCGACAAGGAGGATGGTGCGAGTCGCCATGGGACAGTTCCTGTTGCTTCCTGGTTCAAAACTAACTCAAATGCCGCTCTTGGCAAGCGCGGCAGTCGCTGCCGCATGTTTCCGTAAATCCTAACCTATTTAGGATAGAAACAGGCCGCAACTGAAAGTGGCCGCAGCGACGTCTGCGCGTCTGATGATACGCACGGCGCCGCAGGCATCGTCATATAGGAAAACCGGCTTAAGGTCGCGGCGCGATCACGGCAAAGCAAGAATTTGTGAGACCGATGCGCAAGAAGGCGTCGACAACAGGATCGAGAAAAGGGACCATCGTCGTCAGAACCGCTCCGCGCGACCGCAAGCGCGCCCTCGTGCTTTTCGACGGACGGGTCGAGCAGGCTGCGATCGGGCGCAGCGGCGTCACTGCCATCAAGCGCGAAGGCGACGGGGCGACGCCCCGCGCGGTCATGCGGCTCATCGGCGGCTATGTCAGGCGCGATCGCGTCCCGTTTCCCTCGACGCGCCTGCCGATGCGGGCCGTCCGGGGCGACATGCTCTGGTGCGATGCCCCGCAACACCCGTGCTACAATCGCCCCGTCAGGGCGCCGTTTCGTGCCGGACATGAACGCATGATGCGCGACGACGGGCTCTACGACATCTGCCTCGTCATGGATTGGAACATTTCCTCCCGAAGGCGCAATGCCGGCTCGGCGATCTTCTTCCACCTCATCCGTCCGGGCTACGAGCCGACCGAGGGCTGCGTGGCCGTCAGCCTTCCGGCAATGCGTCGACTGATCCGGCAAATGCGCCGCGGGATGATCGTGAAGGTGGTGTAGCTTCGGTCGCGCAGCAAAGCCGAACGGGCAATCCGAATCAGCCCGACCGTTCCTCCTCAAGCATGCGCGGCGTCACGAAGCGAACCAGGCGGCCGGTGCCGGGCGCTATGTCCGACCAGCGCTCGACGTCGAAATCCATGACGGCAAGTCCGGCTGTCGGAAACTTCTCCCTCAGCCGCTCCAGCGCCGCTTCATCGCCGCGCCCGGCAAGCAGAAGCGAAAGATCGGCCATTCCCGGATTGTGGCCGACGAGGAGCAGTTTCTGCACCGTCGGCTCGACCCTGCGGACGGCGTCGAGAATGGCCGATGCGGCGACCTCGTAGATGCCGACCGCATCGCGCTCGGGGATCTTGTGCGGCAACGCCCCGGCGACGAGCTCCCAGGTCTCCTGGGCGCGCCGCGCGGTCGAAACGAGCGCCAGGTCCGGAGCAAGCCCTTGCCGGGCGATGAAGGCGCCGACGAGGGGCGCCGCCTTGCGTCCACGCTCCGAAAGCGGCCGGCGATGGTCGGCAACGCCGTCCGGCCAGGCGGACTTCGCATGGCGGAGCAGCATGAGTCGGCGTGTCGAGGGCCGGGCGTCATCGGGCATGAAAGCTCCTCAGGGCAGAAAACCGGGGGCGGCAGCGCATTGTCGCATCATCATGCGCATAAAAAAAGCCGCCCCGAAGGGCGGCTCAAACGCCGGAAAAGCTCAAAACCGGCTATTTCCATTCGCGAATGTCGACAAAATGACCAGCGACCGCCGCCGCGGCTGCCATTGCCGGAGAAAGCAGATGCGTGCGCCCCTTGAAGCCCTGGCGGCCTTCGAAGTTGCGGTTCGATGTGGAGGCACAACGTTCGCCGGGCTTCAGGCGGTCGTCGTTCATCGCCAGGCACATGGAGCAGCCGGGCTCGCGCCAGTCGAAGCCCGCTTCCTTGAAGATCTTGTCCAGGCCTTCCGCTTCCGCCTGTTCCTTGACGAGGCCGGAGCCCGGAACGATCATCGCCGAAACGGTCGGGGCGACCTTGCGGCCTTCAACCACCTGTGCGACGGCGCGCAGGTCCTCGATGCGGCCATTGGTGCAGGAGCCGATGAACACTCGGTCGATGGCGATGTCGGTGATCTTCGTGCCGGGCTTCAGGCCCATATAGTCGAGCGCACGCCACTTGGAGGTCCGCTTCGTCTCGTCCTGGATGTCGTCCGGGTCGGGAACGACGCCCTGGACGGAGACGACGTCTTCCGGCGAGGAGCCCCAGGAAACGATCGGCGGCAGATTGGCGGCATCGAGCACGACGACGCGGTCGTAATGGGCGCCTTCGTCCGTGTGCAGCGTCTTCCAGTATTCGACCGCCCTGTCCCAGGCCTCGCCCTTGGGGGCGCGCGGCTTGTCCTTGATGTACTCGAAGGTGGTTTCGTCCGGTGCGATCAGCCCGGCGCGCGCGCCGCCTTCGATCGTCATGTTGCAGACGGTCATGCGGCCTTCCATCGACAGCGACCGGATCGCCTCACCGGCAAACTCGATAACGTGGCCGGTGCCGCCTGCCGTGCCGATCTCGCCGATGATCGCAAGGATGATGTCCTTTGCGGTGACGCCCGGCGGCAATTGGCCGTCGACGCGCACCAGCATGTTCTTCGCCTTTTTCTGGATCAGCGTCTGCGTCGCCAGGACATGCTCGACCTCGGACGTGCCGATGCCGTGCGCCAGCGCACCGAAGGCGCCGTGCGTCGAAGTGTGGCTGTCGCCGCAGACGATCGTCATGCCAGGCAGCGTGAAGCCCTGCTCCGGACCGACGATGTGAACGATCCCCTGGCGCTTGTCGTTCTCCGAATAATATTCGACGCCGAAATCCGCGGCGTTCCTGGCAAGCGCCTCGACCTGGATGCGGCTTTCCTCGTTCTTGATGCCGAGATGGCGGTCCGGTGAAGTCGGGACGTTATGGTCGACGACGGCGAGCGTCTTTTCCGGGGCGCGAACCTTGCGTCCGGCCATGCGCAGTCCTTCGAAGGCCTGCGGGCTCGTCACCTCGTGAACGAGGTGACGATCGATGTAGAGGAGACAGGTTCCGTCGGCCTGGCTGTCCACCAGGTGATCGTCCCAGATCTTGTCGTAGAGAGTACGCGGTGCGCTCATGGGGTATGTATCCATCGTATTTTCAAGAATGTGGAATGGGGGCCGGCGCCAATGCGGCCGGTAACGCTGATCGTGCGATCAGGATAGGCGGCTGGTGAGCGCCCCTGAAATGCGCGCAAAAAAGCGTGCCGGCAGGCGCTTGTGATCCTGCAGCACGACGATCTTCTGCTCGCGACATCCGAATTTGGATTCCATGACCGTGCTCATATCAATTTTTTGACAGTTCGGCAATCGGCGAGGCGGGGAGTGAAACCCGATGACGAGCGTGCTCGCGTTGAATGGGCGGAACGGATATGATAAGCAAAACTTATTATTCAACGCGATCGATCAAATGCCCAGCAAACTCGAGTCCGATACGATCGGGATGCTCCTCACCGATGTCTCCCGCCTGTTGCGCGGTGCCTTCGATCGCAAGGTCAATGCGATGGACCTCGGGATCACGCCCGGCGAGGCGCGCACATTGGTCCAGGTGGCCGTCACCGAGGGCATCAAGCAGGCGGAGATCGCGACCCGAATGGGGATCGAGCCCATGACCCTCTCCGCCTATCTCGACCGCCTGGAAGCGATGGGCCTCGTCGCGCGCATCCCGGATCCGGCGGACCGGCGCGCCAAGAACGTCGTCGTGACCGACAAGGCCGACCCGCTCATCACCGAGCTGATGTCGGGCCTGCGTGAAATGATGAATGCTTATACCGAGGACCTGGGCGACGACGGACGGGAGGTCCTGCGCGCAAACCTGAGGATCCTGCGGGACAGTCTCCGCCGCCTCGACCCGTGTCTCGCCGGCAAGGAGAAGGGGGCGGCCGAATGACGCTCAGGATGAGCGAGCGGCGCACGAGCATCATCGGCGCCTTCCTAGTGGCGCTCGGCCCCATCTCGATGGCGCTCTACACGCCGGCAATGCCGGAGCTCGTGCGTGCCTTCGCCTCCACCGAAGCGGCGATCAAGATGACGCTGTCTCTCTATTTCGGCGGCTTCGCCCTTGCCCAGCTCGCCTCGGGCACGCTTTCCGACGTCATCGGCCGGCGGCGAACAACGCTGATCTTCATGGCGATCTATCTCGCCGGCAGCCTGATGGCGGCCTTCGCGCCCTCCGTCCCGGTGCTGCTCGCGGGGCGCCTCGTGCAGGGAATCGGCGCCTCCGTCGGAATGACCGTGGCGCGCGCCATCGTTCGCGACCAGTTCACCGGCACAACGGCGGCGCGCATCATGAACATGATCGGCATGATGCTGGCGCTCGGGCCGGCGGTCTCACCGACCCTCGGCGGTATCGCGCTTGGCCTGTTCGGCTGGCAGTCGATCTTCCTGCTGATGGTCGGCTTCGCGCTGATGGCGTGCTTCATCGTTCAGCTCTTCATGGCGGAGACGACGACGCCGGATCGCAACAAGGGGCATTTCCGGCCCATTCTCGCAGCCTATGGCGAGCTTATAAGGGACGCTCGCTTCGTGTCATCGACATTGGTGATCGCCGGCGCGGTCGGCGCGCTCTATGCATGGGCGACCATGCTGCCCTTCGTGCTGATCAGCCAGGTCGGGCTTAGCCCGACCGAGTTCGGCATCGGCATGCTCATGCAATCGGGCCTGTTCTTTTCGGGCACGGTCACGATGCGTCTCATGATGCGTCGCTTCACGCCGCAGGCGCTCGTGCCGGCCGGTCTCTTCTTCATCGGCGCGGCGAGCCTCGCCCTCGCCTTCACCATGCATGCGCTGGAACCGACTTTCCTCTCGGTGATGACGCCGATCGGGATCTATGCCTTCGGCATCGCCTTCGTCATGCCCTATATGATGACCGCGGCGATGGCCCCCTTCCCGCATATCGCCGGCACGGCTTCGGCGATGATGGGCTTCATCCAGATGAGCGCCGGACTCCTCGGCGGCGCGCTTGCAGCTCTCGTCGGGGTGCCGGCCACAGCACTCGGAACGATCATTCCGAGCTTCGGCCTTCTCTCGCTTGCAAGCTATTTCTGGTACCGCAGGTCCGTTCGCCTAAGGCCGCTGGTCGCACCGGCGGCTGCGGAGACGCCGCTGAGCGAAGCGGCGGAGTGAGCAAAGATAAAAAACCGCGGCGGAGCGATCCACCGCGGCTCCCAACCTGCAATCCTTCAGAGCTTAGCGGTTGCGCGCTGCCAGCGTGCGCAGGCGCAGCGCGTTGAGCTTGATGAAGCCGGCGGCATCCTTCTGGTCGTAGGCGCCCTGATCGTCCTCGAAGGTGACGAGCTTGTCGGAATAGAGCGACTTGCCGCTCTCGCGGCCGATGACCATGACATTGCCCTTGTAGAGCTTCAGCGTCACTTCGCCTTCCACATGCTCCTGGCTCTTGTCGATCGCCGCCTGCAGCATGTCGCGCTCCGGAGAGAACCAGAAGCCGTAATAGATGAGCTCGGCATAGCGCGGCATCAGCTCGTCCTTCAGATGCGCCGCGCCGCGGTCGAGCGTGATGCTCTCGATCGCACGATGGGCCGCAAGCAGGATCGTGCCGCCGGGAGTCTCGTAGACGCCGCGCGACTTCATGCCGACGAAACGGTTCTCCACGAGGTCGAGGCGGCCGATGCCGTTGTCGCGGCCGTATTCGTTGAGCTTCGCAAGAAGCGTTGCCGGCGACATGCGCACGCCGTCGATCGACACGGCATCGCCACGTTCGAAGCCGACCTTGATGATGGTCGCCTTGTCGGGTGCCGCTTCCGGCGAAATGGTGCGCATATGCACATATTCGGGAGCTTCCTGGGCCGGGTCCTCCAGCACTTTTCCTTCCGAGGAGGAGTGCAGGAGGTTGGCGTCGACGGAGAAAGGCGCCTCGCCCTTCTTGTCCTTGGCGACCGGGATCTGGTGCTTTTCGGCGAATTCGAGCAGATCGGTGCGGCTCTTGAACGACCAGTCTCGCCAGGGGGCGATGATCTTGATGTCCGGATTGAGCGCGTAAGCAGAAAGCTCGAATCGGACCTGGTCGTTGCCCTTGCCGGTCGCGCCATGGGCGATCGCATCGGCGCCGGTCTTCCTGGCTATATCGATGAGGTGTTTGGAGATCAGCGGACGGGCGATCGAGGTGCCGAGCAGGTAGACGCCTTCATAGACGGCATTGGCGCGGAACATCGGGAACACGAAGTCCCTCACGAATTCCTCGCGGACGTCCTCGATATAGATCTCCTTGATGCCGAGCATCTCGGCCTTCTTGCGAGCCGGCTCCAGTTCTTCGCCCTGGCCGAGGTCGGCGGTGAAGGTCACCACTTCGGCGCCCAGTTCAGTCTGCAGCCATTTGAGGATGATCGAGGTGTCGAGACCGCCGGAATAGGCGAGAACGACCTTCTTGACGTCTTTATGCGATGCCATGGTTTTTGTCCGTCTGCTCGTTTTGTCAGGCTCTCGGGCGCGGCGCTGCCGCATCGAAAATCTGCGGCACTTTAGCCAGAACTTGAGGGGATACAAGCGGAACTACTGCATGTCGCCCAAAACTGTGCCGCGTTTGAGCGCGGAGGACAGGCGGGAAGAAAATGCAAGGCGGTCGCCAGATCGCGTGAATCCACTGGCAAAAGCCTCAGGCCGGAGGTATCAGCAAGGATCGTCGTTCGAGGAATGCGTCATGGATTTCGTTCCCAACCTGCCGACACTCATCGCTTTCGCCGCAGCAAGTCTCCTCCTCGCCGCGACACCGGGTCCGGACATGACGCTTTCGATCAGCCGGGCACTGGCGCAGGGGAAGAAGGCCGCGCTTTTCGTCGTGCTCGGCACCGGACTTGGCATCGTCGTCCATACGCTGCTCGTCGCCTTCGGCATTTCGGCACTGATCACGGCATCTCCGTCCGCCTTCCTGGTTCTGAAGACCGGCGGTGCAGCCTATCTCCTCTGGCTTGCGATCCAGGCGATCCGCTACGGATCCAGCCTGTCGGTGACGAAGGTGACGGAGGCGAAGGGAACTGCGCTTTCGAACGTCGCGACCGGCTTTTCGGTGAACATTCTGAACCCGAAAGTCGTGATATTCTTCATGACCTTCCTGCCGCAGTTCGTCAGCGCCGGAGATCCCGCCGTCACGGGCAAGCTCCTGTTCCTCGGCTTTTTCTTCATCGTCATCGGCATGCCGGTCAATGCGATGGTCGTGCTCGCCGCCGATTGGCTTGCCGCCTGGCTGCAGCGCAACAGGCGCGTCATGCGGGCGATCGACTACAGCTTCGCCGGAGTCTTCTCGATTTTTGCCGTGAAGATTTTCCTGACGCAGGCGCGCTGAGATTATCTCCGGGCGTTTGCGGTTATTTGCCCCTCATCTGCCTGCCGGCATCTTCTCCCCGTCCTGACGGGGAGAAGAGACAAGCGGCAAGATCCGCTACCCAAATTTCGAGTCGATATTCAAGGTTGCGGATCGAGCGCCGAGATCGCGGCGTGCCCTCTTCTCCCCGTCCTGCGGGAAGAAGATGCCGGCAGGCAGATGAGGGGCCACACCCGCCCAAACTTCGTCACCCGATCAGCAGCGCATCGTCGTCCAACGTCTGCCCGCGAATGCGGCGGAACATGGCGATGAGGTCCTCGACCTGAAGCGTCTTGCGGCTGTCGCCCGCAACATCGAGCACGATCTCGCCGCCGTGGAGCATGACGGTGCGGTGGCCGAAATCGAGCGCCTGGCGCATCGAATGCGTGACCATCAGCGTCGTCAGCTTGCGGTCCGAGACGATCTTCTGGGTGAGGTTCATGATGAACTCGGCCATTCCCGGGTCGAGTGCCGCCGTGTGCTCGTCGAGCAGCAGCACCTCGGAGCCCGCAAGCGTCGCCATCACCAGCGACACCGCCTGGCGCTGGCCGCCCGAAAGCAGGTCCATGCGGTCGCGCATGCGGTTTTCGAGACCCAGATTAAGTTCGGCGATACGCTCGCGGAAATGCTCGCGCCGCCGCGAGCCGAGCGCCGGCGTCAGGCCGCGGCTCTCGCCGCGCCTGGCGGCCAGCGCCAGGTTTTCCTCGATCGAGAGAGCGCCGCAACTGCCGGCGAGCGGATCCTGGAAGACACGCGCGACGAGCCCTGCGCGGGCCGCCGTGCCCTTGCGCGTCACGTCGGTCGTACCGATCGTGACGCGGCCGCCGCTCGGCAGCACGTCGCCTGCGAGAACCCCGAGAAGCGTCGACTTGCCGGCACCGTTGGAGCCGATGACCGTGACGAAGGAGCCTTCCTCGATGGTGAGGCTGACGCCGTTCAGCGCCTGCTTCTGGAGCGGCGTGCCCTTGCCGAAGACGACCTGGATGTTTTCGACGTTGATCATGCGGCACCTCCGCGGCGCAGGCGGGGCAGGATGAGCGCTATCGTCACCAGCAGCGCGGTCACGAAATTGAGATCGGAAGCCTGCAGACCGAGCGTATCGGTCGAAAGCGCCACCTGGATGGCGATGCGGTAGAGGATCGACCCGAGCACGCAGCCGATGAGCGCGATCAGAATGCCGCGGGCGCCGAGCAACGTCTCGCCGATGATCACGGCGGCAAGCCCCACGACGATCGTCCCGACACCCGAGGTCACGTCGGCAAAGCCGTTGGTCTGGGCAAACAGTGCACCGCCCAGGGCGACGAGTGCGTTGGAGATCGCCATGCCGAGATAGATCTGCCGGCTGGTGTCGACCCCTTGCGCCCGTGCCATGCGGGAATTGGCGCCGGTCGCCCGCATCCCAAGGCCCGCATCGCTTTCAAGAAAGCGCCAGACGAGAACGACGGCAAGGGCGACGAGAATGCCGACGAAAAGCGGGCGCACATAGAAGTCCCGCAGACCGAGGCCATAGAAGGGCGAAAGCATCGTGTCGGCATTGATCAATGCGACGTTGGGCTTGCCCATGATGCGGAGATTGACCGAGAAGAGCGCAATCATCGTCAGGATCGAGGCGAGCAGGTTCAGAATCTTGAACCGCACGTTCAGGAGCGCCGTTACCATCCCTGCGGCAGCACCGGCGACCATCGCCACCGCTGCGGCAAGCCAAGGATTGACGCCGGCGATGATCAGGACCGCGGTGACTGCGGCGCCAAGCGGAAAGGAGCCGTCAACGGTCAGATCCGGAAAGTCGAGCACCCGGAAGGCGAGAAAGACGCCGACGGCGACGAAGGCATAGACAAGCCCCAGCTCCACGGCTCCCCAGAAAGCGATTTGACTCAACGCCGGTAGTCCTCTTCTCGGATGCTCCGCAGGCGTAGGGCGCTGCGGAGCACGTATTCTGAAGTTGAAGCGGGATGCGCACCATTTCCGTATCCCGCTCGATAAGCGAACCGCCCCCGTATGGAACGGGGGCGGCAAAAAGACAATGATCGCCCGGAAAGGGGATCGCCCGGAAAGGGGATCGTCCGGAGAGGGGGATCGTTACTCGATCGTCCGGGTCGCCCGCCCGACGACGCTCTCCGGCAGTGTGACGCCCATACGGGTGGCGGCGCCCTTGTTGATCACGAGATCGGTTCCGGCGGCGACCTTGACGGCGATATCGCCGGGGTTTTCGCCCTTGAGGACGCGAACGACGACCTCGCCCGTCTGCTTGCCGACGTCATAGTAATTGAAACCGAGAGCCGCCAGTGCGCCGCGGGAGACGGAATCGGTGTCGGCGGTGAAGAGCGGCAGCTTGCTTTCCTCTGCGACGGCGACGGCACCTTCGAGGGCGGAGATGATGGTGTTGTCCGTCGGGACATAGATCGCGTCGGCGCGGCCGACGAGCGCACGAGCCGCACCCTGGACTTCGGCCGACTTCGTCGCGGCGGATTCGATCACCGTCAGGCCGGCCTTTTCAGCCTCTTCCTTGAGGACCGCCAGCAGCGAGACGGAGTTCGCTTCGCCCGAATTGTAGAGATAGCCGATGGTCTTGACGTTCGGCAGGATCTCCTTGATCAGCGCCACGTGCTCGGCAACCGGGGACAGGTCGGAAAGACCGGTGACGTTGCCGCCGGGCTTCTCCATGTCCTTGACGAGCTGCGCGCCCAGCGGATCGGAAACGGCGGTGAAGACAACGGGAATATCGCGGGTGGAGGAGACCACGGCCTGGGCCGACGGGGTGGAGATCGGCACGATTACGCTCGGGGCCTCGCCCGCGAACTGGCGGGCGATCTGTGCTGCGGTCGCCGGGTTACCCTGCGCCGACTCGTAAATGAACTTGAGGTTCTCGCCTTCCTTGTAGCCGGCGGCGGCCAGCGCATCCTTGACGCCGTCGCGTGCGGCATCGAGCGCGGGATGTTCGACGATTGCCGTGACGGCAACCGTGACTTCGTCGGCGCGTGCCGGTAGAGAAAGCGCGACCGTGGCGGCAAGCGCGATAAGAAGCGAACGCATGGGTGTCCTCCGGTTTTTGGTTGGCGATTTCCGCGAAGGCCGGCTAACGTCCCTCCCGCATCGCTTCAGAATAATTCCGCCGCTTTCTTAGGAAAGCAAGGGCCCGAAATCAATCGGCGTAAACAGCTTCATCCATCAAACTTCTTCATCGATCGCGGTGATCGTGCGGCACGCCCGAAACTGCTGGAAGGACGATGAGCCGCCTCAGTCCTCGCCGTGATTGGCGATCATCATCGCCTCGAAGGCGAGGCGGTCGACCTTGCGCATGCGTTCCGATTCCGACTTGAGCTGTCCGCAGGCGGCAAGAATGTCGCGGCCGCGCGGGGTGCGGATCGGCGAGGCATAGCCGGCCTGGTTGATGAAGTCGGCGAACTTCTCGATCTGCTCCCAGTCCGAGCACTGATAATTGGTGCCCGGCCAGGGATTGAAGGGGATCAGGTTGATCTTGGCCGGAATGCCCTTCAGGAGCTTCACCAGTTCCTTGGCGTCTTCCAGGCTGTCGTTGACGTCCTTCAGCATCACATATTCGAAGGTGATGCGGCGGGCATTCGACAGGCCCGGATAGGCGCGGCAGGCCTCCATCAGCTCCTTCAGCGGATACTTCTTGTTGATCGGCACCAGCATGTCGCGCAGATCGTCGCGCACGGCGTGAAGCGAAATCGCGAGCATCACCCCGATTTCCTCACCGGTGCGGTAGATCTCCGGCACGATGCCGGAGGTCGAAAGGGTGATGCGCCGCTTCGACAGCGACAGCCCGTCGCCGTCGGACGCGATCAGCAGCGCCGTCTTGACGTTTTCGAAATTGTAGAGCGGCTCGCCCATCCCCATCATCACGATATTGGTGATCTTGCGGCCTTCCGCCGGCACGATCGCACCCTGCGGCGTGTCGCGCTCGGGGAAATCGCCGAGCCGGTCGCGGGCGAGCAGAAGCTGCGCAAGGATCTCTTCCGCCGTCAGATTGCGCACCAGCTTCTGCGTGCCGGTGTGGCAGAAGGAACAGGTGAGCGTGCAGCCGACCTGGCTCGAAATGCAAAGCGTGCCGCGGCCCTCCTCGGGAATGTAGACCGTCTCGATCTCTACCGGACGGCCGGCGCCGCGTGCGGGAAAGCGCAGCAGCCACTTGCGCGTTCCGTCGCCCGAAACCTGCTCTTCGACGATCTCCGGCCGTGCGATGGTGAAATGCTCCCTCAGCATCTCGCGCATGTCCTTGGAGACGTTGGACATTTCGTCGAAATCCGAGACGCCGCGAACATAAAGCCAATGCCAGAGCTGGCTGACGCGCATCTTCACCTGCCGCTCCGGCACGCCCTTTTCGACGAGCAGCTTCGCGATGTCTTCGCGCAACAGGCCGATCAGCGACGGCTTTTCCGGCTGTGGCGCAAGCCGCACCTGGGGCGCCTTGACGATGTCCGCCCTGTTTAGAATCTCGGTGACTGCCATGCTCATCTGGTCCTGTCGTAAAGCGACGGCTCGTCCGGAGACGTTTCCGGATCCTGTTCCGATGCTCGAATTGAAATCTGGCGAGCCTCGGCCACGCGCTCGACGGGGGTGCGGGGGCTCAGAATTTGGGGGCGCTTTAGCATTCTTTTGGCGGCGAGTCACCATGGGACGTTAGTCTGCCCCTGATCCGCCTGAACACCCAACGCAAAAAGGCCGGCCTCATGGCCGGCCCTTGCAATCGTCACGCGCGCTTGGCTCTTACTTGCAGGCCTCGATCTGCTTCAGGGCGGCCGAAATGCCGGAGAGCGAATAGGAGTAGGAGGTCTCCGTACCGCGCCGCGATTTCGCGTTGACCGACATGGCCTTGCCCGATTTCATCGCAGCGACCAGTGCCGGTTCCTCGGCGGCGTTTTCCACCCAGGCGGAATTGCCCTTGGTGAACATGACGAAGGTGCGGCCGTCGACCACCACGTTGACCTTGGAATTGTCCTGCAGCGGGTATCCCATCATCGCCTGCGGCTCATAGCTGATGTTCTGTCCCGGACGCTGCGAAACGAGGAAGAAGATATCGCCGTGATCGACACCGGCCGGGGTCTTTTCCTTCGGCACGGACAGCACATAGCAGACCTTGCCGTTGCCGGCCTGGTAGGAATATGCACCCCAGGCGTTGAACTGCTGGATTCGCGTCGGAGATTGAGCGGAAGCCACGCCGGATGCAGCCATTACGAGTGCGAGTGCAGTTGCGATCTTTCTTACAAACATGAGTTCCTGCCGCTTGTCTTGCTTACGGTCGCCCGATACCGCGTGGGATGGGCAACGCATAGTCACGATTTAAGTTTATTTTGACTTAATCCGGGTTACCAAACCGTCAACGACTCGGGAAAACGCCCCTTTTTGCGCCCGAATGCGCCTCGAGGTCCATTCGCACACGGATTGCCGATCCGGTCGACGTCGATACTGGAGAGCCGCCCCTTGCCTCCCTCTATGTCACAAAGAATCGGGCAAGAGTTTGACTTTCCGGGCGGGATTGCGGCAAGGCGCCTCTGGCGCCGGGGGATCGGACGCGCAAACGCCGCAGTAGCGGGAATACCTCACTGCCCGGCGCCGTCTCGCAGCACTTCATCGGCCTTTTGGTAATGCCGTTCCTTGATCTGGCCGCTGATTGCGGCAAAGGCGGCCGTCAATACGGCGATGTCGTCGGAGAAGCCGATCATGGCCAGCATGTCAGGCACGAAATCGAGCGGCAGGACGAAATAGCCGAGCGCCGCGAGCAGAATGCCGCGCGTGCGCGTCGGCGTCGCCGGATCGACTGCGCAATAATAGGCGGCGACGAGGTCGCGGCTGAAGGGAATCTGCCGGGCCGCGCGCCGGAAGGTCGGCCAGAACCGGCGGCGCACCTTGTGTTCCTTGCGCTCCTGCTCGGATTCCTCGCCGGGGAGGAGAATTTCACCGATCTTGATATCGTCCATCGCGTCGATTCCGGTCGTTCAGGGTACTGCGCGGCATTGTAGTGCCGCAGCCTGATATGGGAACGGTGGCCGCTATTTCAAATGGCCGGGCACGCGGCTCCTGTTTGCTATGGTCGGGCATGCGGCCCTTATTTCATGTGGTCGGGCATGCGACCCTCGGCCGCCTGGTCCATCTTTGCCGCCAATTTGAAATCGAGTTCGGTCAGTCCTTCCGCGTCGTGAGTCGACAGCGTCACGTCCACCTTGTTGTAGACGTTGAACCATTCCGGATGATGATTGAGCTTTTCGGCGGCGAAGGCGCATTGCGTCATGAAGGTGAAGGCCTCGGCGAAGGTCTTGAACCGGAAGGTCTTCCATATAGAGCCGCCGTCCTCCGCAAGGACCCAGCCCTCCATCTTGTGCAAATGCTCGGCGATGGCCGCCGCGTCCAATTTTTCCGGCCGCATGCTCTTCCTCCTTGTGCATCCCGTCCTTAACAACGAGCTTGCCCGCGACAATGTTCACGCGCAAGCCCGCCGCTCGACGAGGACGTTCCGGTCCCTATCCGGGAGCCGGCGGAGGCCTTCGGGCGCTTTACCAGACGCTCGAAGCAGGATGCTCCTCATTGCTCGCGAGGTTCGAGCGCTCTTCGTGAAGCGGGAAGACCTCTTCCGTGAGATACGGACCGCCGCCGACCGAATCGCGTGACGACAGGAGCACGAAGCGGGAGACGGTAAAGGGAGCGGTGACGAAATTACCGCGCCCGGAGAGATATTCGACGACATCCTCGACGCGCGAGGAGCGCAGGCGCGCCAGCGTCACATGCGGGGTGAACTTTCGCGGATCCGAGGGAAGCCCTATGCGCTGGCAGATGCGCTCGATCTCAGCCTGAAGGGCGAACATTTCGGAAGCCATGCTGACGCCGGCCCAGACGGAGTGCGGTTTCTTGGAGCCGAAGGCGCCGGTGCCCGACAGCTGCAGCTGAAACTCGGGCCGTTCGATGCGGTCAAGCCTGTCGATGATCTCGTCGGCGGTTCGCCAGTCGACGTCGCCGATGAAGCGGAGCGTGATGTGGTAATTCTCCACATCGATCCAGCGAGCTCCGGGAAGACCTCCGCGCAGCAAGGAAAGACTCATTGCTGCATTGCGCGGAATTTCGAGGGCGGTGAATAGTCTCGGCATGGCGAGCTCCCCGAATCTCTTGCAGATGCTTGAAGCGAATCACGCATCGCATCTGCACGCAACCATTATTTGTCCCGTCGGAACGTTTACTTTCCCTTAACTGTGGATGCGCTGTCATTCTCCTTTCGCAAGTGAGCGGACGAAAAGCTCCGCCGTCGGCAGGAAGCGCTCTACCATGACGCCGACACCCCCGCCGTTCGGATGCATGCCGTCGTCGAGCTTAAGGCCAACCTCGGTCACGACGCCGTCGAGGAAGAAAGGGTAGAAGACGAGATTGTGTTCCTTTGCGAGGTCGGGATAGATCGGATTGAAGCGCGCCGCATAATCCGGCCCCATGTTCGGCGGCGCCATCATTCCTGCGAGCAGGACGGCGATGCCGCGCTCCTTGAGCCGTGTGACCATCGCCTGCAGATTCTTGCGCGTCTCTTCCGGCGGGATGCCGCGCAGCGCGTCGTTGGCGCCGAGCTCCAGGATTACGCCGTCTGTTCCGTCGGGGATCGACCAGTCGATGCGGGCAAGACCGCCGGAGGTGGTGTCGCCGGATACGCCGGCATTGGCGATCGTGACGGCGAGCCCCTTGTCCTTAAGGGCCTTTTCGAGGCGGGCGGGGAAGGCATCTTCCGGGGGAAGTTGGTAGCCGGCCATCAGGCTGTCGCCGAAGCCGACGAGGCTGACGGGCTCGGCGCGAGCCGCCGCCGATAACACGATTGTCATTGTCAGGCCGAATAAAATGGGCCGAAAGTCTTTTAATGCCATAGGCTCGTTCCTAAATCGGCGGACAATTGTTTGATGATCCGTATCAAATTTTCATATAGGGCTCTTTCGCGTGGCAAAAACCATCATCGAGTTGAAAAATGCGGATCTGACGCTGGGCGAAGCTGCGGCGTCCGTGCATGTGCTGAAGGGCGTAAGCCTCGCGATCGATGCCGGCGAATCGGTGGGCATCGTCGGCCCCTCGGGCTCGGGCAAATCGACTCTGCTCATGGTCATGGCTGGGCTGGAGCGGCTCGACGGCGGCGAAATCATCATTGACGGCACGGCGCTCCACCGCCTCGGCGAGGACGCAGTCGCCGATTTCCGCGGCCGCAATGTCGGCATCGTTTTCCAGTCCTTTCATCTCATCCCGAACATGACCGCGCTCGAGAACGTCGCGGTGCCGCTCGAGCTCGCGAATGTCCGCAATGCATTCGACATAGCGCGTAAGGAACTGATCGCCGTGGGGCTCGGCGAACGCCTGACGCACTACCCCGGGCAGCTTTCCGGCGGCGAACAGCAGCGCGTGGCGATCGCCCGGGCGCTCGCGCCCTCTCCGAAGCTGCTGATCGCCGACGAGCCGACGGGCAACCTCGACGCGGAGACCGGCCGACAGATCGCCGACCTCCTCTTTGCCGAACAGCGCGAGCGTGGCATGACGCTCGTTCTCGTCACGCATGATGCGGCGCTCGCCGGACGCTGCGAAAGACAGATACGCGTCCGCTCCGGTGAAATCGTCCCCGACGCTGAACGGCTCTCCGCCTCGGCCCGGCAGGGAGCCGTGTCCGCATGAGCGGGACGGTTGCCGTCCGGCGGCTGCTCCCCACGATTTCCCTGCGCCCTCTGCTCGCGCTGCGCCCGCTGTTCGCGCTTCGTCTGGCACTCCGGGAAATGCGCGGGGGGCTGAGGGGCTTCTATATTTTCCTCGCCTGCATCGCTCTCGGTACGGCCGCGATCGCCGGGGTCAACTCGCTGTCCCAGTCGATCAGCGAAACGATCGCCTCGCAAGGGCAGGAACTGCTCGCCGGCGACATCCGGTTCGAGCTCAACAATCGGGTGGCGACCGCGGACGAGCGTGCCTTCCTCCAGGGTCTCGGCGAGGTTTCGGTATCCGCCGGTCTTCGTTCCATGGCGCGGCTCCCGGACGGCTCCAACCAGGCGCTGGTGGAGCTCAAGGCCGTGGACGGCGCCTACCCGCTTTACGGCAAGCTCGAAAGCGAGCCGGCAAAGCCGCTCCCTGAATTGCTGGCGAAGGACGGCGAGGTGTTCGGCGCAGTCGCCGCACCGCTGCTTCTCGAGCGCCTCGGCATCTCGCCGGGCGCGGAAATTCTCATCGGCAATGCGCGTATTCGGGTCGGCGCGGTACTCGCCAGCGAACCCGACGCTCTTTCCGACGGCTTCGGTTTCGCGCCGCGGCTGATGATTTCCTCCGATGCGCTTGTCGCTTCCGGGCTCGTGCAGACCGGCAGCCTTGTCGAACACACCTACAAGGTCCGCCTGCCGGATCCCGCAGACGTGCCGCTCATTCGCGTGCAGGCCGAGACGCGCTTTCCCTCCGCCGGCTGGTCGATACGGACGAGCGGCAATGCCGCACCCTCCCTCAACGCAAACATCACGCGTTTCTCGCAATTCCTGACGCTCGTCGGGCTCACGGCGCTGATCGTCGGAGGCGTCGGGGTTGCCAACGCCGTGCGCTCCTATCTCGACGGCAAGCGCAGCGTCATCGCGACTTTCAAATGTCTCGGCGCTCCGGCGTCGCTGGTCGCGATGATCTACCTTGCGCAGATCCTGATGATCGCCCTCATCGGCATCGCGATCGGCCTCGTGCTCGGCGCCCTCATCCCCTTCGTGGCAGCGCAGTTCCTTGCCGGCCTGCTGCCCGTATCCACCGCATTCGTGCTCTATCCCTCGGCCCTGGGTCTTGCGGCGCTTTTCGGCCTTCTGACGGCGCTGACCTTCGCCATCCTGCCGCTCGGGCGGGCGCGCCGTGTGCCGGCGACTGCGCTTTTCCGGCAGCAGGGTTTCGAGCCGGCGGGCTTGCCTGCCCTGCCCTATCTCGCCGGCGCCTTCATCTGCCTGGCAGGACTTGCCGGGCTCGCGGTCTGGGCCGCCTATGACCGTTCCATTTCGCTGATCTTTCTTGGCGCGATCGCCTTTGCCTTCATCGTGCTGCGCGGGGTTTCGCTCCTCATATCCTGGCTGGCGCGGCGCAGCCCGCGCGTCAATTCGCCGGCGCTGAGACTGGCCATCGGCAACATTCACCGGCCGGGTGCCTTGACGCCGTCGGTGGTGCTGTCGCTCGGCCTCGGTCTCACTCTTCTGGTGACGCTGGCGCTCATCGACGGCAATCTGCGGCGCGAGCTCACCGGCGACATGGCCGAGCGCGCGCCCAACTTCTTCTTCGTCGACATCCAGGGCAGCGAGATCGAAGGCTTCCGCTCCGTGCTCGCGGGAGCTATGCCGGAGGGCAAGATCATCGAAGTGCCGATGCTGCGCGGGCGCATCGTCGCGCTCAACGGCGAGGATGTGAACAGCCGCAACGTTCCCCCCGGCGGCCAATGGGTGCTGCGCGGAGATCGCGGCATCACCTATGCCAAGAACAGGCCGGAAAATTCCAAACTCACCGAAGGCAGCTGGTGGCCCGAGGACTATGGCGGCGAGCCGCTCGTCTCCTTCTCGGCGGAGGAGGCCCGCGAGCTCGGGCTGAAGCTCGGCGATACGGTGACCGTCAACGTGCTCGGCCGCAACATCACGGCCCGGATCGCCAATTTCCGCGAGGTCGAGTGGGAGTCGCTGTCGATCAATTTCGTCATGGTCTTCTCGCCGAACACCTTCGCCGGCGCCCCGCATGCCTGGCTCGCGACCATCATCGATCCCGACGCTTCGGCCGAGGAGGAGGCGGCGGTATTGAAGAGGGTGACGAATGCCTACCCGACGATCACCAGCGTGCGCGTGAAGGACGCGCTCGACATCGTCAATACGCTGCTCGGGCAGCTTGCAACTGCGGTGCGCGCGGCCGCGGCGGTCGCGCTTGTCGCGTCTATCCTCGTGCTTGCCGGCGCACTTGCCGCCGGCAACCGTGCCCGCATCCACGATGCGGTGGTCCTGAAGACGCTCGGCGCGACGCGGGCGACCCTGATCCGCGCCTTCAGCTACGAATACGTCATTCTCGGCCTGGCGACTGCCGTCTTCGCGCTTTTCGCCGGCGGCGTTTCGGCCTGGTTCGTCGTCAGCCGCATCATGACCCTGCCGTCGAGCTTCCTGCCGGACGTTGCCGTCGGGACCATCGTTCTTGCGCTGGTCGTGACGGTCGGGATCGGCCTCGCCGGAACCTGGCGCGTCCTCGGGCAAAAGGCCGCTCCGGTGCTGCGGGAACTCTGATCCTGCCATGCCTGTCGCGCGATTTCGGCCATGACGGCCGAGTTAACCGTAAATCACTCCAGTTTGATGGTCCGGCGGGCCGACTTTGTGCGATTCCAAGCGCTTCGCCCTTGTGCATGACGGCGTTCACCATCATATTTGTCCACAGGCATGCTGGAGCCCCGCAGCGGCGCCTGGGCGCGCAAAGGAACGACAAGGTTCGCCGCCCGACACCGTAACTTCAACCGGGGCTTAAATGAGGAAACAATGGCTGATCTGAGAAACTACCAAACCCGAATGTCGCCCGCCGGCGCTCAGGCGGGTGCCGTGATCGACGAAGGCCTTCGCGCTTATATGCTGAAGGTCTACAACCTGATGGCCCTCGGCCTGGCGATCACCGGCGTGGCAGCTTACGGAACCTATGCGCTTGCCGCCTCTAATCCGGCATTCGCCCAGCTTATCTACGCTTCCCCCCTGAAGTGGGTCGTGATGTTGGCGCCCCTTGCGCTGGTGTTCTTCCTGAGCTTCCGCATCAATTCCATGAGCGTTTCCGCGGCGCAGACGACCTTCTGGGTCTATGCGGCGCTGATGGGCCTGTCCCTGTCGTCGATCTTCCTGGTCTTCACCGGCCAGAGCATCGTGCAGACGTTCTTCGTGACGGCTGCTTCGTTCGGCGCCCTGTCGCTTTACGGCTATACGACGAAGAAGGACCTTTCGGGCCTCGGATCGTTCCTGATCATGGGCCTCTTCGGCGTGATCATCGCATCCGTCGTCAACATCTTCCTTGCCTCTTCGGCACTCGGCTTCGCGATCTCGGTGATCGGCGTGCTCATCTTCGCCGGCCTGACCGCCTACGACACGCAGAAGCTCAAGGAAATGTACTTCGAAGGCGATGACGCCTTGGTCGCCGGCCGCAAGGCCATCATGGGTGCGCTGACGCTCTACCTCGACTTCATCAACCTGTTCATGTTCATGCTGCAGTTCCTTGGCAACAGGAACGAGTAGTAGCGAACCGGTGTGACGGAAAAGGCGGCTTCGGCCGCCTTTTTTGTTTGCCGGAGCCGGCCTTGATCGATCCGGCGCATCCATGCGAGACAGTACATCTCCAGCCATAATGCGCGAAGAATTCCATGACCGCCACGCTCCGCGACGCCGTTGCCGCCGACCTCCGCTCGATTACCGAGATCTATCGCGAGTCCGTCTTGAACGGGGTCGCGACCTATGAGGAGACGCCGCCATCCGAAGCCGAGATGGCGCTCCGCTTCTCCACGATCACCGGCAACGGCTACCCCTATGTGGTCGCGCTGGACGAGCGTGGCGCGGTTATCGGCTATGCCTATGCCTCCGCCTTCCGCAACCGAACCGCCTATCGGTTCCTGGTGGAGGATTCGATCTATCTTTCGCCGGAAGCACGGGGCAAGGGCATCGGCAAGGCGCTGCTTTCCGAACTGGTCGGGCGCTGTACGGCTCTCGGCTTCCGCCAGATGATAGCGGTAATCGGCGGGGTGCACCCCTCATCGATCGCCCTGCACCGGGCGCTCGGCTTCGAACTGCAGGGGCTGATGAAGGCAACCGGCTTCAAGCATGGCCGGTGGCTGGATACGGCCTTGATGCAGCGGCCGCTCGGACAAGGAACCGCAATGAAGCCCGCCGAGGGCGTCTATCCGGATACGCTTTATAGGAGCTGAGCCTGCGCAGGTGAGCTTCAAGCGTCAAATTCAGCGCCGAGCTCCCGTTCGGTGAGGATGCGGTCGATCAGACCCCACTCCAGAGCTTCTTCCGCCGTCATGAAACGGTCGCGATCCATCGCGCGCTCGAATTCTTCATATGTTCGCCCGCAATGCTCGGCATAAAGCCGCGTCATGCGGTGTTTGGTTCGCCTGATTTCCTCGGCATGGATGAGCATATCGGAGGCCTGTCCCTGAAAGCCGCCCGAAGGTTGATGGACGAGAATGTTTGCATTGGGCAGGGCGGTGCGCTCGCCCGCTTGGCCTGCCATCAGCAGGAACGAACCCATCGAACGGGCCGTTCCCATGCAAAGCGTATGCACGGGCGCCCGGATGTAACGCATCGTGTCGTACATCGCGAAGCCGCTGGTAACGACACCGCCGGGCGAGTTTATATAGAGTTGGATCGGTTTTCTGGGGCTTTCGGCTTCCAGGAACAACAACTGTGCGCAAACGAGAGCAGACACTGCATCGTTCACCTCGCCGTTCAGAAAGATTATTCGCTCCCGCAGCAGGCGGGAATAGATGTCGAATGAGCGCTCGCCACGGCTGGATTGCTCGACGACCATAGGGACGAGTTGCATCGCTTCGCGCATAGGCGAACTCCTGTCTGATGAGTTTGTTTTGGTAGAGTGAGACGTCAGGCGGCGCGCATCAGCCAAAGCCGGTTGCTGTTCGCCGCCGGCGGAGTTCGCGGAGCCAGCCGCTCATCCTCCAGCCCATGGATAATTCTCAGAATCATGCCGCCGTCATTGCTGGGCCTGACCTGAAACGCCACGAGGCTTTCGAGAAAGGGAGGTTCGTCGTCGCGCATTCTGTAGCGGATTTCCTTGCCCGGCGCCGTGGAGACAGGCTCGGCCCCAGTCAGTTCGCGCCTGGGCAGCCATCGCTCACGGAACTCAGGCATGCTGATTGCCCGCCACACCTTTTCAGGCGATTCATCGAGTTCGTATTCGAGCACCAGATTCCTTGCCTGCTCGTTCAGCTCCACATCGTTCATTGATCCATATCCCTCAGCAAGACCTTCAACGCATCGATCCGCGCCGGCCAGTAGGCGCGATATTTCGCCAGCCATCCGGCAACGAGCGCCAGCCCCTCCGGGTCGACCTCGTAGTTCACGAAGCGCCCCTGCCGCTCCTCCCGCACCAGCTTTGCATTACGCAACACGTGGAGATGTTGGGACATGGCCGGCTGGCTGATGTCCATTCCGTCGCGCAAGGCACTGGCGTTCATGCTTCCGCTCGCCAGCTTCTCGAAGATTGCACGGCGTGTCGGGTCGGCGAGCGCTTTGAATATGTCGTTCTCAGTCATGACGTCAGATAAGCATACACTTATCTGATTCGCAACACGGATGGCACGCTTCGATGCAAGCGATTTGCCGCCGCCAACCGATTCAGGGATAAACCCGCATGCGGGGAGAGGGGACCGAGGCGAAGCGCTGCCGCTTGTCCTTTCGCCCCGTCTGCGCGGAGAAGGTGCCGGCAGGCGGATGAGGGGAAGCTCCGAGTGATATGTCGTCAGGTTTTGACGAGCTTCAGCACCTTGTCGAAGGCCTTGAGCACCTGGGCGAGCTCGTGGCCCCGCTTCAATATCGTCCCGTGAGCGTTGAGCACGCTGAAGGCGCCCTGTTTCGCGGCGAGCTTCGGGTTTTTCTCGATGCGGTAGAGAGGCACTTCTCCGGCGCGCTTGAACACTGAAAAAACGGCCCGGTCCCTCAGGTGGTCGATCGCATAGTCGCGCCACTCCCCTTCGCCCACCATACGGCCGTAGACCTTGAGGATCAGGTCGAGTTCGCGGCGATGGAAGGTGACGGGCGGGGGGTTCTTGGCTTGCTTGTATTCGTGAAGATCGACGACCACGTCGGAGGTGGTCTGGCCGTAGTGACGTGCTTCGCCTCGCGGCAAATCCGTTTCATCAGTCATCGGCATTTCGGCCTTCTAATGTGACAGGACCACGACAGTGTGCCTCACACGATCGGAAAAGCAAGCCGGAAGCTGTTGATCAATGTCAGCAATTCTTGGGGCTGCCGCAATTCAGTCAAAACGCCGCCCCAATTCGCCGCAACACTCCGACCGCTGCCGGACAGAGTCGTTGCCACCGTATGTCCGGCCAGCCGTCATGCTGCGGGAGGTTCTCGAACGCAGACATGGCTGGTTCGGTCCGGTAACTTCGAACCCTCAGCCCCAGCCCCTCGATGCTGCCGGGCCGAACCATCCCCTGTTCCGCCGCAAGCGATGCGGAACGTTTCCTGTCATCAGAGCTTTCCCTGCGGCCCCGCGAGAACCGTTGCGGCGCCGATGATGGCTCCCGGCGTTTCCTTGTCCTTCATCGATTGCAGCAGCACCGCGCAACCGCTATTGCCCTGGCCTTCGAACAGGACGGAGGCCGGCAGCGTGAACTCCGCGGGCTTGCCCTCCCACATGCCGATGGTCTGGATGTCGCGCACCGCATGCCAATACGCGATCTCCTTGCCGCTGTTCTCGCCCTTCTCGACCTTGACCACCCTTGCCCGGTCGAAATAGACGACGACGACATTCGCCCTGCCTTTGCCGGCACCGACCTTGATCGAGATTTCATCGCCGCCGATCGAGGCGGCGATCTGCACCGACAGGCCCTTGCCCTTCTCGTCCATCAAGGCAAGCCGGTTCCTGATGGCCGGCAGGTCCGCGCCGTTGGCGTGGTCGCGCCCGTTCAGGATCGCCTGCGGCGTATAGACGCCGTAGCGGCCGAGCATCCGCGCATAGGCATATTGCCGCTCGGTATTTTCCTTGGAAGCGAGCGTGTCCGCCCATCCGAGATAGTTCCAATAGTCGACATGATAGGCGAGCGCGACGACCTCGCCTTCATCGACGAGCTTCTTGAGCGCCGCGTCCGCCGGGGGACAGGAGGAGCAGCCCTGGCTGGTGAAGAGTTCGACGACGCCCTTGAGCGCCCCGTCCTTGACCGCTCCATCCTTGACCGCTCCATCCTTGACCGGCCCGCTCTCGGCCGCCCTGCCGTCATCCGCTGCGGAAGCTCCGCAGAACGCACCAAGCAGCCCGATCGCCAGGGCGAGACGTCGGATTGTTGGTGTGCAGGCGGATATCATGGCGTCTTTGTTCGTGCTCGTTAGAGCACTTCCGGGAAAATATGGAATGTTTCCATCCGGAAGTGCGTCGCTTCAACGCGTTTGCCGCGCGGGGAGACCCCTACATACGACGGGTATTCTTCAACGAAAAGTCACGTTGGAGTGACTGCCACAAAGCCGTGCAAAACGCTGTGGACCGGACAATAAAAAGCCGGGGCGTCGATGTGGACGCCCCGGCCTTTCTGTTCATACGTCGCCGATCAGGCGGCGAGATCGCGCAGAACCGTCTGCAGGATGCCGCCATTGTTGACGTAGGTGACCTCGTCGAGCGTATCGATGCGGCAAATGAGCGGGACCTCCTTCACCGAGCCGTCGCCATAGGTGATCTTCGCCACGCGCTTCTCGCGCGGCTGGACGTTGGCGAGATTCTCGATCGTCACGACTTCGTCGCCCTTGAGAGCCAGCGATTCCCAGGTCGTGCCTTCCTCGAAGACGAAGGGTACGACGCCCATGCCGACCAGGTTCGAACGATGGATGCGTTCGAAGGACTGGGCAATCACGGCCTTGACGCCTAGGAGGTTGGTGCCCTTGGCCGCCCAGTCACGCGAAGAGCCGTTGCCGTATTCGACGCCGGCGAAGATGACGAGCGGAACGCCCTCCTCCTTGTACTGCATGGCCGCGTCATAGATCGACATCTCCTCCTTGGAGGGATAGTGGATCGTATAACCGCCTTCCTTGCCGTTCGGGCCGAGCATGTGGTTGCGGATGCGGATATTGGCGAAGGTGCCGCGCATCATCACCTCATGATTACCGCGGCGCGTGCCGTACTGGTTGAAGTCGGCAATCCCGACGCCGTGCTCGAGCAGATAGGCGCCGGCAGGCGAGGCCGCCTTGATCGAACCGGCCGGGGAAATGTGGTCGGTGGTGATCTTGTCACCGAAGAGACCGAGGACACGGGCGTTCTTGATGTCGGAAATGCCGGCGCCCTTCTTGCCCATGCCGACGAAATAGGGCGGGTTCTGGACGTAGGTGGACCCCTCGTCCCAGGCATAGGTCTGGCCGGCCGGAACCTGGACGGCCTGCCAGTTGGCGTCGCCCTTGAACACGTCCGCATATTTGGTCGCGTAGAGCTCCCGGGTGACGTATTTGAAGATGAAGTCCTGGATCTCCTGCGAAGTCGGCCAGATGTCCCTCAGGTAGATGGGCTGCCCGTTCTGGTCTTCGCCGATCGGCTCCTTCGTCAGGTCCTTCTGGACGGAACCCGCCAGCGCATAGGCGACGACGAGCGGCGGCGAGGCGAGATAGTTCGCCTGTACGTCCGGCGAGATGCGGCCTTCGAAGTTGCGGTTGCCGGAAAGCACGCCAGCGGCGATCAGACCCTTGTCGTTGATCGTCTTGGAGATCTCCGTCGGCAGCGGGCCGGAATTGCCGATGCAGGTTGTGCAGCCGAAGCCGACCAGATTGAAGCCGAGCTTGTCGAGGTCTGTCTGGAGGCCGGATTTCGACAGGTACTCGGCGACGACCTGCGATCCGGGCGCCAGCGACGTCTTGACCCAGGGCTTCGTCTTCAGGCCCTTGGCGACCGCCTTGCGGGCAAGCAGGCCGGCGGCGATCAGCACCGAGGGGTTCGAGGTATTGGTGCAGGAGGTTATCGCGGCGATCGCGACGTCGCCATGACCGAGATCGTAGTCGGTGCCCTCGACCGCGTAGCGGTTGGCGAGCTGGCCGGGCTTCTTGTAGTCGTTGTCGAGCGCCGCCGCGAAGCCGGAGGCGATGTTCTCGAGCGCGATGCGGCCCTCGGGGCGCTTGGGGCCGGCCATCGACGGCACGACGTCGCCGAGGTCGAGTTCCAGCGTGTCGGTGAAGACGAGCTCGGAACCATCCCCTTCCCGCCACATGCCTTGGGCCTTGGAATAGGCTTCGACCAGCGCGATGCGGCTCTCTTCACGACCCGAGATGGTGAGATAGTTGATCGTTTCGGCATCGACCGGGAAGAAGCCGCAGGTGGCGCCGTATTCCGGGCCCATATTGCCGATCGTCGCGCGATCCGCGAGCGTCATGTTGTCGAGGCCGGAGCCGAAGAATTCGACGAACTTGGAGACGACGCCCTTCTTGCGCAGCATCTGCACGACGGTAAGCACGAGGTCGGTCGCGGTCACGCCTTCCTTGAGCCTGCCGGTGAGCTTGAAGCCGATGACTTCCGGCAGGAGCATGGAAACCGGCTGGCCGAGCATCGCCGCTTCGGCTTCGATGCCGCCAACGCCCCAGCCGAGCACGCCCAGCCCATTGATCATCGTCGTGTGGCTGTCCGTGCCGACGCAGGTATCCGGATAGGCGGTGACTTCGCCGTCCTCTTCCCTGGTCCAGACGGCCTGGCCCAGATATTCGAGATTGACCTGGTGACAGATGCCGGTGCCGGGCGGCACGACGCGGAAGTTCTTGAAGGCCTGCTGGCCCCATTTGAGGAAGCGGTAGCGCTCGCCGTTGCGCTGGTATTCAAGCTCGACATTGCGGGCAAAGGCGGTCGGCGTGCCGAATTCGTCGACGATCACCGAGTGGTCGATGACGAGATCGACGGGAACGAGCGGATTGATCTTTTCCGGGTCGCCGCCGAGCGAAACCATCGCGTCGCGCATTGCCGCGAGGTCGACGACGGCCGGAACGCCGGTGAAGTCCTGCATCAGCACGCGCGCCGGGCGATAGGCGATCTCGTTCTCGGCCGTGCCCTTGTCGCCGAGCCATGCGGCGATGTTTTCGATGTCCTTCTTGGTGACCAAGCGTCCATCTTCATTGCGCAACAGGTTTTCCAGCAGAACCTTCATCGAATAGGGAAGCTTCGAGATGCCGGCGAGGCCGTTCGCCTCCGCCTTCGGCAGGCTGTAGTAGACATAGTCCACGCCGTTGACCGTGAGCGTGGAGCGACAATTGAAGCTGTCTAGGGATTTGGACACTGGATGATACCCCGTTCCGTCTGATCGCCAAAAACTGACGTACGAACGCCCGAGCACCTGTGAGGCGCGAAGTGGGATGCGGGTACGGTCATTTCCGCTGTCCGTACGTGGAAGCTCGTTCCATGTTCGGCGCTAGGATGAAATTCACGCCGACCGCTGGCGTGTTGGCCGCCTTATAGATAATTTCTCCAAATCGTGCCAGACCAACCAAGGTTCAATCGGAACTTTTTTTGCTCCGCGAAAAGACACGTCA
This sequence comes from Sinorhizobium sp. P24N7, assembly GCF_042436655.1. NCBI lineage: Bacteria > Pseudomonadati > Pseudomonadota > Alphaproteobacteria > Hyphomicrobiales > Rhizobiaceae > Sinorhizobium > Sinorhizobium sp. P24N7. The sequence goes on along the minus strand of NZ_JBHMIW010000006.1, from coordinate 211,900 downwards.
AGGGAAGCTGGAAATTCATGCGCCTCATGGCTGAAGGTTTGAGTGCGAGGCGCGGCGAGGACCTGATTTTCAACGATATTTCGTTCGCGCTGGCTGCCGGCGAGGCGCTTGTGGTAACGGGTCCGAACGGTGCCGGCAAGTCGACCCTCCTGCGCGTCCTGGCGGGGCTCCTCGAGCCGGAATCGGGCCGCGTCCGGCTGGAGGACGGCCCATCGGGATACGAACATCCGCGCGAACTCAGCCACTATCTCGGCCACCGCAACGCGATGAAGCGCGAGCTGACGGTGGAGGAAAACCTCACCTTCTGGCAACGCTTCCTTGGCGATTCGCCGGGCGGCTCCGGCATCGGCCTCGTCGAAGCGGCGGAGGCAGTGGGGCTCGCCGACATCATTCATCTGCCCTTCGGCTATCTTTCCGCCGGCCAGCAGCGGCGCATGGCCATGGCGAAGCTCATTGTCGCCTTCCGGCCCATCTGGCTTCTCGACGAGCCGACGGCGGCGCTCGACGTCAGCGCCGACAGGCTTTTTGCCGGACTGGTCGCCGCCCATCTCGCCCGCGGCGGCGTCGTCGTCGCGGCCACCCACCAGCCGCTTGGATTCGCGGGGGCGAAAAGCCTTGAAATGACGGGATTCGTCCATTGATCGCGCTCTACTTCCGGGATCTCAAGCTTTCGGTGCGCGCCGGCGGCGGCGCGATGATCGGCGTGCTTTTCTTCATGACGGTCGTCGCGGTCATCCCCTTCGGCGTCGGCCCCGATCTGAACCTGCTCGCCCGCATCGGCCCGGCGATCCTCTGGATCGGCGCGCTGCTCGCGTCGCTGCTCGGCCTCGACAGGCTCTTTCAGGCGGAGCGCGAGGACGGTTCGCTCGACCTCATCATGATGCAGGAGACGCCCTTGCTCCTGGCCGTTCTCGTCAAGTGCGCCGCTCATTGGACCGCCACCGGCCTGCCGCTGGTGATCGCCTCGCCCTTTCTCGGACTGTTCATGAACATGGACGAAGGCGCCATCGGAGCCACCATGGTCACCCTGCTCGCGGGGACGCCGGCGATAACCTTCATCGGCGCGGTCGGCGCTGCTGTCGCGGTGGCGCTGCCGCGCGGCGGGCTGCTCGTCTCGATCCTCGTCTTGCCGCTTGCCATACCGGTGCTCATCTTCGGCGTCAGCGCGGTCTATGCGGCGATCGAGGATCCGGCCCCGTTTCTGCCGCCTTTCATGATATTGATGGCGATAACCCTGTTCTTCGCGGTGATCGGACCAGTGGCGGCCGCGGCGGCACTCAGGCACTCGGCCGACTGAGGAGACCCGGCACCTTAGGATGAATTGCGGAAGCCGGCCTTCCGCGTTAAAGAACCGTCATGAGTGAAAACAGCCTGGCCATACGGAAATTCAGCGATCTCGCCAACCCTACCCGGTTCCTGGCGCTGACGGATCGCGTGCTGCCCTGGCTTGCTGCTCTCACGCTGCTCGTCTTTGCGGCCGGGCTCTGGCTCTCCTTCACCACCGAGGGCGACTACCAGCAGGGCGAGACGGTGCGCATCATGTATGTGCATGTGCCTTCGGCCTGGCTTTCCATGATGTGCTACACGGTCATGGCGATCTCCGCTCTCGGCACGCTCGTCTGGCGTCATCCGCTCGCCGACGTCTCGGCAAGAGCCGCAGCGCCGATCGGCGCCTGCTTCACCTTTCTGGCTCTCGTCACCGGCTCGCTCTGGGGCAAGCCGATGTGGGGCACCTGGTGGGTCTGGGATGCGCGGCTGACCTCGGTCTTCGTGCTCTTCCTCATGTATCTAGGGCTGATCGCGCTGAACCGCGCCATGGATGAGCCGAGCCGATCGGCGCGCGTCTCGGCCGTGCTTATCCTCGTCGGTTTCGTCAACATCCCGATCATCAAGTTCTCGGTCGAATGGTGGAACACGCTGCATCAGCCTGCAAGCGTCATGCGCCTCGACGGGCCGACGATCGATCCGGAGTTCCTGCGGCCGCTCATCGTCATGGCGATCGCCTTCACGCTCCTGTTCTTCACCCTGCATATCGCCGCCATGCGCAACGAGATCTGGCGCCGTCGCGTGGCCTCGCTCAGACGCCAGGCGGCGCGCAATGCCGGCCGGGAGCAGCTTACGCCATGATGAGTCATGCCGCCTATGTCATTGCCAGCTACGCGGTTGCCGCCGCCACCGTAGCCGGACTCATCCTCTGGGTCCTCACCGACGGCCGCGCCCGCAGGCGCGAATTGCAGCAGCTCGAGGCCGCCGGGATCCGCCGCCGCTCCGCGGAACTGCCGGCCGGAGGGGGCAAATGACGAACGCTGAGACGCCGCAGGACGAGCGCAGGCCCGGAGCCCTCCGCTATCTCATGGCGGCGCTTCCGCTCCTCATCTTCGCGGTGCTCGCACTCATCTTCTGGAGCCAGTTGAACTCCGGCAGGGACGTCAGCGAAATCCCCTCGGCGCTGATCGGCACCAAGGCGCCGATGCTCGCCATGCCGCCGCTCGAAGGGGCTGCAACGCCATCGGGCGAACCCATGCCGGCTCTCGACGACACGGCGGTCAAGGGCAAGCTCACGCTCGTCAATGTCTGGGCCTCCTGGTGCGTGCCCTGTCGGCAGGAGCATCCGATCATTCTTGAGCTGTCGAAAGACCCGCGCCTCACCGTCGTCGGCATCAACTACAAGGACCGGAATGAAAACGCGCTGCGCTTCCTCGGCGAACTCGGCAACCCTTTCTCTGCAATCGGCGTCGATCCGAACGGAAAGGCGGCGATAGACTGGGGCGTCTACGGCATCCCGGAATCCTTCCTCGTCGCCGCCGACGGCACGATCCTCTACAAGCGTGCCGGCCCCTTCGACGAAAAGAGCCTCAGGGAAGGGCTGCTGCCGGCGATCGAGAAGGCGCTTGCGGGCTCGTAGGCCGCGACTGCCCCTCATCCGGCCTGCCGGCCACCTTCTCCACGCAAGCGGGGCGAAGGAGACACGCGGCGCCTCCTGAACCATCACTTCCCTTCGAAGGAGCGGCTAAACCCCCGCCTGCCAAGCCTTCACCGCATCGAGCGGCCAGACCAGCATCAGCACGTTGAGCGTCAGGTTGTCGCGCACCATATAGCCGGTGAAGAGTTCGAAAACGATGGCGATCGCGACCGTGGCTGCGACCGGCAGCCGCAAGGCGATGAGAAAGCCGACAGCCATGGCGAGCGTATCCATGGCCGAATTCAGGATGCTGTCGCCGAAATAATCGAGCGAGATCGTCGCGGCCCGGTAACGGTTGATCACCACCGGCGTGTTCTCGACGATCTCCCAGGCGGACTCGATCACGGTCGCGAGAAGCAGGCGGGCGCTCCAGGGTTTGCCGCGCATGAGAAGGTGACCGAGGCCGTAGAAGAGGAAGCCGTGGATGACATGGGACGGCGTGTACCAGTCGGAAAGGTGCTGGGAGTTGCCGCTGGATTTGACCACGCCTTCCCAGAGCTTGATGTAGCCGCATTCGCAGATCCATAACCGCCCCATCAGGTGCTGCACGAGGACCTGGATTGCCAGCACGCCGAGGCAGGCAAGCAACCAGAGCGCCGCTCGTCGCTGCTGGTCCTGCGAGGCGGCCGCGATCGTCACTCCGCGCTATCCTGTTCGAGCGAATGCTTCATGATCAGCGGCATCTGGGCGAGCGTGAAGAGGATGGTGATCGGCATGGTGCCCCAGACCTTGAAAGCCACCCAGAAGTCCGTCGAGAAGGAGCGCCAGATCACCTCGTTGAGCACGGCGAGAAACAGGAAGAACACGCCCCAGCGGATCGTCAGCTTCCGCCATCCCTCCTCGTCCAGCTTGAAGGCGGCGTGGAAGACGTAGCCGAGCAGCGATTTGCCGAAGAGGAGGCCGCCGAGCAGGATCGCGCCGAAGAGCGTGTTGACGATGGTCGGCTTCATCTTGATGAAGGTGTCGTTCTGCAGCCAGAGCGTCAGCGCGCCGAAGACGAAGACGACGATGCCGGAGACGAGCGGCATCATCGGCAGCGTGCGGGTCATGATCCAGGAAGCAATCAGCGCCGCCGCCGTTGCCGCCATGAACAGGCCGGTCGCGATGAAGATCGGCCCGCCGAGCTCGGCCAGCGCGGGAAAACGGCCAGCCAGCCACTCGCCCCGCGAATTGGCGAAGAAGAAGACCATCAGGGGGCCGAGTTCCAGCACGAGCTTGAGCAGCGGGCTTACCTCTGTCTTCGGCTTGGCGGCCTCGATCGTCGACATGTGCGGATCCTGTTCTGTCATCTTCTGCCGCTCATAGCATCAGGATTGCGGCAAAACCATATCAACCGCGGTTTTGGCGCAAACCTCCGCTTGGTCAAGGAGCAGCAACGCCGGCGATCGCCTCGGCGAAGTCCTTGGCTTCGAACGGTTCGAGGTCGTCGATCCCTTCGCCGACGCCGATGAAGTAAACCGGCAGCTTGTGCTTGGCGGAGATCGCCACCAGAATGCCGCCGCGTGCGGTGCCGTCGAGCTTGGTCATGATCAAGCCGCTGACGCCGGCGACGTTGCGGAATATTTCGACCTGCTGCAGGGCGTTCTGCCCTGTCGTCGCGTCGAGCGTCTGCAGCACCGTATGCGGCGCGTCCGGATCGAGTTTTCCGAGAACGCGCACGATCTTTTCGAGCTCCGCCATCAGTTCGGCCTTGTTCTGCAGCCGTCCGGCGGTGTCGATGATCAGCACGTCCGCCTTCTGCTCGCGGGCACGCTGGAACGCCTCGTAGGCAAGCCCGGCCGCATCGGCGCCGAGCTTCGAGGAGACGATTTCGGATTTCGTCCGTTCGGCCCAGATCTTCAGCTGCTCGATCGCCGCCGCCCGGAAAGTATCGCCGGCGGCCAGCATGACCTTAAGTCCCGCGCCGGAAAGCTTTGCCGCAAGCTTGCCGATCGTCGTCGTCTTGCCGGTTCCGTTGACGCCGACGACGAGGATCACGTGCGGCTTGTGGCTGAGATCGAGTTCCAGCGGCTTGGCGACGGGCGCCAGCACCTTGGTGATCTCGCCGGCCATGATGCGCGAAACGTCCTCGCCGGACACATCCTTGCCATAGCGCTCCGAGGCGAGCGTGTCGGTGACGCGCATCGCCGTTTCGACGCCGAGGTCCGCCTGGATCAGCAGGTCCTCGAGGTCCTGCAGCGTCGCCTCGTCGAGCTTGCGCTTGGTGAAGAGGCTGGCGATCTGGCCGGTGAGTTGCGACGAGGTGCGCGCAAGGCCCAGGCGAAGGCGCTGGTACCAGTTGAGCTTGGCTGGCGGGGCGGGCGCTTCTTCCCTGGGGCGCCTCTCGGCGGCGGCAAAGCCTTTGGGAAGGCTGGGTGCGAGGGGCTCGGATGGAGGCTCACCCCCCTCTGCCCTCCCCGGCATCTCCCCCTCGAGGGGGAGGATTGGGAGAGGCACGCTCTCGTCCTCCGACGCTGCCGTTTCATCTGCCGAAGAGCCTGCGCCTTCCGCACGGTCTTCTGCGTCAATCTCCGCCTCTTCGACGTCGGCGGCGGCGGCGGCTTCGCGCTCCTCCTGCTCTCCACCCTTGCGGGGGAGATGTCCCGAAGGGACAGAGGCGGGTGCCGAGAGCTCGTCGACAGTCGTTGGGTGTTCGGAAGGCGGCTCACCCTCCTCTGCCCTGCCGGGCACCTCCCCCGCAAGGGGGGAGATCGGATGCGGGACGCTCTCGCCCTGCTCCACAGTGTTTTCATCTGCGGTGGCAGCAGTGCTTACTGGCTCTTCCTCACGCGTGGTTTCGGTCGTTGGCGTGTCTGGCGCGAAGGAAACATCGCGATCGTCCGTGCTAGCTTCCGTTGCGGCGGCTGCACTACGATCTTCCTCGACCGGTGCCTGGGTCCCGCCCTGTTCTCCCGAAGGGACAGGGGGGTTTACCGCGACCTCATCGACAGCGGCCGTCTCCTGCGGCGGCGCCGGTTTCTCTTCGACGGCATCCTTGCCGAAGGAGAAGATCTTCTTGATGAAACCAATCGCCATGGGAATGTCCGCTGTCAGGCCGCAGCCATCTGTTTGCGCTCGATCGTCAGATGCTTGCCATTGTGGCCGGTGATTCCGACCGCCACAAGCGACCGCGGCTCAAGGCCGGCCGCATCCACGAGCGTGAAGTTTTCCGTATGGGCCAGACCGTTCATTTCCACAAGGATCGTCTGGCTGCTGCCGATCATGCCCTGGAGGTGGCCCGCATGAAGCTCCGCCCCCTTCGCACGCAGGCGCGCGGCACGCTCCTTGACAAGCGCGCGGTCGAGTTGCGGCATGCGGGCGGCCGGGGTGCCGGGGCGCGGGCTATAGGGGAAGACGTGAAGATGCGCAATGCCGCAATCCTCGGCGAGCCGCATGGCGTTCTCGAACATCGGCTCGGTCTCGGTCGGAAATCCGGCGATCATGTCCGCACCTAAGCTGATCGCGGGGCGCAGGCGCCGGACCTCGTCGCAGAAGGCGCGCGCATCGGCGCTCGAATGCCGCCGCTTCATGCGCTTCAGGATCAGGTCGTCGCCGTGCTGCAGCGAAAGATGCAGATGCGGCATGAAGCGCGGCTCCTCGGCGATGAGGTCGAGGAGGTGGCCGTCCGCCTCGATGCTGTCGATGGAGGAAAGCCGCAGGCGGAGGATTTCCGGCACCTGTTTCAGCAGGGTCTTCCCGAGAAGCCCGAGGGTCGGCGTTCCGGGCAGATCGGCGCCGTAGCTCGTGGCGTCGACCCCGGTCAGAACGATCTCGCGATAGCCGCTTTCGGCAAGGCGTCTCGCCTGGTCGACGACGGCGCCCATCGGCACGGAGCGCGAATTGCCGCGGCCATAGGGAATGATGCAGAAGGTGCAGCGGTGGTCGCAGCCGTTCTGCACCTGGATGAAGGCGCGCACGTGCCCGTCTATGTGCTTCACCATCTGCGGCGCGGTGGCGCGCACGCTCATGATGTCGTTGACACGGAGTTTCTCTTCGGCCGAGACGCCGAAATCCGGCAGCGAGCGATAGGAGGCGCTGGCGAGCTTCTCCTCGTTGCCGAGCACCGCGTCCACCTCTGCCATTTCGGCGAAGGCTTCCTTCTCGGTCTGGGCGGCGCAGCCGGTGACGATGATCCGGGCGTGCGGATTTTCGCGGCGCGCGCGGCGGATCGCCTGTCGGGCCTGGCGCACGGCCTCGGCGGTGACGGCGCAGGTATTGACGAGGATGGCGTTGTTCAGCCCCGCCTTTTCGGCCTCCGCCCGCATCACTTCCGACTCATAGGTGTTTAGCCGGCAGCCGAAGGTTATGACCTCGACCCCGCTCAAAGGGCTCTCGCTCCGTTGTCGCCGCTCTCCGGCTCATTGCGTGCAAAGATGCCGGTGACGGGATCGACGGTGCCGGACCATTCCCATTCGGCCGGCCCCGTCATGATGACGTGGTCGTCGCGCTCGCGCCATTCGATCTTGAGCGGACCGCCGGGCACGTTCACGGTAACCATCCGCTCCGTCCGGCCGGTTCTCGTACCGCTGACGGCGGCGGCACAGGCGGCCGAGCCGCAGGCAAGCGTCAGGCCGGCCCCGCGCTCCCAGGTCCGCAGGTCCATCTCCTGGCGGGAGCGGATGCGCGCGATGGAGATATTGGCGCGCTCGGGGAAGATCGGATGGTTCTCGAGGAGTGGTCCGAACCGGTCGAGCTCGTAGCTCCACACATCGTTCTCGACCCAGAAGATCGCATGCGGATTGCCCATGGATGCGACCGAGGGAGAGTGCAGCACGGGCGCATCGATCGGCCCGATCTGCAGCTCGATGCGCCGCGTGTCGTGGAATTCCTCCGCGAGCGGGATCTGGTCCCAGCCGAAACGGGGCTTGCCCATATCGACCGAGATCGTGCCGTCGTCGTGTTCCTTGGCTTCGAGAAGGCCCGCGACCGTATGGAAGAGGAAGGCTTTCCTGCCGGTCTCGGCCGCAAGCGCCTGGACGACGCAGCGGGTGCCGTTGCCGCAGGCCTGGGCCATCGACCCGTCGGAATTGACGATGTCGATCCAGGCATCGGTCCCGGCAGACTTCGGGTCGTGAATTGCCATGATCTGGTCGAACTCGGTCGCCGGGTCGGCATTGAGCGCGATCGCCGCCTGCGGCGTCACGCGGTCCTTGCGCCCGCGCATGTCGACCACCAGGATCTTGTTTCCAAGCCCGTTCATCCTGGCAAATTGCACCTGATCGGCCATGTCGCGACTGTCCAAACCCTGGCCCCCGCTTCGGAGGCGCCCTTCATTCGGGCTGTATATGGCGGAAAAGCCCGGAAATTACCAGTGCCGGCGTCATTCCCGTGCCGTCGGCGGGAGCGGGACGTCGAAGACTTCCCCCGGTCGCAGCGCCCGGAAACGGTTTCGATCGATACCGTGCTTGGCGAGCGCAGTCTCCAGCGCCCGGAGCGGCTCCTCGACCCCCTCGTTGGTCAACCGGAAGGTGCCCCAATGGTGACCCGCCGCGTATTCGGCGCCGCATGCGACCATGCCTAGGACCGCCTCTTCCGGATTCTGGTGCTGAGAGGCCATGAACCAGCGTGGCTCGTAGCTGCCGAAGGGCAGGTTGGCGAGGCGGAAGCATCCGTGTTTTTCGCGCGCCGCACGATAATTGATGCCGTCGTGAAAACCTGTGTCGCCGACATGATAGATCTTGCCGGCCGGCGTCTCGATGACGAAGGCGGCCCAGAGCGCCATGCGCCGGTCGTTCGAGCGGCGAGCCGACCAATGGTGGCATGGCTCCGCATGGATGACGACGCCATCACCGAGGTCGAGCCGGTCGCCCCAGTCGACGACGGAAATCTCGGCACCCGCGACGGCGCGGCGAATGATCGTGTCGTTGCCGAGCGGCGTTACGAGATGCGGCGCGTGCTTGGTGTGGAGCGAGCCGAGCGTGGCGAGATCGAGGTGGTCGTAGTGGTTATGGGTGACGAGCACGATATCGATCCGCGGCAGGTCGTCCATGAGAATGCCTGGCGGGTTGCGGCGGCGGGGTCCGGCAAACGTAAAGGGGCTGGCGCGATGCGACCAGACCGGGTCGGTCAGGATGTTGAGGCCCGCGACCTGGATCAGCAGCGTTGCGTGACCCACCATGGTGACGCGCAGCCGCTCGCCGTCGACACTGATATCCGGCCTCGCCTGCGGAAAGGGGCTGTCATAGTGGCGCGGCCATTGCTCGCGTCCACCGCCGGACTGCCAGCGCAGGAGGTCGGCGAAGCCGCGCGGCGGTGTGCCGCCCGGATTGTAGAAGCGAATGCCGTCGAAGTGGTCCGAAACGGGCCCGCTATAGTAGGGATTGCCGCTTTTCTTCATCACTGCCTCGGTTGAGGGACACCTGCAGAGAAATAGGCGCATTTGCCGCCGGATCACAGGGCTCGGGCAGGAGCGGCCGACAATTTCCTGATGATGCGACCGGACGGAGGTGTGGTCCTGCTCGCGTGTGGGAGTATAGGTGGAGCCCGAGCGCAGCGTCTCCGCGGTCGATCCTTGACTTTTCTCCCGGTTTCCTGTTTATCGCGGCGAATTCCTTCGCAAGTGATGACTTCCGAAGCCACCGACCGGGCCCCGCAAAGGTATAAAGAGAGCCCGGAGGTCAACACCCGACAGCGCGCTGCGCCCTCGGGTGGTTTTTGGCTTTGCGCCTTGTTTTCCGCGCGAAGGGACCCACGTTTCCGGACGAGCCGATCTATCGCAATCCGGAGACAAGAAGGAAGAGAATATGTTCGAGAGCCTCCAGGACCGTCTTGGTTCCATATTGAATGGACTGACCGGCCGCGGCGCCCTGTCGGAAGCCGATGTTTCCGCAGCGCTTCGGGAGGTTCGCCGTGCGCTGCTCGAAGCGGACGTGGCGCTCGATGTGGTGCGGTCCTTCACAGAGAAGGTTCGCGAAAAGGCGGTCGGCGCCGAAATCGTAAAGTCGATCAAGCCCGGCCAAATGGTCGTCAAGATCGTTCATGACGAGCTCATAGCGATGCTCGGCTCCGAGGGCGTCACGATCGATCTCAATGCGGCGGCTCCGGTCGTCATCATGATGGTCGGCCTGCAGGGCTCGGGCAAGACGACGACGACCGGCAAGATCGCCAAGCGGCTGACCGCGCGGGACAAGAAGAAGGTCCTGATGGCCTCGCTCGATACCCGCCGCCCGGCCGCGCAGGAACAGTTGCGCCAGCTCGGCGTGCAGACCGGCGTCGACACACTGCCGATCATCGCCGGCCAGTCGCCGACCGATATCGCTGCGCGCGCCGTGCAGGCGGCCAAGCTCGGCGGCCACGACATCGTCATCCTCGACACCGCAGGCCGCACCCATATCGACGAGCCGCTGATGATCGAGATGGCGGAGATCAAGCGGAAATCCAACCCGCATGAGATCCTGCTGGTCGCCGATGCGCTGACCGGACAGGACGCCGTCAACCTCGCCCGCAACTTCGACGAACGCGTCGGCATCACCGGCCTGGTGCTCACTCGCATGGACGGCGACGGCCGCGGCGGTGCGGCGCTCTCCATGCGCGCCGTCACGGGCAAGCCGATCAAGCTCATCGGCGTCGGCGAGAAGATGGACGAACTCGAGGAGTTCCATCCGCGCCGCGTCGCCGACCGCATCCTCGGCATGGGCGACATCGTCTCGCTCGTCGAAAAGGCGGCGGAGAACATCGACGCCGAAAAGGCGGCCGCCATGGCCGCCAAGATGGCCAAGGGCAAGTTCGACCTCAACGACCTCGCCGATCAGCTGCAGCAGATGCAGAAGATGGGCGGCATGGGCGGCATCATGGGTCTGATGCCCGGCATGGCCGGCATGAAGGACAAGATGTCCGCCGCCGGCCTGGATGACTCGCTCTTCAAGCGCCAGCTCGCGATCATCTCCTCGATGACCAGGGCGGAGCGCGCCAATCCGGATATTCTCAAGCATTCGCGCAAGAAGCGCATCGCCAGCGGCTCCGGCACCGATGCCTCCGACATCAACAAGCTTCTGAAAATGCACCGCCAGATGGCGGACATGATGAAGATGATGGGCGGCAAGGGCAAAGGCGGCATGATGAAGCAGATGATGGGCGGCCTCGCCGGCAAGATGGGCCTCGGCGGCCTGGGCGGCGGAATGCCCGATCTTTCGAAAATGGATCCGAAGCAGCTCGAGGCCCTGCAGAAGCAGGCCCAAGCCGCCGGTCTCGGCAAGCCTGGCGGCGGCCTGCCTGGCCTTGGCGGTGGTTTGCCCGGTCTGGGCGGCGGTTTTCCCGGCCTCCCCGGCCTACCGAAGAAGAAGTGAGGATCGCGACGAATGCTTGATCCCGAGATCAAAGAGGAATTGGCGAGCTACCGGCAGTCGATCGACAATATCGATGCCGCGCTCGTCCACATGCTGGCCGAACGCTTCCGCTGCACCAAGGCGGTTGGCGTGCTCAAGGCCAAGCACCAGCTGCCGCCGGCCGATCCGGCGCGCGAAGAATACCAGATAGAACGCCTCCGCCACCTGGCGAAAGACGCCAATCTGGATCCGGATTTCGCCGAGAAGTTCCTGAACTTCATCATCAAGGAAGTCATCCGGCATCATGAAGCCATCGCCGCCGATTGCTCGCAGAACGCGGGCAGCGCCGGCACCACCCATTCCGCTTGAGTCAAGCGGTCAAGAAAGCCTGCAAGGAGTAAATTGAAATGGCACTGAAAATTCGTCTCGCCCGCGGCGGTTCCAAGAAGCGTCCCTATTACCAGATCGTCGTTGCCGACGCGCGCAGCCCGCGTGACGGCCGCTTCCTCGAAAAGCTCGGCTCCTGGAACCCGATGCTTGCCAAGGATGACGAAAAGCGCATCGAACTGAACGCCGAGCGCGTTCAGCACTGGATCGCCCAGGGCGCCCAGCCGACCGACCGCGTCATGCGCTTCCTCGACCAGGCCGGCCTTGCAAAGCGTCCGGCCCGCAACAACCCGACCAAGGCGCTGCCCGGCAAGAAGGCACAGGAACGTGCCGCTGAAGCCAAGCAGAAGGCGGAAGAAGCAGCCGCCGCGGCTGCGGAAGCTGCCGCGGAATAATTTCCGGCGGAATGGCATTGAGAACGGGCGGCATTTCCATGCCGCCCGTTTTGCTTTATGTGCACCGGAAAATCGCATGTTCTCATCCCGATGTGGTTCGGGAAACATGCAGCAAGTTCACCCTGGATCCCCGACGATGACACAGCTGAAGAACCCTGTCCTGATGGCGACGATCGGCGCGGCGCAAGGGCTGCGCGGCGAGGTGCGGGTCAAGTCCTTCACCGACGATCCGGCCGCACTCGGCGACTATGGCAAGCTCCACAGCGAGGACGGCCGCGTCTTCGAGGTGCTTGAAATCCGCGAGGCCAAGAACGTCGTCGTCGTGCGGTTTCGGGGCATCAACGATCGGACTGCTGCCGAAGCGCTCAACGGTCTCGAACTCTTCATCGAGCGCGACAATCTCCCCGACGACGATCTCGACGAGGACGAATTCTTCTACGCAGACCTCGAGGGCCTGGAAGCGGTCGATCGCACCGGAAAGAGCTATGGTTCGGTGACCGGCGTCTTCGATTTCGGCGCTGGCGATCTCCTCGAACTGAAAGGCCCGGGCCTCAGGCCGGTGCTTATTCCCTTCACGGAATGGTCGGTACTCGAAATCGATCTCGAAGCGGGCAAGCTCGTCATCGACCCGACCGCCGCCGGGCTCGTCGACGACGAGAAGAGCGGGCCTGGCAAGCCCTTTCCGACCAAGCGCAAGTGAGCCCACGGCAATGCCCTATCGCGCGACCGTCCTGACGCTCTACCCGGAGATGTTTCCGGGGCACCTCGGCGTTTCGCTCGCCGGAAAGGCGCTGGAGCGCGGAGACTGGTCGATGGAGGCCGTGCAGATTCGCGACTTTGCCGGTGACAAGCACCGCACCGTCGACGATACGCCGGCGGGCGGCGGTGCCGGAATGGTATTGAAGCCCGACGTTCTTGCCCGCGCCATCGATCATGTCGCTGCAGACGACGGGCGGCCGCGGCTTCTGATGAGCCCGCGCGGACGGCCGCTGACACAGGAACGGGTGCGGGCGCTGGCCGCCTGTCCCGGCGCTGTCATCGTTTGCGGACGTTTCGAGGGCGTCGACCAGCGGGTCATCGACACGCGTGGACTCGAGGAAGTCTCGATCGGCGACTACATTCTTTCCGGCGGCGAGCCGGCAGCGCTCGTTCTGCTCGACGCCGTGGTGCGTATCCTGCCGGGCGTGATGGGCAATCAGCTGTCAGGCGTCCACGAGAGCTTCGAGGGAGGGCTCCTCGAACACCCCCACTACACGCGTCCCCAGATCTTCGAAGGTCACGAAATCCCGGCCGTCCTCACCTCCGGCAACCACGCGGCCATTGCGCAATGGCGGGAAGCGGCGGCGCGCCGGCTGACGGCGGAACGCCGGCCGGATCTTCTGGAGCGTGATCCGGCTCAGCCCGTGAAGAAATAATAGGCCGCGAGCAACAGACCCACCGCCACCACCACGGCTCGGATGACCGCCTGCGGGACGCGTCGTGCCGCCCAGACGCCCATGTAGCCGCCAAGCGCTGCGCCCGGCACCATGATTGCCGCGTGCAGCCAGGAGACGACGCCGCCCGCAGCGAAAACCACGATGGCGATTGCGGCGATGACGATGGAGATGAAGTTCTTGAGTGCATTCAGCCGGTGATAGCCGCCGCCGGTGGCAAGTCCGAGCACGGCGAGCATCATGATGCCCATGCCGGCGCCGAAAAAGCCGCCATAGACGGAGGTCGCCAGCTGACTCGCAACGCCCAGCGGTCCGATGCGATGCTCGTCACTGCGCGCCTTCGGCTTCAGGAGGGGGCCGGCGGCGAAGATCGCCGTTGCCGCGATCAGCAACCAGGGCACCATCGCACGGAAGGCCGGATTGGAGAGCGACAGAAGCAGGAGGGCGCCGGCGAGCCCGCCGATCGCCGAAATGATGCCAAGGACGATGGCGTTCTTCCGGTCGGCGCGGATCTCCTTGGCATAGGCAAGCGTCGACGTGACATAGCCGGGGAACTGGATGATGGACGAGGTCGCGTTGGCGACGATCGGCGGGAGCCCGCCAAGCGTCATCGCTCCGAAAGTCAGAAAGGTGCCGCCACCGGCAATGGCATTGACGACGCCGGACAGGAAGCCGGCGACGAAGAGCAAAAAGGCCTGGAGCAACGTCATGGCTTTCTCCCGAAACGCGTGAATCGGGATAGCCGGTGGCGCGGTCGACCGCAAGTCCGTGGGGAGGGGCATTCTTGAGGCGGGAGCGCGACAAAATCCGCTTTCGGGGATGACAAGGCCGGTCATATGGTGTATGTGCCGGCCCGGTTCGGGTTCCTTGCCCGTCGACCGTCAACAAAGAATGGCGAATACGCTCCTGCCGCAAATGCGGCAAGGCCTGAAGGAAAGTCCGACAGGCCGATAAAGAGCGCTCTGGCTGTTTCAGAAAAACGCAAAGGTTAGACCGATGAACATCATCCAGCAGCTGGAAGCCGAACAGGCCGCCAAGATCGCCGCAAAGCGCACCCTTCCCGAATTCTCCCCGGGCGACACCGTCCGCGTCAATGTCCGCGTTGTCGAAGGCAACCGCACCCGCGTACAGGCTTACGAAGGCGTCTGCATCGCCCGCTCCGGCGGCGGCATCAACGAGAGCTTCACCGTTCGCAAGATTTCCTACGGTGAAGGCGTCGAACGCGTATTCCCCGTCTACTCCCCGCTCGTCGAGAGCGTCGACGTGGTTCGCCGCGGTAAGGTCCGCCGCGCCAAGCTCTACTATCTGCGCGACCGCCGCGGCAAGTCGGCTCGTATCGTCGAGAACACCGGCACCCGCGCCCGCAAGCTGAACGACGCCGAGCGTCAGGCCGTTGTCGAGGAGAAGGCACGCATCGAGGCTGAAAAGGTCGCAGCCGCCCAGGCTCTGGCCGCCGAGAAGGCAGCAGCCGAAGCCGCTGAGGCAAAGGCGGCGGAAGAAGCAAAGGCTGCGGAAGCTGCAGCAGAATAAGTTTTCAACTCTTCAGAGTTGTGCGGAAAGGCGGCCCTCGGGCCGCCTTTCTTTTTGGTTATCGGCCGCTTGTGTTCCCCATAGATTTTATGACATTTTCTGTCGCCACAATCTGGGAGTTCCTCAATGACAATTCTTCGCCGCGTGCTTGCGGGCATTGCCGCAGTTCTTGCCGTTCCCTTCGCAGTCCCGGCGCCCGTTTTCGCCAGCGACCTGCCCGACCTCGGTGGCAAGACGGTCGTCGTGGTGACGGAGAACGCCTATCCGCCGCTGCAGTTCGTCGATCCGAAATCCGGCCAGGCCATCGGTTGGGAATATGACGCGATGAACGAAATCGCCAAGCGCTTGAATTTCAAGGTCGAGTATCAGAACACGAGCTGGGACGCGATGATCCAGGCGGTTTCCGACAGCCAATACCAGATCGGCATGACCGGAATCACCATCAAGGACGACCGCAAGGAGAAGGTCGATTTTTCGGATCCCTATATGCGCTCGCAGCAGTTCATGCTGGTGCGCGGCGACGAGACCCGGTTCGACGACGCCAAGAGCTTCGCAGCGCTCGAAAGCGGTCTGGTCGGCGCCCAGCCCGGCACTTCGCCTTTCTACACGGCCGTCTACGAGGTTCTCGACGGCAACGAGCAGAACCCGCGCATCAAGCTGTTCGAAACCTTCGGTGCGACGGTGCAGGCGCTGAAGGCCGGCGACGTCGATCTGGTCTTGACCGACAGTGTCGCGGCCAAGGGTTATGTCGACTCCTCCGAGGGCCAGCTCAAGGTGGTCGGCGAGCCGCTCGGCACCGAGGATTTCGGCTTCATCTTCCCGAAGGGATCGGAACTCGTGGCGCCGGTCAATGCCGCTATAAAGGCGCTCAAGGAGGACGGCACCTTCGACGCGCTCAACAAGAAGTGGTTCCTCGACTACAAGATGGGCGGCTGACCGCGGAACGGGATAAACACATGGGCGGCTTTCCGCCCATGTCCCGCTTCCCCTTATTGGAATTGCAATGACGCCGATCCAATCATCCGACACTTCCGGGAAGGGCGATTATCCTTGGTGGCTTATCGCCCTTCTCGTGATCGCTGCGGCACTGGCCGTGGTCATCGCCGCCAATGATATCTTCACGCAGGTGTTCACCGTCGTCCTGAAGGGTTTGGGCGTCACCATTTTCGTCACTCTCGTCGGATTCGTGCTCGCAACGGTGCTCGGCCTCGGCGTGGCCCTGATGGCGCTTTCCGAGCACGTGGTCCTGCGTCAGATCGCGCGCTTCTATACGGAAGTCATCCGCGGCGTACCGATCCTCGTGCTGCTGTTCTATATCGCCTTCGTCGGCGCGCCTGCCCTGGTGACGATCGCGAATTTCCTGTCGGCGCCGCTGATTTCGGCGGGCTGGATCGAGCCGTTCGTCGTTCGCGACGTGTCGCTGATGTGGCGGGCAATCATGGCGCTGATGATCGGCTATTCGGCCTTCATCGCCGAAGTCTTCCGCGCCGGCATCCAGTCGGTCGACAAGGGCCAGGTGGAGGCGGCAAAGGCGCTCGGGCTCTCCCGCTACCAGCGCTTTCGCCTCGTCGTCTTTCCGCAGGCGATACGCGTCATCCTGCCGCCGCTCGGCAACGACTTCGTGGCGATGGTCAAGGATTCCTCCCTCGTCTCGGTGCTCGGCGTCGCCGACATCACCCAGATGGGCAAGGTCTATGCCTCGGGCTCCTTCCGCTTCTTCGAGACCTATTCCATCGTCGCCTATGTCTATCTCGTGCTGACGATAGGACTGTCGCTGGCCCTTCGGGCGGTCGAGCGGCGGTTGAGGCGGTCGCAAGTCCGGTAGGCAGAGGGGGTACTGCACCTCCGACGCTGCCGTCACAGTTCCGCCCGCTCAGCCCTCGATTTCCTCGCGCAGCATTTCCAGTTCGAGCCATTCCTCTTCCATGCGCGTGAGGTCCGTCCTGAGCTTCTCGAGCTCGGCGGCGAGCCTGGCAAAGCCGTTCGGGTCGCGCGAGAATAGGTCGGGATCCGCCATCCTCTCTTCTCGCTTCGCGATCTCCGCCTCCGATCTGGCAATCTCCTTCGGCAGGTTCTCGAGTGCGAATTTCTGCTTGAAGGAGAGCTTGGCCTTCGCCTTCTGAGGTTCGCTCGGCAAGGGTGGGGCGCCGCTCGATCTGGCCTTTTCGGCTTTTTCGCTCCGGCGCCTTTCCTCGACTGCGCCGCGGCGCTGCGCCATCATGTCGGAATAGCCGCCGGCATATTCGATCCAGCGACCATCGGGCGCCTCCGGGTTGGCCGGCGCGATGGTCGAGGTCACGGTACGGTCGAGGAAATCGCGGTCGTGGCTGACCAGGATCACCGTTCCGGAAAATCCGGCAACGATCTCCTGCAGCAGATCCAGCGTCTCTATATCGAGATCGTTGGTCGGTTCGTCGAGGATCAGGAGGTTGGTCGGGCGTGCCAGGATGCGGGCGAGCATGAGACGCGCGCGTTCGCCGCCCGACAGATTGCGGATGGGCGTTCGCGCCTGCTCCGGCTGGAAGAGGAATTCCTTCATGTAGCCGGTGACATGGCGTTGCTCGCCATTGACGAGGAGGGTCTCGCCGCGCCCGTCGGTCAGATAATGCGCCAGCGTCTCGTCGAGGTTCAGTTCCTCGCGTTTCTGGTCGAGCGTGGCGATCTCCAAATTGGTGCCCAGCTTGACGCTGCCCGTGTCCGGCGCGAGCTGACCGGTCAGGAGCTTCAGCAGCGTCGTCTTGCCGGCGCCGTTCGGCCCGACGAGGCCGATGCGGTCGCCGCGGTGGACACGGATCGAGAACGGCGCGACGATCGGGCGATCGCCATAGGCCTTGGTGATCTTTTCCGCCTCGATGACGAGCTTGCCCGATTCCCTGGCGTCGGCAACGGTGGCCTGGACCGTACCCTGCGGCCCCTTGTGCCCGCGATGGCGGGCCCGCATGTCCTGCAGCTCCCCGAGCCGACGCATGTTGCGCTTGCGCCTGGCGGTCACGCCGTAGCGCAGCCAGTGCTCTTCGCGCTCGATCGCCTTACCGAGCTTGTGCTGCTCGAGCTCTTCCGCCTCCAGCACCTCGTCGCGCCAGGCCTCGAAATGCGCGAAGCCGCGATCGAGGCGGCGCGATTGGCCGCGGTCCAGCCAGACGGTCGCCGTCGACACCTTTTCGAGAAAGCGCCGGTCGTGCGAGATCAGCACCAGCGCCGAACGGCTGCGGACGAGCTCGTCTTCCAGCCACTCGATCGTCGGCAGATCGAGATGGTTCGTCGGCTCGTCGAGAAGCAGAATGTCGGGTTCCGGAGCAAGCACACGGGCAAGGGCGGCACGACGCGCCTCGCCGCCGGAAAGGCGCGTCGGCTCTTCCTCCCCGGTCAGCCCCAGATGCTGCAGCAGGTAGGCGACCCGGTAGGGATCGTCGCCTGGCCCAAGTCCGGCTTCGGCATAGGCCTGAACCGTATCGAAGCCGTCGAAATCGGGCGCCTGGTGCAGGTAGCGGATCGTCACCGATGGATGCCTGAAGATCTCGCCCGACTGGGGTTCTGCAAGCCCGTCGGCGATCTTCATCAGCGTCGATTTGCCCGAACCATTGCGGCCTACGAGGCAGATGCGATCGCCGGGCTCGACCTGCAGGCCCGCACCCGCAAGCAGCGGCGTGCCGCCGAAGGTCAGTAGAATGTCGTCAAGCTTCAGGATGGGAGGCGCCAAGGCATCAGGCTCCGGAAAGATCATAGGGGCGGGCGAGAACGACGGCCCGGCCGGATTTCAGGGTCAAGCGGATCGTGCCATCCGCGATGTTCGAAATGGTGCGCGACGAGCCGAAGGGCAAATGAAAATCCTTCAGCGGATAGCGCACGTTCTCGATCGAAAGACCGTCAAGGTCCGCAAAGCCGAGGATCGAGAAGAGGCTGCCTTTCGGCAGCTCGATCTCCTGCGAGCCGGGCAGCAGCGGATAGGCCTCCTCCTCGCCGGAGGTCATCATCACCGCAACGCCGCTCTGGGCAAGCGCGACGGTACCGAGGAGATGCAGGAAAGCATGATCGCTGCGCGCGCCGCCGAGTCCGCCCGCGAAGACGAGCGAGGTCGCGCCACGCTCGAGGGCTGCCTCGACGGCGATCTCCCCGTCGGTCGCGTTCTTGGCAGCTGGATGGCGTTCACGCGGGACGCCGGCAAACTCCGCCAGAAGCGCCTCATCCGTGGAATCGAAATCGCCGACCCAGAGATCGGGAACGATCCCCAGCGTCCTTGCATGACGCATGCCGCCGTCGGCGGCGACGAAGCGACTGCCTTCGAGCTGTCGAGCGAGCCGGTCTGTCGGCGTCAGCGCGCCGCCGAGCAGGATGGTGAAGGGTGATCGGGTCATGGCAGAAGCCCATAGCGCAAAGCAGCGGCGAAGGAAAAGGGCTCCGGCTGCTGTTTTGCGAACGCATGCTGCGCGGATCAGGTTCCGGACGCCGGATCCCCGGGAAAAAGCATGCCGTCGTAGATACCGGGCGTCGACCCGGCGATCTCCACCGCACCCACCGCACGGGCATAGAATTCGGCAGGGCCGACGCCGCCGATGATCGCATAGGCATAGCCGGCGGCGCGCATGGACAGCAGGCTTTCGACAAGCAGGGCCTCGCCGATGCCCTTGCCGCGCATGGTCGCGTCGACTCCGGTCGGACCGAAGAAGCCGAGCGCGGTTACGTCATGGCAGGCAAAGCCCACGATCCGGTCCCGATGGTGAGCGATATGGATGCGCGTCGGCGTCGAGGAGAAGGCGGTTTCGGCCTCGCCGGCCCACCCGGCCCCGAAGCGCTCCTCGATCCAGGGAATGACGGCCCGCCGCTCGGCCGCAAGCGCCCGGCGGATGCGGATGTCGGGGTCGAGACGCGATGGGCGGCCCTCGGGCAAGGCATAGAGGCGGACGAGCATGTCTGGCATGAAATTGTCTCCGCTTTCGGCGAACAAACGACGCCGGCAATTGTTTGACTTTTAATAGCGCGGCTGACGCGGACGGCAAACGCCCCTGCTGAAACTCAGCTTGCCTAAGCCGTCGCCGGAAGCTAAATCTCTTGCTGCTCTAACGGGGTGCCCTGGTCGGCTTTTGCGACCGTGGCTGAGAGGCTTCGAGCCAACCCGCGGAACCTGATCCGGCTCATACCGGCGGAGGGATTAGAAGCGATCGGACCGATACGCGCTTTTCCCATTGCAGCAACAACAAAGGGAGAGGTGCCAGAATGTCCAGTTCACTCCATCGAAAAATCCTTGGCCGGCTTGCGATCGCCGCAGCTTCGATCGCGGTATTTTCCGTGAGCGCGGCGGCCGCGGAAAAAACCCTGACGGTCTATACCTATGAGAGCTTCATCACCGAATGGGGGCCGGGCGCCAAGGTGGCGGAAGCGTTCGAGAAGACCTGCGACTGCAAGGTCGATTATGTAGGGGTTGCCGACGGGGTCGAACTCCTGACGCGGCTGAAGCTCGAAGGTCAGGGATCCAAGGCCGACATCGTACTCGGTCTCGACACCAATCTGGTGGCGGAGGCGAAGGCGACCGGCTTCTTCGCGCCGCACGGCGCCGATACCGCTTCCGTCAAGGTCCCGGGCGGCTTCTCCGACGACACCTTCATACCGTATGACTACGGCCATTTCGCCGTTGTCTACGACACCGAGACGCTGAAGGGTCCACCGAAGAGCCTCAAGGACCTGGTCGAGGGCGATCCGTCGCAGAAGATCGTCATCGAGGACCCGCGGACCTCAACCCCCGGCCTCGGCCTCCTGCTGTGGGTGAAGTCGGTCTATGGCGACCAGGCCGGCCAGGCCTGGGCGAAGCTCAAGGACCGCGTGCTGACGGTCACGCCGGGCTGGTCGGAAGCCTATGGCCTCTTCACGAAGGGCGAGGCCCCGATGGTTCTCTCCTACACCACCTCGCCCGCCTATCACATGGTCGCGGAAAACACCGAGCGCTACCAGGCGGCCCCCTTCGCCGAAGGCCACTATATCCAGATCGAAGTCGCCGCATTGACGAAGAACGCGAAGGACCCGGAACTCGCCCGAAACTTCCTGACCTTCATGATCGGTCCGGAATTCCAGTCGATCATCCCGACGACCAACTGGATGATGCCGGTGACCGCAACCAAGGAGCCACTGCCGGAAGCCTTCAGCAAGCTCGTCGACCCGCAAAAGACGCTCCTCATTCCCTCCGAGGAGGTCGCCGCCAACCGCAAGGCCTGGGTCGACGAATGGCTGGCCGCCATGAGCCGGAACTGAGGCCGGATTGTCCGGCACGAAGGAAAGCAAGATGACAATCGCCGCCGGGGCCTTCGCCTTCGGCGGCATCCTGCTTTTCGTCGGCCTCGCCGGCGCGGCACTGCTTGCCCAGTCGGCCGGCAGCGCCGGCGCCGGTCCGCTTTTCGATGCCTATATCTGGCGCATCACACGCTTCACGCTGCTGCAGGCCAGCCTCTCGACGCTTCTTGCCATCCTTTTCGCCATACCCGTGGCCCGGGCACTTGCCCGCCAGGCTTCGTTCCCCGGCCGCATCTGGGTGCTGCGGCTTCTGGCGCTGCCACTCGGCCTGCCGGCGATCGTCGCCGCACTCGGGCTGATCGAAATCTGGGGCCGGCAGGGGCTCTTGAACAGGGTGCTTTCGGCAGGCGGGTTGGAGCAGCCGGTCAGCATCTATGGCCTCTCCGGCATTCTCATTGCCCATGTCTTCTTCAACATGCCGCTCGCCGCACGCTTGATGCTTGCCGGCATCGAGCGCATTCCGGCCGAATACTGGCGCAGCTGCGCCAATCTCGGCATGGGTTCCTTCGCCACCTTTCGCTTCATCGAGTGGCCGGTGATCCGTGGATTGCTTCCCGGCATCGCCGGGCTCATCTTCATGCTCTGCGCCACCAGCTTCACGCTCGTGCTGACGCTTGGCGGGGGGCCGGCCGCGAGCACGCTCGAAGTGGCGATCTACCAGGCGCTGCGCTTCGACTTCGATCCGCCGCGGGCGATCGCCCTTTCGGCACTTCAGGTCGCCCTTACCGGAGCGCTGCTTCTCGTCTTGAAATTGATCGCGCCGGCGCCGCTGGAGGGAGAGACGAGCGGCAGGGCCATCCGGCGTTTCGACGGCGCGAGCGGTCTGTCGCGGCTTGCCGACCGTATCTGGCTGGTACTCGCCGTCATCCTCATCGGCCTGCCCTTTGCGGCCATCGCCTATAGCGGATCGAAGGCCGACCTCGTCCGTCTCGTGAGCGAGCCGGCATTCCATCGGGCGCTCGCCATGAGCGCGACGATCGCCCTTGTCTCCGCCGCGATTTCGGTAATCATCGCGGCGCTGATGATCCGTACCGAACGCCTCGCGCTGGCGCGCCGGCGCCCGGGGCCGGCGGCTCGCCTCTTTGCCGGAGGGATCGGCGCAAGCACCTCCTTCATACTGCTCGTGCCTCCCGTCGTGCTCGGCGCCGGATGGTTCCTGCTCCTGAGGCCGTTCGGGGACGTCGCCCGTTTCGCGCCGGCCGTCGTCGTCGCCATCAATGCGCTGATGGCGCTTCCCTTCGTTCACCGGGTGCTGGCGCCGGCCATGGCGACGCATGCCGCTCGCACCGCGCGCCTTGCCGCGAGCCTCGGCATCGGGGGCTTCCACCGCCTGCTGTGGATCGACTGGCCGGGTCTGCGCAAACCTCTCTTCGTCGCCTTTTCCTTTGCCATGGCCCTCTCGCTCGGCGATCTGGGAGCCGTCGCTCTTTTCGGCTCCGAGGACATGGTAACCCTCCCTTATCTGCTCTATAGCCGGATGGGCAGCTATCGCACCGCGGATGCGGCCGGACTGGCGCTGGTTCTCGGCCTTCTCTGCCTTGTCCTGACGGTGCTCGGCACGGCGGGAGAGGAGAGGCGGCCGGAGGGTAAATACACATGAGTTCCACCGCTCTCGCCGTAAAGGGCATCGAGATAAGCTTCGAAACAACGACGCTCGCCTTCGACTGCACGGTTCCCGCGGAGCGGATCGTCGCCGTGGCCGGCGCCTCCGGCTCGGGCAAGTCGACGCTCTTCAACGTCATCGCCGGCTTCGAGCAACCGGAGCGCGGGGAAGTCCGCATCTTCGGCGAGGAAATGACCGGTCGCCCGCCGGCGGAACGGCCGGTATCGATCATATTTCAGGAACATAACCTCTTCGCACATCTCGACGCCGCAACCAATGTCGGCTTCGGCATCAGCCCGGCGCTGCGACTGGACGCGGCCGACCGCATGAAAGTGGAGGACGCACTGGCCCGTGTCGGGCTCGCCGGTTTTGGCAAGCGGCTGCCGCCGACGCTTTCAGGCGGCGAACGCCAGAGGGTCGCGCTCGCGCGCGCCTTCGTGCGGCACCGCCCGATCCTCCTGCTCGACGAGCCTTTCGCTGCGCTCGACCCCGGCATGCGCGCCGAGATGCGGACACTCATCAGCGATCTGCACGAGGAGGAAGGCAACACGATACTGATGATCACGCATCATCCCGATGACGTGAGGGCGCTCGCCGACAGCGTTCTTTTCCTCGACCGGGGCCGGATTGTCGCCCATGATGAGGTCGATCGGTTTCTCGGGCGCCGCGACATCACGGCCATCAACCGGTTCCTCGGCAAGGAGGGATGACGACCTGTTCGCGGCGACCGATCCGACGCCGGACGAACTAAATTCGCCGGACGCCACAATTTGACCGCCGCGCCGTGCGAGGCGCGGGAGACACCAGCGGGTATCTCGCAAAATTCGCGCATCCGTTGCTGCGATACCACGGGGCAACTATTTCTACTGGGGTCGGCTAGGCAGGCGGCGCTGAAATCGGATACAGCAGAATCCTGGCTGAAACACCCGCGCCGGTGCGCCGCATCCGGCTGAAAAAGTAGGACTTTTCGCCGACTGCGATGAATGGCTTCGAGCCGCGGGTCGCGCCGGCGGATGGGGACGGGCTGAGGCATGATAAGGCAGGCAGTCATGAATGGCTGGTTTCCGCGGCGGCATGGAGCCGTGCGCGCACGAGCGCTGGTCGCATTGGGTGCCACGACGCTGATGGCTGGCTGCCAATCCGTCATCGAGCAGACCTACGAGCCCACCGTTTCGCCATCTTCGAATCCGCAGATCGTCGAGGAAGTGCAGAAGAACGACCCGCGGGCCCAGCTCGGTGCGCGCGAGCATCCGCGCATCGTGGCGAGCTACGGCGGAGAATACCGCGACGCCAAGACCGAGCGGCTGGTCGCCCGGATCACCGGCGCCCTGACGGCGGTTTCGGAAAACCCGCAGCAATCCTACCGCATCACCATTCTCAACTCGCCGGCAATCAACGCTTTCGCGCTTCCGGGCGGCTATCTCTACGTGACGCGCGGTCTGCTGGCGCTCGCCAACGACGCCGCGGAAGTGGCCGCCGTGCTCTCGCACGAGATGGCGCATGTGACGGCCAATCACGGCATCCAGCGGCAGCAGCGCGAGGAGGCGGAGGTGATCGCCAGCCGCGTCGTCTCCGAGGTGCTCTCCTCCGATCTTGCCGGCAAGCAGGCGCTTGCCCGCGGCAAGCTGCGCCTTGCCGCCTTCTCGCGCAATCAGGAACTGCAGGCCGACGTGATCGGCGTCCGCATGCTGGGCGAGGCGGGATACGACCCCTATTCGGCGGCGCGCTTCCTCGATTCCATGGCCGCCTATAGCCGCTTCAGCGCGGTCGATCCGGAGGCGGACCAGAGCCTCGACTTCCTGTCGAGCCACCCCAACGCGCCGCAACGCGTCGATCTCGCGCGCCGGCATGCCCGTGCCTTCGGCCCCGAGGGGACGAGCGGCGATCGCGGGCGCGACTATTACCTCGCTGGCATCGACGGTATCCTCTATGGCGACAGCCCGCAGGAGGGCTATGTCCGCGGACAGACCTTCCTGCACGGCCAGCTCGGCATACGCTTCGACGTGCCCACCGGCTTCCAGATCGACAACAAGGCCGAGGCGGTGCTTGCCACCGGCCCGGGCGAGGTCGCCATTCGTTTCGACGGCATCGCCGACACGAGCCGGCGCAGCCTCACCGACTACATTGCCAGCGGGTGGGTAACGGGCCTCAAGCCCGATACGATCCGCCCTATCACCGTCAACGGCCTCGAGGCCGCAACGGCGCGCGCATCGGCCGACCGCTGGGATTTCGACGTCACGGTGATCAGGTTCGGCGAGCGCATCTACCGCTTCCTGACGGCCGTTCCGAAAGGCTCGAGCGCACTCGAGCCGACGGCAAACCAGTTGCGAACCTCCTTCCGCCGCATGACGTCCGGCGAGGTCCAGTCATTGAAGCCGCTGCGCGTCCGGGTGGTCACGGTCAGGTCCGGCGATACGATCGCGACCCTTGCGGCCCGCATGATGGGTACGGACCGCAAGCTCGACCTTTTCCGGCTGATCAATGCGATGCAGATCACATCGACGGTCAGACCCGGCGACAAGGTGAAGATCATTTCGGAGTGAGGCGGCGTAACGGCGCCGCAGCCGCGGCCTTCTCCCCGCTCGCGGGGAGAAGAGGACTCACGCCGCCGTTTCGCCTCTCAGTCGCTCAATTGAGCATTGGCGAGGCCGAGGCTCGTCCCCCGGGCCCGCCTGCGGGGGGAAGGCGCCGGCAGGCGGATGAGGGGCAAATGGCGTTTCGAAGCATCGCGCTTCAATGCATCGCCGCCGTCAGTGCGGGCGCCTTGGCGGTGAGCGCCGCACGAAGCTTTTCGAGCGCGCGCGTTTCGATCTGCCGCACCCGTTCCTTCGATATTCCAAGCGCGACGCCGAGTTCCTCCAGCGTGGCGCCATCCTCCGTCAGGCGGCGGGCGCGAATGATCTTCATTTCACGTTCGCTGAGTTCTCCGAGCGCGATCTGCAGCCATCGGCGGGCGCGCTCGCCGTCGATCAGATCGCTCACCTGTTCGTCGGGCAGAGGTGCTTCGCTCGCCAGGAAATCCAGCCGGGCGCCGGCATCCGGGTCGCCGCCGCCGATCGGCGCCTGCAGCGACGCGTCGTTTCCGGAAAGGCGCGCATCCATCGTCTGCACGTCGGCAAGGCTGACACCGAGCGCCGCGGCTATCTCCTCGTGCACCGCCTGAGAGGTCAATTGTCTGTCCCCCTGGGCGAGCCTCGCGCGCAACCGGCGCAGATTGAAAAACAGCGCCTTCTGCGCCGAACTGGTGCCGCCGCGTACGATCGACCAGTTGCGCAGCACGTAATCCTGCATCGATGCGCGGATCCACCAGGTCGCATAGGTCGAGAAACGCACCTCCCGGCTCGGCTCGAAACGCGCTGCGGCCTCCAGGAGCCCTATATGCCCCTCCTGCACGAGATCTCCCATGGGCAGCCCGAAACTGCGGAACTTCGCCGCCATCGAAATCACCAGACGCATGTGCGACATTGCAATCTTGTTGCGCGCCTCCTGATCGTTATCGTTCCGCCAGGCCTGTGCGAGCGCATGTTCCTCGTCCCGCTCGAGATAGGGCGCTTCCATGGCAATCTTGATCATACGCCTGTCTGCTGTGAGGGTCTTCATCGATTGCTCCGTAGCTGGCGGCGAGCGCCATTTCACGATTGAACTCCAAACGCCGAGCGCTCTCTTGCTGCGTTCGGCAACGGGACGGATGGCGCTGGTTGACGAAATGACAGGGCGCCCTAGATGGAAGAATACGAACCTGAGGCGTGAGGAAATCACGGGGCCAAGATCGCTCGGCAGCACAGGCGAAGACCTCTCTGCCGGGAGTGTTAAACGTGCGCGGGCGCGAAAAGTTCCGCGGGCGACAGCGATTTTTGATTGTGGATACCGCCGCTGTACGCCCCAACGATTGTAGCGCGGCTTCGCCGCGCCCCGGCTCCCGCCTTCTTGCGCAATCCAGCGCTCAGCATCAGGGAATATACGGCAACAAAAAAGCCCGGCCTTTGTGAAGGCCGGGCCTGTCTGGTTGATTGACGCAAGGAGCGCTTAAGCGGCTTCGTCCTGTGCGTCGTCTTCTTCGATAGCCTTGCCGCGCTTCGGGCCCTTGTTGAGATTGGCCTCGACGAGGCGAACGGCCTCCGTTTCCGACATCCTGTTCACGGCAGCGATTTCGCGCGCCATCCGGTCAAGCGCGGCTTCATAGAGCTGGCGCTCGGAATAGGACTGTTCCGGCTGGTTCTCGGCGCGATAGAGGTCGCGTACGACTTCCGCGATGGAAATAAGATCGCCGGAATTGATCTTGGCATCGTATTCCTGAGCGCGGCGCGACCACATGGTCCGCTTCACGCGCGCCTTGCCCTGCACGACCTTCAACGCGCGGTCGACGAAATCGGTTTCGGACAGCTTGCGCATGCCGATGCCCACGGCCTTCGCCACCGGCACCTTGAGACGCATCTTGTCCTTCTCGAAGTCGATGACAAAGAGTTCGAGCTTCATGCCCGCGACTTCCTGCTCCTCAATCGCGACGATCTGGCCAACGCCATGGGCCGGGTAAACGATCGATTCACCGGTCTTGAAGCCTTGGCGCGTTGAAGATTTCTTCTGCTGGGTGGTCATTCGTTTCAAACACTCCCTAGTGCGCACCCGGCCTTCACAGGGGCCGGGGCCGGGTCAGTCAGGCCCGGGATAGACGGGGGTACCGCCGGGTGGGTCCACCTGGTCCTCCAACGAAACGCAAACAAGCTCTTAGGGCGCAGTCACAAGCAACGGGCCGTTGCATATCTCAAAAGTGCCGCGCGGTGGAGATCGTTTGCTTTCGTGCTGGTTTTCGGGCGCGCAAAAGCACCCTCTGTGGATCAGTGCGTGAAAACTATCACAAAAAAGAGCGGAAATCAATAATTTGCTGCACGGCAACGATCAAGTCGCCGCGCTCGCAAGCGCGAAGTGCCGGCAGGATTTCCCCAGCTTTCCGGCCTCGCCATCTGTCGTCCGTCAGCATCGACGAACCGAGCGGCCGAAGCCCGTCTCAGTCGCCCTGTCCCGGTTCGGAAGAAAAATACTTCTCGTATTTTTCTTCTACCCCATCCATCTCCTTGGCCTCCGGCAGCGGGTCGCGCTTAACGGTGATGTTCGGCCACTGCGTGGAAAATTCCGCGTTCAGTTTCAACCACATATCGAGCCCCGGCTCGGTATCCGGCTTGATTGCACCCGCGGGACATTCCGGCTCGCATACGCCGCAGTCGATGCATTCATCCGGATGGATGACGAGGAAGTTCTCCCCCTCATAGAAACAATCCACCGGGCAGACTTCAACGCAGTCCGTGTACTTGCAGCGAATGCAGTTATCGGTCACGACATACGTCATGAGGTACTCCAGCCAATGCTCACATTTGATGGCAGACGGCAATCAACGGTGATACTCGATCGCCCGCGCATGCTAGGCATGTCCGGCACGCATAGCTGCCGATGCAGACCCGAATGCCATCCTCAGCATGGCTTCGTGAATCGGAATCGATCCGGTGAAACCACACATCGGTTCAAGCTGCTACACCAACCTTCGCCCCTCGAACTGGACGTTCGGCACTGTAGCGTTGCTTGTCACGTAAAGGCTTTGACTGGCCTTTGCAAGAATTATCCATGCGCGATTTGCCCCTGTGGGGGCACAGTTTTCCAGCCTCGGGACGGGCGTGCCGAAATCGGTTGCAGGCCGCCTGCGACAGTGTACGGCGCCGGGTTCAAAGTCTGAAAATCAGTCGTCTTCGGGGTCCGGCCCCGGCCGCAAGCGGTCCGTCTCGCGGCGCTCCCGCTTTGTCGGCCGCCCCGCGCCGCGGTCGCGCGTCGCCTGCTCGAAAAGCGTGGGTCTGACGGCGGGTACGGCGGGGGTCAGATCCTCGTAGAGGAGGCGCGCTTCCTCATAGGGACCGCGGCGGGACCCGGGCAGCAGCACGCGCACGACGAGATCGCGCCGCCCCAGCGACACCTCGAGCATGTCGCCGGCCCTGATCTGGGCGGACGATTGCGTCTCACGCCTGCCGTTGACGGCCACATGGCCCGCCTCGATCGCCTTCTGGGCGAGCGAACGCGATTTGATCAGCCGGGCGAAGAACAGCCACTTGTCGAGCCGCTGGCGCATTGCAGGGGCGGACGGCGGCTGTTTTTCCATGAGCTTGACCTACTTCTTCATCTGCTCCTTCAGAGCAGCGAGTTTGGCGAAAGGCGAATCCGGATCGATCGGCTTTTCCTTGCGGGGCGGGCGCCCTTCGAACTTGGAGGGAGACGACTTGTTTCGATCGTGCCGGTCGCCGCGGTCCTTTCGCTGACCGCCCGGCCTTCCTTCGGACCCCTTGCCTTCCTGCGGCTTGCCTTCCCAGGGCTTGCCCTGCGACTTGCCATGAGGAGCCTGCCTGCGGCCGCCCTCGCGGCCTTCGGTCTGGCCATGGCGCTGGCCCCCTCGGCGCTGTTCGCCCTGGCGACCGCCCTGTCGCTGATTGTCCTGACGGGTGCCCGGACGCCACAGGAGCACCGGCTTGGCTTCAACCGGGGCTTCCGGCTCAGCCGGTGCCGCTGCATCGTCGCTTGCCGGCGCCGCCGGCGTCGTTGCAGCTGCGGTATCGGCGGCGGCTTCCGTCTCTGCGGCAGGCGCATCCGCGGCCTCCGCCTCAACGCCCGCATCCGCTACGCTCGCACCGGCCTCTTCGGCAGGCGCCGTGTCCCCATTCTGGCTTGCCAGGAAAGCTGCCGCCTCTTCGGCCGGCACGGCGTCGGCGCGATAGCCGAGACCCTTGAGGATTTCCTCCATGTCATCCGGCGTCGCCCCGAGAATGGACAACATCGACGTCGTCGCGACGAAACGGCGGCCGTCATAGGCGCCTTCCGGACGCGGCGACGTCCCCGGCTTCCACTGCAGGAGCGGACGGATGAGATCGGCAAGCCGCTCGAGGATATCGATCCGCACCGCGCGCTTGCCGAGGAACCGGAAGCCCGCGAGCTTGTAGAAGGTCCGCTCGAAAGACGGATCGGTGACGACCGAGGTACGGCCGGCGGCAAGCATCGGGATGAGCTCGCCGTAACCGGGCTTGTCCAGCCCGTCATTCTTCAGTGCCCAGAGAAGCGTGATCAGCTCCGCCGGAGCCGGCTTCAGAAGCGCGGGGAGGAAGATGTGATAGGCGCCGAAGCGTACACCGTATCTGCGAATCGATGCGCGGCTCTCCTGATCGAGCGACTTTACGTCTTCGGCGACGTCGCGACGGAAGAGCACGCCGAGATTCTCGACGATCTGGAAGGCGAGACCCTTGGCGAGACCCTCCAGATCCTCGGCGCGCGAAATGTCGTCCAGAGGCTTCAGCACCGTGCTGATGTGATGGTTCACGAAACGCTCGATCCGCGCCAGGACATGTTCGCGGGCATTAGCCTGAAGCTGGTCGTCGGCAAGCAGGATGACGCGGGGACGCATGACGTGGTCGCTCGCCGTGAGCCGCGCGACCGGATCGCCGAGCCAACGGACAAGACCGTCCGACGACAGAGCAAGGTCGCCATTGCCGGCCGCATGGAGACGAGCGGCGCGCGCTTCGAATTCCAGCGCGAGCGCCTTATGGGCGGCACCCTGAACGGCCTTCGCGTCCGTTCCCTCGCTGCCCGCGGCGAGCGTGAACCGGAAACCGGCTAGCTGACCCACATGGTGTCCCTCGACGAAGACATCACCATTCACACTGATTTCTGCTTCCAGCATCGCATTCTCTCTCAGGCGCTTCATGAGCACAGATGTCCTGCGATCAACAAAGCGTTTCGTCAACCTTTCATGTAGCGCGTCGGACAATCGATCTTCGATTTCCCGCGTCTTTTCTTGCCAGTGTGTCGGATCGGCAAGCCACCCGGGCCGGTTGGATACATAGGTCCAGGTCCTGATCTGCGCAATTCGCGCCGAAAGTGTGTCGATTTCGCCGTCCGTATGATCGGCGCGCCGGACCTGTTCGGCCATGAAATCTTCGTTGACCGTGCCATGGCGAACGAGGTCCGCATAGATGGTCGAGATCAGGTCCGCATGCTGAGCCGGCGTGATGCGGCGATAATCCGGGAGCGCGCAGGCTTCCCAGAGCTTCTCGACGCGCTCGGACGCCGTGGCGACGTCGACGATCTCCGGGTAGCGGGTCAGATGCTCGAGAGCCTGCTGATCGACGGCCGGGAGCGCCCGGGCCAGGCCGGATACCGCCGGTGCGGCCTCGAGGCTCTTTTTCAGTGCCTTCAGCGAAGAAAAGTCGAGCGCCTTGGAGCGCCATTGCAGCACGCGGACCGGGTCGAACTCGTGCGATTCGATGCGATGCACCAGCTCCTCGTCGAACGGATCGACGCGTCCGGTCACGCCGAAGGTCCCGTCCCGTACGTGCCTGCCCGCGCGCCCCGCGACCTGGGCGAGCTCCGCCGGATTGAGGTTACGGTACTGGTAGCCGTCGAACTTCCTGTCCTGAGCGAAGGCGACATGGTCGACGTCGAGGTTCAGCCCCATGCCGATCGCGTCGGTCGCCACGAGGTAGTCGACGTCGCCCTCCTGATAGAGCGCCACCTGGGCATTGCGGGTTCGCGGCGAAAGCGCGCCCAGTACGACGGCCGCGCCGCCGCGCTGGCGCCGGATGAGCTCCGCGATCGCATAGACCTCGTCGGCCGAAAAGGCGACGATTGCCGAGCGGTTCGGCAGGCGGGTGATTTTCTTGGAGCCGGCATAGAGAAGCTGCGACATGCGCGGCCGCTCGACGACGGTGATGCCGGGCAGCAGATATTCGAGGATCGGCCGCATCGTCGCGGCGCCGAGCAGCAGC
Source organism: Sinorhizobium sp. P24N7 (assembly GCF_042436655.1). NCBI lineage: Bacteria > Pseudomonadati > Pseudomonadota > Alphaproteobacteria > Hyphomicrobiales > Rhizobiaceae > Sinorhizobium > Sinorhizobium sp. P24N7. The sequence continues at coordinate 180,273 of NZ_JBHMIW010000006.1, read as the reverse complement.
GTCTCGCCGCGGCCGCGCAGGTGCAGTATCCGGTCTGTGAAGATATGGCCGCGTTCGAGATCGCCCGCGAGCTGAACCTCATCGATCGCCACGAAGGAGGCCGTGGTCTCGCGCGGCATCGCTTCCACCGTGCAGACCGAAAAGCGGGCGCGATGCGGGGCGATCTTTTCCTCGCCCGTGATCAGCGCGACATTGTGGTGGCCGACCTTCTCCACGAGACGCGTATAGACCTCGCGTGCGAGCAATCTCAGCGGCAGCCCTATGACGCCGCTGTCATGCGCGATCATGCGCTCGATCGCATAATGGGTCTTGCCGGTATTGGTGGGTCCGAGCACCGCGGTCACGCCGCGGCCGCTCAGGATCATGGATTGAAAAGACAAGGTCTCGATCCCGGACAGTCTCTACAGCACCGCGCTTCCTTGGTCGCGCAAAGCTCGCTGCAGTGCTGATTTGGCGTATGTATTATCCTTAAAACGGCTCCGATTTAAGGAACACGTATGGTGAGCCGGCGCGCGTTCACGCTCCGGCGGGAAACAGATGCCTATGCGACATGCCAAACGCAAGGGTTCACGGGGAATAAATGCACCAAGCGGCCAACCATATCTTGCGGCTCCCCTTTCAACTGCAGTTCTGGATTCTGGAACAGCGACGGAACGAATCAGAGACGAATCGCTGACTCCCGCTGATTCACTTTATGTTCACGGCTATATATAGATTTCAACATCTAGTTACGCACCAGATGCTGAATCCAAGGGAGGATCACCCCTCGGAAGCTGCCGATCGGCTTCCATTGTCGTCATCGCAGCCGTTGACTACGCAAAGGATTCCGAATCCAAGAGTCTGGAAAGATTGAAAAATTTTAACGGGATTCGCCGCCGATCGGCCGAGTCCGGAAATAGGAATCGCTTCACAGGCACCCGCTCCCGCATGGGCAGAGCGGCACCGACTCGCCCGGAGGAACGTTTTCCCCTTTCGTTCGCCACAATATCTAGTGGCACCTATAGACATCGGGGGCAGGCTTCAGGATGGACACGGATGCGAGATCGAAGACCAAAACGAATCCGGCGCCCCGAAGGGCGCCGAAAAAAAAGCCGCCGGCATTACGCCTCAGGCGAAGTACTGGCCCCCATTGGCCGAAATCGTCGAGCCGGTGATGAAGCCCGCGTCGTCTGAAGCGAGAAACACGACGCAGCGTGCCACTTCCTCCGGCTCGCCCAGGCGTCCCACCGGTATCTGTGGAATGATCCGCTCGTTGAGCACCTTTTCCGGAACGGCGCGCACCATCTCGGTGCCGATATAGCCGGGGCAAATCGCGTTGACGGTGATCCCCTTCGCCGCCCCTTCCTGGGCCAGGGCCTTGGTCAGGCCGAGATCGCCGGCCTTGGCGGCGGAATAGTTCACCTGGCCCATCTGCCCCTTCTGGCCGTTGATCGACGAGATGTTGACGATGCGCCCGAAACCGCGGTCGCGCATGCCCGACCAGACCGGATGCGTCATGTTGAACACGCCGGTGAGATTGGTGCCGATCACTTCGCCCCACTGTTCCGGCGTCATCTTGTGGAACATGGCGTCACGGGTGATGCCGGCATTGTTGACGAGGATGTCGACCGGTCCGAGGTCCGCCTCGACCCTGGCGATGCCGTCGACGCAGGCCTGATAACTCGATACGTCCCATTTATAGACGGGAATGCCGCTTTCCTGCTCGAAGGCCTTGGCCCTCTCGTCATTTCCGGCATAGTTTGCGGCCACCTTGTAGCCCGCAGCCTTCAACGCCACGCAAATTGCGGCGCCAATGCCGCGGGATCCGCCCGTTACCAGTGCTACCCTGCTCATACTCGCCTCCCGCTCGGTTGATTCAAATTCGCAAAAGCACACCCCTGCAGCCCGGCGAGCCCGGGCCGCTGATCTCCATCGTCTGATCCGAAACTTGCCCGCATTGCAGGCGGCCGGTTACAGGCGTTCCACGCACATGGCGACGCCCATGCCGCCGCCGATGCACAGGGTGGCAAGCCCCTTGGAGACGCCGCGCCGCTTCATTTCGAAAAGAAGCGTGTTCAGCACGCGGGCACCGGAGGCACCGATCGGATGGCCGATGGCGATCGCTCCGCCATTGACGTTGACGATCGAAGGATCCCAGCCGAGGTCCTTGTTGACGGCGCAGGCCTGAGCCGCGAAAGCCTCGTTCGCTTCCACGAGCTCGATGTCGGCGACCGACCAGCCGGCCTTTTCGAGGGCCTTGCGCGATGCGGGGATGGGGCCGGTGCCCATGATCTGCGGGTCGACGCCTGCCGTGGCCCAGGAGACGATGCGGGCAAGCGGCTGGATGCCGCGCCGGGCCGCCTCGGCCTCGGTCATCAAGAGCGCCGCGGCGGCGCCGTCGTTGAGACCCGAAGCATTGCCCGCGGTCACGGTACCTTCCTTGTCGAAGGCCGGGCGGAGCTTTGCGATCGAATCGAGCGTGGCACCGTGGCGGATGTACTCGTCCTGATCCACGGTTACGTCGCCCTTGCGCGTCTTCACGACGAAAGGCACGATCTCGTCGGCAAAACGCCCGGCCTTCTGGGCCGCTTCCGCCTTGTTCTGGGAGGCAAGCGCGAATTCGTCCTGTTCCTCGCGCGTCAGCTGCCATTTCCGCGCAACGTTCTCGGCGGTGATGCCCATGTGGTAGCCGTAGAAGGCATCCGTCAGGCCGTCCTTGATCATCGTGTCGATCATCTTGTAGTCGCCCATCTTCACGCCGCCGCGCAGGTGCGCGCAATGCGGCGCCATGGACATCGACTCCATGCCGCCGGCAACGATGACCTTCGCGTCACCGGTTGCGATCTGCTGCATGCCGAGCGCCACGGCGCGCAGGCCCGAGCCGCAAAGCTGGTTCATGCCCCAGGCGGTCTTTTCCTGCGGGAGGCCCGCCTTCATCGCCGCTTGCCGTGCAGGATTCTGCCCCTCGCCCGCCGGCAGCACCTGGCCGAGGATCACCTCGTCCACCTCGCCCGCTTCGACGCCCGCCCGCTCGAGCACCGCCTTGATGGCGGCCGCGCCCAGTTCGTGCGCGGGAGTGTTGCCGAAGGCGCCATTGAAGGAGCCGACGGCCGTGCGGGCCGCGCTGGCGATGACGATCGAGGGATTGCTCATGGGACGTTCCTCATATTTGCTTTGCCTGATGGAGGCAGACTGGCAAAGGGAGGAGCGCGAGTCAAACGGCTAGTTGCACTGCCGCAAAAGCTTCACGGTGGCTTGTCGGCGCTTGTTCGCAGCTGCGTCGCCGCATTGCACAAAGAGATTGTCAGTGGCGCTCTTTTGCGGATACTCTGAAAAATACAATAAAGACGGGACCATGGGTAAGAGGAGACCCTGATGGGGAAAAACGAAGGCCAGATCGTCATCAAGAAATATGCGAACCGGCGCCTCTACAATACCGGTACGAGCACTTACGTGACCCTCGACGACCTGGCTGTCATGGTGAAGAGGGGCGAGGACTTCATCGTGCAGGATGCCAAGTCCGGCGAAGACATAACCCATTCCGTGCTGACGCAGATCATCTTCGAGCAGGAGTCGAAGACCGGCAACACGCTTCTGCCGATTTCCTTTCTCCGCCAGTTGATCTCCTTTTATGGCGACCAGATGCAGATGGTCGTACCGAGCTATCTCGAGCACTCGATGCAGGCCTTCACCGAACAGCAGGCGCAGATGCGCGAGCAGATCACCAAGGCCTTCGGCGACACGCCGATCGGCAAGAACCTGAAGGTGCCGCTGCAGCTCGTCGAGGAACAGGTCCGGCGCAACACCGAAATGTTCCATCAGGCCATGCAGATGTTTTCGCCCTTCATGGCCGCCCCGCCGGCCAAGGAAACCAGGAAGGCCGAGGCGAAGGACATCGACGAACTGAAGGAACAGCTTCGCGCCCTTCAGACGAAACTGGACAATCTGGGCTGAACTTCAGCGATGCTTCTCCGTGATGGCAGGGGCTCCAGCCCCTCACCCCGCTTGCAGGGAGAAGGTGGGCGGCAGGCCGGATGAGAGGCGCGCTCGTCCAAGCCATCAGACATTCGCACCAAAAGAAAAAGGGCCGGCAATGCCGACCCTTCGAACTTCATCCGCAGGCGGAAACGCTTATGCGTTTTCCTTCGGCGTCAGAACCTGGCGGCCGCGATACATGCCGGTCTTCAGGTCGATATGATGCGGGCGGCGCAGTTCGCCGGAGTTCTTGTCTTCGATGTAGGTCGGAGCCTTGAGGGCGTCAGCGGAACGGCGCATGCCACGCTTGGACGGGCTCGTTTTTCTTTTCGGTACAGCCATTTCATTCTCCACTTATCGGGCAAAACACTGTTCAGCAGCCGAAAATGGCCGGGTCAAACAGATGTCGATCTCGGAATTTCGCGCGCTTATACATGTCGAACCGCACTTTGACCAGTCCCCGCGCGCAAATTTTCGACTCCCTTCGGGAAGCCTCGATCCGCTTCAGGCCTCGTCCTCCGGCACGATCCAGGGTTCGGCTCTTGCGGCCTCCTCCCACCTGCGGAAGGCCGGATGCGCCTTGACGGCATCCATATAGGCGAGCGTCGCCGGGTCCGTCACGAGCTCATAGGTCTCGAAACGGTTGACGACCGGAGCGAACATCGCGTCGGCCGCGGTGAACCGGCCGAAAAGGAACGGACCCCCTGATCGCTCGACCGACTCCCGCCAGATCGTCTCGATCCGCGCCACATCCTCGCTGACGCCATCCGGCAGAGCGATCGACTTTCTCGGCCGGCGGATATTCATCGGGCAGGCGCCGCGCAGCGCCCGGAAGCCGGAGAGCATCTCCATCGAGTAGCTGCGCGCACGGGCACGATCCGCGCGCTCCTCCGGCCAGAGACCTGCATCCGGGAAAAGCTCCGCCGCGTATTCGATGATCGCGAGCGACTCCCAAACGCGGTTTTCGCCATGGTGGAGCACCGGAACGCGCCCTGTCGGCGAGATTTCGCGGAACCGCGGATTGCCGGCCGCGAAATCGAAAGGAATAACGACATCCTCGAACGGAATGCCGCAAGCCGTGAGCGCGAGCCAGGGGCGCATCGACCAGGACGAATAGTTCTTGTTGCCGACATAGAGGACGAGCTTGGTCATGATCTGTCTCCGCTGAAACCGAGGGCAGACTTGCCACATCGGCACCGGACAAACCAATGAATTGGTTTCATCTTAATCATAAAGGCAGGTGATGTAACCGCCGGAGCGGCTGGCACGGCGCTCGATCACGCCGGCGAGGCGCCTGAGACCGCGCCCGGGCTTTCCCGCATTGCGGTCGATCGGGTTGGGCAGCGAAACGGCGAGGAGAGCGGCCTGCCGGCGCGAAAGCTTCGCCGCCGAAACGCCGAAATGATGACGGGCGGCGGCCTCGATCCCGTAGATGCCCTCGCCCCATTCGGCGACGTTCAGGTAGATCTCCATCAGGCGCCGCTTGCTCCAGGCGAAATCGGCTGCGATCGCCAGCGGCAGTTCCATCGCCTTGCGCACGAAGGAGCGGCCGTTCCAGAGGAACAGGTTCTTGACCGTCTGCATCGGGATCGTGCTGGCGCCACGCGTCTGTTCGCCGTCGAGCGCGTCCTCGACGACGCCACGCATCTGCGCCCAATCGATGCCGGCATGAGCGCAGAACTGCCCGTCCTCCGACATCATCACCGACTGAACGAGCACCGGCGCGATGTCGTCGAATTCCACCCACTGCCGGTCGTAGCCCCGCAGCAGCACGAGGTCGCGCAGCATCAGTGTCGAGACCGGGTGAATGAACTCCAGGAGATAGAGGACGATCAAGGCATAAGGCAGGATGAGAACGGAGAGGACGACGAGAACGAGCCGACGCCACCGCGAGCGCCACGTCCTGCGCGTGGCTGCCCGGCGACCGGCGGGCAACTCCGCCTCCTCGCGTTCTTCCGAAACGATCTCCACGCCCCGTCCGTCCACCTCTTTTCCGCCCGCCTCTTGTCCCATTCACCCTCTCATATGCGATGGCGAGCGAAAGTTGAACGGCCTTTCTCGCAAAAGGCAAGGCTCTGCAGCGCCGTCGTCCCCGGACCGGCCCTGTGCGCGCGACGCAAAACCCCGTTGAAAGCCGCTCCGCCGCATGTCAAAGAGCCTCTATGACAGACGAAAGATCATCCTTTCCGGCGCGCCTCAGGACCAACGCGTCCGCAGTCGAAGCGCTGCTCGAGACGTTGCTCGGCCCGGCCCCGGGCGCGGGCGAAATCGCCCGCCCGGAAAACCTGCTCGGCGCCATGCGCCATGGCGTGCTCAACGGCGGCAAGCGGCTGCGGCCTTTTCTCGTCGCCGAAAGCGCGGCACTCCTTGGCGGCGATGCGGAAGCGGCGCTCAGAACAGGCGCCGCGCTCGAATGCATCCACTGCTACTCGCTCGTCCATGACGACCTCCCGGCCATGGACGACGACGACATGCGCCGCGGAAAGCCGACGGTGCACGTCGCCTTCGACGAGGCGACGGCGATCCTCGCGGGCGACAGCCTGCTGACCTTCGCCTTCGACATCATCGCGGCGCCGGAAACGGCGCTTTCCGACCGCCAGAAGACGACGCTCGTTCTGGCGCTCGCGCGCGCGGCCGGGCATGGCGGCATGGCCGGCGGTCAGGCGCTCGACCTTGCCGCCGAAAAGAGTGCTCCCGACGAAGCCGGCATCGTCCTCTTGCAGTCGATGAAGACAGGGGCCCTCATCCGCTTCGCCTGCGAGGCGGGCGCAATCATCGCCGATGCGCCGGCAGAGGACCGCCGACGCCTGCGCGCCTTCGGAGAGAAGATCGGCCTCGCCTTTCAGCTCGCCGACGACCTTCTCGACCTCACCGCCGATGCAGCAATCGTCGGCAAGGCGACCGGCAAGGATGCGGCACGGGGGAAGGGTACGCTTGTCTCCCTGCACGGCCAGCCCTGGGCCGAGCGCCGGCTCGAAAGCCTGGTGGCCGAGGCGGAAGGCCTGCTCGAACCCTACGGGCCAAGCTCGGCGATCCTTGCCGAAACCGCCCGCTTCATCGCCAATCGCAGGAACTGAGCTCATGAGCAAATTCTGGTCGCCGATCGTGGCCGCGCTGAAACCCTACGTTCCCGGTGAACAGCCGCGCATGGCCGATCTCGTCAAGCTCAACACCAATGAGAGCCCCTATGGGCCCTCGGAAAAGGCGCTGGAGGCGATCCGGGCGGCGGCGGACACGGATCTCCGCCTCTATCCGGATCCCGTCGCTCTCGGGCTGCGGGAGACGATCGCCGCGCGCCACAAGGTATCGGTGGGGGAGGTCTTCGTCGGCAACGGTTCCGACGAGGTCTTGGCACACGCTTTCGCCGCGCTGCTGAAGCACGACAGGCCGCTGCTTTTTCCGGACATCTCCTACAGCTTCTACACGACCTATGCGGGCCTTTTCGGCATCGAGGCGGTGGAGGTGCCGCTCGACGCCGCATTCCGCATCGACATCGCCGATTATCGCCGTCCCTCGGGCGCGGTCATCCTGCCGAACCCGAACGCCCCGACCGGCATCGGCCTGCCGCTTGCCGATATCGAAAGGCTGGTGGCCGAGCATCCCGATCAGCCGGTGGTGATCGACGAGGCCTATATCGATTTCGGCGGCGCATCCGCAATCGCGCTCGTTCCGAAATACGACAATCTGCTCGTGGTTCAGACCTTCTCCAAGTCACGCGCCCTGGCCGGCCTGCGCGTCGGCTTCGCGATCGGCCAGCGCCCGCTGGTCGAGGCGCTGGAGCGCGTCAAGGACAGCTTCAACTCCTATCCGCTCGGACGCACCGCCCAGGCGGGTGCAACGGCCGCGATGAAGGACGAGGCATGGTTCGAGGCTACCCGCGGCAAGATCATCGCCTCGCGGGCGAAGCTGACGCGCCAACTCGAAAAGCGCGGCTTCGAGGTCCTGCCGTCGCAGGCAAACTTCGTCTTCGCCCGCCACCCCCGACATGCGGGCCAGACGCTGGCGGCGAAACTGCGCGAAAGGGCTGTGATCGTCCGCCATTTCGCCAAGCCCCGAATTGCGGATTTCCTGCGCATCACCATCGGCACCGACGCGGAATGCGCCAAGCTGGTCGCGGCACTCGACGAGGTTCTGTGAGGCGGCACAGAATCGGGTGCTGCAGCAAAATGCTGCAGGTGGTTACGGCCAGCCTCCCATTGGCATCAACGGAGGCCTCGGCTACTGTCCCCGCAAGGACAATCGGACGCCGTCATGCTGGACCTTACGCCCTATCTGCCGCAGCTCCTCGTCGCCTGGACGGCCTATGTCATCGCCGTTGCCTCGCCGGGGCCCGCGGTTCTGGCGATCATCGCAACCTCGATCAGCCGGGGGAGACGCGCAGGCCTCGCGCTCGCCTTCGGCGTGCTGAGCGGCAGCTACACCTGGGCGATGCTGACGGCTTCCGGCCTATCGGCCCTGATCCGGACCTATGGCCAGGCGATCATCGTCCTGAAGATCGCCGGCGCCTGCTACCTGTTCTGGCTTGCCTATAATGCGTTGAGAGCGGCGATGCGGGGCGACGCCCGACCGTCCGCCCTTCGTGTGCCCCCGACTTCCTCGCTGAAGAAGCTTTACCTCAAAGGCCTCGGGATCCACCTGACGAATCCGAAGGCGATCTTCGCCTGGATGATGCTGGTTTCGCTCGGAATGCCGGAGGGAGCGCCGGTCGGCGTCACCGCCGCCTTCATCGTCGGCTGCATGCTGATCGGTCTCGTGACCTTCTGCGGCTTCGCGATCGTCTTCTCGCTCGCGCCGGTCCATCGGGCCTATCTGAAATCGCGGCGGATCATCGAGAGCCTGATGGCCGGCTTCTTCGCCTTTGCCGGCTTCAAGCTTTTGACGGCGCGGCTTTGATCCTCGATACTACTCCGCGGCCGCCTGGCCGTGGCCGAAGCGTTTCTCGATATAATCGGCGACGAGAAGCTGAAAGTCCTCGGCGATCTTCGGTCCGCGCAGCGTCAGCGCCTTCTGCCCGTCGATGAAGACGGGTGCGGCCGGCATTTCGCCGGTTCCAGGAAGCGAGATACCGATATCGGCATGCTTGCTCTCGCCGGGGCCGTTGACGATGCAGCCCATCACGGCGACCTTCAGCGCCTCGACGCCCGGATATTTCTCACGCCAGACCGGCATGCTCGCACGGATATCCTCCTGGATCTTCTGGGCCAGTTCCTGGAACACGGTCGAGGTGGTGCGGCCGCAGCCCGGACAGGCCGCGACCACCGGAATGAACTGACGGAAGCCCATCACCTGCAGAAGCTCCTGCGCCACCTGCACCTCGCGCGTGCGGTCGCCGCCGGGTTCGGGCGTCAGGGAAATGCGGATGGTGTCGCCGATGCCCTGCTGCATCAGAATCCCGAGCGAGGCGGAAGAGGCGACGATGCCCTTGGTGCCCATGCCCGCCTCGGTGAGGCCGAGATGAAGCGCATGGTCGGAACGGGCGGCGAGCATCGCATAGACGGCGATCAGGTCCTGCACGCCCGAGACCTTGGCGGACAGGATGATGCGGTTGCGCGGCAGGCCCAGCTCCTCTGCAAGTTCCGCCGAGAGAAGCGCCGATTGCACGATCGTCTCGCGCATCACCTGCTGTGCCGTCAAAGGGGAGCCATTCGCCTGGTTCGCGTCCATCAGGCGCGTCAGCAGTTCCTGATCGAGCGAGCCCCAGTTCACCCCGATGCGCACCGGTTTGTCGTAGCGGATCGCCATCTCGATGATTTCGGCGAACTGCTTGTCCTTCTTGTCCTTGAAACCGACATTGCCGGGATTGATGCGGTATTTGGCAAGCGCCTCGGCACAGGCCGGATGATCGGCGAGCAGCTTGTGCCCGATATAATGAAAATCGCCGACGAGCGGCACGTCCATGCCGAGGCGCAGGAGCCGCTCGCGGATCTTCGGCACGGCCGCGGCGCTCTCGTCGCGGTCGACCGTGATGCGCACCAGCTCCGAACCTGCCTTGTGGAGTGCGGCCACCTGCGCAACCGTCGCATCGATATCGGCCGTATCGGTGTTCGTCATCGACTGGACGACGACCGGAGCACCACCGCCGACGATCACGCCGCCGACATCGACGGCGACCGAGGCGCGGCGCGGCTGTGGCTCGAAATCGAAGGCAGAAGACATGAAGGCCTCTTCTTGGGTCCGTTGCTGCAGAGCGGAACGCGCACGGACCGCCCGATACTTTCACTTTTCAGGTGGCGAAGGAACGCCCGCTTGTCAACGGCAACATCACGCGCTGACGGCGAATTGATGGCAGCGGCTACGCGAGCAGTCGCTTGCGCCAGTCTGCGCCCCGCCCGAAGGACGATCACCCCTTGCCATGATCCGCATGAACGGCGTGATGCGAAAGCAGCAGCACCACGATGAACAGCACGGGGACACAGGCGAAGATGATCGCGAAGCCGCTGTGTTCCGCGATGAAGCCGATCAATGAGGGCGCAAACAGCATGCCGGAATAGCCCATGGTGGTCGCGACCGACAGCCCGATGCCCGGCTGCAGACCCGGCATATTGCCGGCGGCCGAAAAGGCGATCGGCACCATGTTGGAAATGCCGATGCCTGCAAGCGCAAAACCGAGGATCGCGAGAACGGCATTGGGAGCGAGACCGGCCAGCACCATGCCGACGAGAGCGGTCACGGTGCAGATGCGCAGGGTCAGAGTGGCGCCGAGCCGGTCGCGCACGTGATCGCCGGCAAAGCGCATCGCCGCCATGGTCGCCGAGAAGGCCGCAAAACCGAAGCCTGAAAGCTCGACGGAGGCGCCGAGTTCATCCTTCAGATAAAGTGCACCCCAGTCGAGAACGGCACCCTCGGGCACCATCGAGAAAAGCGCCATGATGCCGATCAGCCAGGGCAGCGGTGTCATCGGCAGCCTGAGCTTCTCTTTGGTTGCCGCAGGATGCGGCCGGTCGGCAAGGATCATCGGCCAGGCAACCGCGAGTATCGCAAGGCACAGACAGGTGACGACGATCGCATGCGGCAGCACGCCGAAGCGGGCCATCAGAAAGCCGCCGATCCCGGCGCCGATCAGCCCGCCGAGGCTCCAATAGGCATGGCACGAGGACATGATTGCACGGCGCATCGACTTCTCGACCTCGACGGCATTGGCATTCATGGCCACATCCATTGCGCCGACGAAGCCGCCGAGCAGGAACATGCCGAGTGCTGCCGTCCACAGATTCGGCAGAAGCGTCAGAAGGAGAAGCAGCGGTGAAAGGATGATCGCCGTGACCTTGACCACCTTCTGCGACCCGAGACGGGCGATGAAGCCGCCGGCAATCGGCATCAGCACCAGCGAGCCGATGCCGAAACCGAGGATGAGAAGGCCGAGAACGCTTTCGCCGATGCCGAGGCGTTCCTTGAACTCCGGGATTTTCGGCGCCCAGCTTCCGGTGACGAAGCCGTTCATCAGAAACAGGAGAGACACGGCTAGCCGGTTTTTCGACATATAGCCCTGCCGGCCAACGGCTTTCTGGGCGGAATCTGTACGCTGATCCATGGGTTAACCTTCCGCTGCCGGATCGTCCGGCTCAATTGGTGATTTCGATGAGATTGCCGTCGGGATCGCGGATCACCGGATGGGCTCCCTCGCGAGAACGACGTTCGCCCCCCGCGCCGTGAAGGCCGCGACATGGGCTTCCGGCGCATCCGCCTCGAGAACGAGCGTGGAGGCACCGTCTATGGCGACCACCGGATGCGGCGCAGCGGTACCGAGCTTGTCGGTCGTGACGGCCGCAAGCAGGGCGCGGCTCCTGGAAGCGATCAGCCGCTTGAATTCCGCATCCTCGAAGTGGAACGCGGTCAGCCCTGCTTCGGCATCCGCACCGCAGGTTCCGAGTATCGCGAGATCGGGCCGCAAGAGCTCGGCATCGCGCTGCGCCCGCGCACCGACCGCCGCGCCGACAGCGCGGTTCAGCGGCCCGCCCACCAGAATGACTTCGATGCCCGGCTTCTCCATCAAGGCCGCCGCGACCGGCGGCGTATTGGTGATGATCGTCGCGGGGAGGTCCGGTCCGATCGCCTGCGCAATCGCCAGATTGGCGGAGCCGGCGTCGAGGAACACGGTCATGCGCGGCCTCAGAAAGGCGACCGCAGCCCGCGCCAGCGCCGCCTTCCGTTCGGGCGCGCGCGATATCCGGGCCACGAGCGAGCCCGCGTCGGGCGCAACCGGCAACGCTCCCCCATAGACGCGCTCGCAAAGACCGGCGGCGGCCATTTCGCGCAGGTCGCGGCGGATCGTGTCTTCCGACACGCCGAATTCGCGCGCGAGATCGGCCGCAAGCACCCGGCCCTCGGTTCTGAGCCTTTCCTGGATCAGACTCTTTCTCTCTCGCAGCAGCAGATCGATGGACATCCTGAAACCGTGCATAATCGTGCATGAATCGATGGAAACGTGATTATCACTCCCAACCACGGCTTTCAATCCCGCCTGCCGCAAAACGGCAGGCATGCAACGGAACATTTCACGCCGCAGCGTTTTCGGGGGGAATCGGCCATCTGAGGAAAAATCTTCATCGAAACCGTTCGGAATTGGTCTTTTATACGCTTGGAAACTGGCCGGTTTATGCGAAATTCGCTGCAATCCGGATGACGGGCCGGAGAACCAGAACTGGAAAACAACCATGAAACTCCTTCCGACGCTTTTTGCTGCCGCCCTCCTGCAACTCGCCGCCTTCGTTCCCGCTGAGGCGGGGCAGAACCTGGACGAGGTCAAGTCCGCAGGCGTGCTGAAGATCGGCACCGAGGGCACTTACGCCCCCTTCACCTATCATGACGCGAGCGGCGCTCTCGTCGGCTTCGACGTCGAGATCGGTCAGGAAGTCGCCAAGCGCCTCGGCGTCAAACCGGAATTCCTGGAAGGCAAGTGGGATGGCCTGATCGCCGGCCTCGACGCAAACCGTTACGACGCGGTCATCAACCAGGTCGGCATCACCGAGGAACGCAAGAAGAAATACGACTTTTCCGAACCCTATATCGCCTCCAAGGCGGTGCTGATCGTCCGCGGCGACGACGAGGAGATCAAGGACTTCGCCGACCTGAAGGGCAAGAAGTCGGCACAGTCGCTGACCAGCAACTTCGGCAAGCTCGCGCAAGCCTCGGGCGCAGAGCTCGTCGGAACCGACGGTTTCGACCAGTCGATCCAGCTCGTGCTGACGGGCCGGGCCGACGCGACCATCAATGACAGCCTTTCCTTCCTCGACTTCAAGAAGCAGAAGCCGGATGCGAATGTGAAGATCGCCGCCGAAAAGCCCGATGCCGATTATTCGGGCATCATCATCCGCAAGGGCGAGCCGGAGCTGCTCGAAGCGATCAACAAGGCGCTGGCCGAGATCAAGGCCGACGGCACCTATGAGAAGATCTCGCAGAAATATTTCGGCGCCGACGTTTCGAAATAGGGCCTGCGGAAGCGCGACCGGTCGAACAACCGCCCCCGCTCTTCAAGTTGCACGGATGTGGGCTTCACACCTTTCCCCATCCTGCTTATGAATCGCGATCCGTCCCGGCATCCGGGACGGATCGCGCGTTTTGAAAGGTTCTCCCTTGCCCCACTGGCTTCAACTGATGGCGGATTCGTTGCCGGCCCTGCTCTGGGCGGGGCTGATCTTCACGATCCCTCTAACGCTCCTCTCCTTCACCCTCGGCCTGGCTCTAGGCCTCGTCACCGCCGTCGTCCGGCTGTTTGCTCCCGCTCCTTTCGCGGCCGTGGCCCGGTTTTATGTGTGGGTGATCCGCGGCACGCCGCTGCTCGTGCAGCTCTTCGTCATCTTCTACGGCCTGCCGAGCATGGGCATACTGCTCGACGCCTTTCCCGCAGCGCTGATCGGCTTCACGCTCAATATCGGCGCCTACAGTTCCGAAATCATCCGCGCGGTGATCTCGTCGGTTCCGAGGGGGCAGTGGGAAGCGGCCTACTCGATCGGCATGAGCTGGAGCCAGGCGATGCGCCGGACGATCCTTCCGCAGGCGGGCCGCGTCGCCGTTCCGCCGCTGTCGAACACCTTCATCTCGCTCGTCAAGGACACCTCGCTCGCCGCCGCGATCACGGTGCCGGAGCTATTCCAGACGGCGCAGCGCATCGTCGCCACCAGTTATGAACCCTTGATCCTCTACATCGAAGCCGCCCTGATCTATCTTGTCATGAGTTCCGTCCTTTCGGCGCTGCAGGGGAAACTGGAGCAGCGCTTCGCCCGCTATGGCGGCTTCCTGGAGGCGCGCGCATGATCGAGCTCTCCCACATCGTCAAGCGCTTCGGCACCAACACCGTGCTGAACGACATCAGCGTCTCGCTCGCGGAAGGCAGCGTGACTGCGCTCGTTGGACCGTCCGGCGGCGGCAAGAGCACGCTGCTGCGCTGCGTCAACCTGTTGGAGATCCCGACGGCGGGGGCAATCCGCCTCGGCGACGACCGGCTCGAATTCGCGGAAGGCCGGAAGGTCGGCTGGCAGGCGATCCAGAGACTGCGCCGTCAGACGGGAATGGTGTTCCAGAACTTCCAGCTTTTCCCGCACCAGACGGCGATCGGCAATGTGATGGAAGGCCTCGTCACCGTCCTCAAGTGGCCGGCCGACCGGGCCCGCACCCGGGCGCTCGAGCTGCTGGAGAAGGTCGGCATGGCGCATAAGGCGGATGCCTGGCCGGCCACGCTATCCGGCGGCCAGCAGCAACGTGTCGCGATCGCCCGGGCACTTGCTCCCTCGCCGCGCGTGCTCCTTTGCGACGAGCCGACCTCGGCGCTGGATCCGGAACTGGCGGAAGAAGTGGTGGAGGTCCTGAGCCGCCTTGCGCGGGAAGGCACCACGATGATCATGGCCACCCACGACCTTCGCCTCGCCTCCCGCGTCGCCGATCACGTCGTCTTCCTGGATGGCGGCGTCGTCGTCGAAAGCGGTCCCCCGCGCAAGATCTTCTCGACGCCGGAGCGCGAGCGGACGAAGCGATTCATCGCCTCCCTGAGCGCGCCGATGAGCTATGACATTTGAGGCATCGGGCGGTGCTTAACCCCCGAACACGACCAGCAGATCTTTCGCATCGATCTGATCGCCGGCCCTTACCAGCACCTCGGAAATCACGCCGTCCTTCTCGGCATGAAGCGCCGTCTCCATCTTCATCGCCTCGATCGAGAGCAGCACGTCGCCGGCCTTGACCGATTGGCCGGAGACCACCGCGACGGTCGAGATCACGCCGGGCATCGGCGCGCCGAGATGGGCGGCGTTGCCGGCTT
Organism: Sinorhizobium sp. P24N7; assembly: GCF_042436655.1. NCBI lineage: Bacteria > Pseudomonadati > Pseudomonadota > Alphaproteobacteria > Hyphomicrobiales > Rhizobiaceae > Sinorhizobium > Sinorhizobium sp. P24N7. The sequence goes on along the minus strand of NZ_JBHMIW010000006.1, from coordinate 165,065 downwards.
CCGCCTTGCGGCGGACGGCGGCCGAGGCGCCGCGATTGCGGTCGGGTACCTTGATGGACCGCGGCTGACCGTTCATTTCGAAGAACATCTTGACCATGCCCTTCTCGTCGATCTCGCCCTGCGCCTGATTGAGGATGACGAGCGTCTTGCCCTTTTCGATGTCGGCGAAGAGTTCCTCACCCGGCGCCATGCCGTAGAAATAGGCGGGCGTCGGCAGCACGCTGACCGGGCCGTAGGTTTCGCAGGCCACCGCATAATCGGTGAAGACCTTCGGATACATGAGGTAGGAGGCGAACTCGAAATCGGTCACTTCACGGCCGAGCTTCTCCTCGATGCCCTTGCGCTCGGCGTCGAGATCCGCGTCTTCGAGCAGCGAGCCCGGACGCGCGTCATAAGGCTCTTCGCCCTTGAGCGCCTTCTTCTGCAGCGCCTCCGGCCAGCCGCCCGGCGGTTGGCCGAGATCGCCCTTGAGCATGGAGACGACCGATTCCGGGAAGGCGATGTCCTTGCCCGGATTCTCGACATCGGCGACCGTCAGATCCTGGGAGACCATCATCAGCGCCATGTCGCCGACGACCTTGGAAGACGGCGTCACCTTGACGATATCGCCGAACATCCGGTTGGCGTCGGCATAGGCCTGCGCCACCTCGTGCCAGCGGGTCTCGAGGCCGAGCGAGCGGGCCTGTTCCTTCAGATTGGTGAACTGGCCGCCCGGCATCTCGTGCAGATAGACTTCCGAAGCCGGTCCCTTGAGGTCGCTTTCGAAGGCCGCATATTGATGGCGTACCGCCTCCCAGTAGAAGGAGATGCGGCGGATCCATTCCGGATCGAGGCCAGGGTCGCGCTCCGAGCCGGACAGCGCCTCGACGATCGAACCGAGGCAGGGCTGCGAGGTGTTGCCGGAGAGCGCGTCCATCGCCGCATCGACGATGTCGACGCCGGATTCGACCGCCGCGAGCACGGTGGCCGCCGCAATGCCCGAAGTGTCGTGGGTGTGGAAATGGATCGGCAGATCGGTCGCTTCCTTCAGCGCCTTGAACAGCACCCGGGCGGCGGCCGGCTTCAATAGCCCGGCCATGTCCTTGACGGCGATGATATGGGCGCCGGCCTTTTCCAGTTCGGCGGCGAGCGCCGTGTAGTATTTCAGGTCGTATTTCGGCCGGGCGGAATTGAGGATGTCGCCGGTATAGCAGATCGCCGCCTCGCAGATCCTGTCCTCCTCGGCCACCGCATCCATCGCGACGCGCATGTTCTCGACCCAGTTAAGGCAGTCGAAGACGCGGAAGACGTCGATGCCGCCTTTCGCGGCCTGGCGGACGAAATATTTGACGACATTGTCCGGATAGTTCTTGTAGCCGACGCCGTTGGCGCCGCGCAGAAGCATCTGCAGGAGCAGGTTCGGCGCACCTTCGCGCACCATCGCCAGCCGCTCCCACGGGTCCTCTGTCAGGAAGCGCATCGAGACGTCGAAGGTCGCGCCGCCCCAGCATTCGAGCGAGAAGAGGCTCGGCAGCGCCCGCGCATAGGTGCCGGCGATGCGGGCGATATCGTAGGTGCGCATGCGGGTGGCGAGCAGCGACTGGTGGCCGTCGCGCATCGTCGTGTCGGTGATCAGCACCTCCGGCCGCGCCTTCACCCATTCGGCGAATTTCTTGGGGCCGAGCTGATCGAGGCGCTGCTTCGTACCGGGCTTCACCTCGCCGCCGATGAACGGCACGACGGGCGCGGCGATATCGTCGGAGGGCTTCGGCCGGCCCTTGACTTCCGGATGGCCGTTGACGGTGACGTCGGCGAGGTAGGTGAGAAGCTTGGTGGCGCGGTCCTGCCGCTTGACCTGCTGGAACAATTCCGGCGTCGTGTCGATGAAGCGCGTCGTATAGCTGTTGTCCTGGAACTTCGGGTGGCTGATGATAGCCTCGAGGAAGGTGAGGTTGGTCGCCACGCCGCGGATGCGGAATTCTCTCAGCGCACGGATCATCCGCTGGATCGCTTCGCCCGGGTTCGGCGCCCAGGCGGTGACCTTCTCGAGCAGCGGATCGTAGTAACGGGTGATCACCGCCCCGGAATAGGCAGTGCCGCCGTCGAGGCGGATGCCGAAGCCGGTGGCGCCGCGATAGGCGGTGATGCGGCCATAATCCGGAATGAAATTCTGCTCCGGGTCTTCCGTGGTGATGCGGCACTGCAGCGCATGGCCGTTGAGGCGGATGTCCTCCTGGCGCGGCACGCCCGATTCCGGCGCGCCGATGGCGAAGCCGTCGAGGATGTGGATCTGCGCCTTGACGATATCGATGCCGGTTACGACCTCGGTGACCGTATGCTCGACCTGGATGCGCGGATTGACCTCGATGAAGTAGAACTTGCCGGTGTCGGAATCCATCAGATACTCGACGGTGCCGGCGCCGATATAGTTGGTCGCCCGGGCGATCTTCAGCGAATAATCCGCGAGTTCCTGGCGCTGCGCATCATCGAGATAGGGCGCCGGCGCCCGCTCCACGACCTTCTGGTTGCGACGCTGGATCGAGCAGTCGCGCTCGAAAAGGTGGACGACGTTGCCGTGCGTGTCGCCGAGGACCTGGCTTTCGACGTGACGGGCGCGCTCGACCAGCTTTTCGAGATAGACCTCGTCCTTGCCGAAGGCGGCCTTGGCCTCGCGCTTGGCCTCGGTCACCTCGCGGATCAGGTCCTTGGGGTCGCGGATCGCCCGCATGCCGCGGCCGCCGCCGCCCCAGGACGCCTTGAGCATGACCGGATAGCCGATCTCCTCGGCCAGTCGCTTGATCTCTTCCGGATCGTCCGGCAGAGGCTCGGTCGCCGGTACGACCGGCACGCCGATCGAGATCGCCAGGTTGCGGGCCGCGACCTTGTTACCGAGCTGGCGCATCGTCTCCGGCTTGGGGCCGATGAAGGTGATGCCGTTCTGAGCGCAGGCTTCGGCGAATTCCGGGCTTTCGGAGAGCAGGCCATAGCCCGGGTGTATGGCGTCGGCGCCGGACAGCTTGGCGACGCGGATCACCTCGTCGATCGACAGGTAGCTCTCGATCGGGCCGAGGTCGCGGGGAAGGTGCGGTCCGCGCCCGACCTGATAACTCTCGTCCGCCTTGAAGCGGTGCAGCGCCAGCTTATCCTCCTCAGCCCATATCGCGACCGTTTTAAGCCCCAGCTCATTGGCCGCGCGGAAGACGCGGATGGCGATTTCGGAACGGTTGGCAACAAGGATCTTGGAAATGGACAAGTCGGACTCCTCATAGACTTGGACACGCGGGAATGCTGCACCCGCGAAAAGAACTATTAGCGAGTCAAGGAATGAAGCGCAATTTCAGATGCGACACGAATGCTGACCCATTCGGTCAGGAGCGCGGGTCGTCAGGAGATCAGTCCCAGGCGGAAGGCGATCGCCACGACGTGATGCCGGTTCTTCGCCTTCAACTTTTCCTGGATGCCGTTCATGTACCAGTCGACCGTGTGGCTGGAAATGTCGAGGACCTTGCCGATGTCGTTCGATGTCATGCCGTCGGCGAGATAGTGGAGCGCCTCCATTTCGCGCCGCGTCATCTGGACTTCGACGCGCGAGACGAGTTCCGCCATGATCTCCGGATCGGTGAGTTCGAGCAGCTTCCAGAACAGCCGCTTGGCGATGGCGTCGAAAAGGCTCAACTCCACCGGGCTCAGGTCGACCACCCGGCCGCCCACGGTCAGGTTGCCCATGAGCCCGCGCCGGCCGTGCACCGGAAAGATATAGCCGTCGAAGAGGCCGTGATTGCGGGCCTCGACCATCATGCTTTCCATGCGCTTGCGGTGCGGGTCCGAGCGGAAGGCCACGAGCGTGTCGCGCCAGCGGAAGCCGCGCTGGGCATGCCCGAGGAAGCGGATAGTCGGATCAATGACGACGTATTTCTTGCGGATGTAGATCTGCGGCCAGCCCTCCGGCCAGCGTCCGGCCAGAAGAAGTCTCAGCGGATTCTCGTGCGGTTTCGGCTGACGCACGATGCCGTAGAAGTCGAAACCGCACCGGTCGAGCAGCCGCTCGAACTCAGGCAGGATCTCCTCGCGCGTCTTCATCTCTTCCAGTAGCGCCAGAAACTGTACGAGCAACGTAATATTCATAGAGCATCCTCGAATCAAAAACGCGCCGCGCAACCCGCCAGGCCATATGAATACGCCGTTCAGAAGCCATTCATGTTGCAACCGCGATAATTCTTCATATCACGCCCGGTCTTGCAGGAAACCTGCAAAAACTCGGAGTCGAGGCATCAAGATAGCTAACGATGGATCATCCCGCCAACCCTCCCATGGTATCGGATGATCCTTCTCGCTGATCCGCCCCGTCTACCGCGTTTTTTGGGAAGAACGCAAAGGCCGTCACCCGCGGCTTTGCCGGCACGCAAGGTGGATGAAAATCCTCTTGCCGTCGGTTCAAGACGCAACGCATCGCCGCATCGTGCCGTTGCGGCGCCAATTCCGATACCCGAAAGGGGTGAGACAGTGTCCTTGTTTCAGGTGTATGCAAGAGCGCTTCAGTATCTTGCTGTCCACAAGTTTCGCGTCGGGGCGATCGTCATAGCCAATATCGTCCTGGCTGCCATCACCATTGCGGAGCCGATTCTGTTCGGCCGAATCATCGACGCGATCTCCTCACAGAAGGACGTCGCGCCGATGCTGCTCCTGTGGGCGGGCTTCGGCGTCTTCAATACGATCGCCTTCGTGCTCGTTTCCCGCGAGGCGGACCGTCTCGCCCACGGTCGCCGCGCTTCGCTCCTGACCGAAGCCTTCGGCCGGATCGTCTCGATGCCTCTCTCCTGGCACAGTCAGCGCGGCACTTCGAATGCGCTGCACACGCTGCTGCGGGCCTGCGAGACGCTCTTCGGTCTCTGGCTCGAATTCATGCGGCAGCATCTGGCGACGGCAGTGGCGCTCGTGCTTCTCATTCCGACCGCCTTTGCCATGGACGTCCGTCTGTCGCTCATCCTCGTCGTGCTCGGTGCTGCCTATGTGATGATCAGCAAGGTCGTGATGAGCCGCACGAAGGAAGGTCAGGCTGCCGTCGAGGGACATTACCACACGGTCTTCTCGCACGTGTCCGACTCGATCAGCAACGTTTCGGTGGTTCACAGCTACAACCGCATCGAAGCTGAAACGCGCGAGCTGAAGAAGTTCACGCAGCGCCTGCTGTCGGCCCAGTATCCGGTGCTCGACTGGTGGGCTCTGGCGAGCGGCCTCAACCGTATTGCCTCGACCATCTCGATGATGGCAATCCTCGTCATCGGTACCGTTCTGGTGCAGCGCGGCGAGCTCGGCGTCGGCGAGGTGATCGCTTTCATCGGCTTCGCCAATCTGCTGATCGGCCGCCTCGACCAGATGAAGGCCTTCGCCACCCAGATCTTCGAAGCGCGCGCCAAACTCGAAGATTTCTTCCAGCTCGAGGATTCCGTGCAGGACCGCGAGGAGCCGTCCGATGCCGGGGAACTGAAGGGTGTCGTCGGCGAGGTCGAATTCAAGGACATTTCCTTCGACTTCGCAAACTCCGCCCAAGGCGTGCGCAACGTCTCGTTCAAGGCCAAGGCCGGCCAGACGATCGCCATCGTCGGCCCGACCGGTGCCGGGAAGACCACGCTCGTCAACCTCCTGCAGCGGGTCCATGAGCCGAAGCACGGCCAGATCCTCATCGATGGCGTGGACATCGCGACCGTCACCCGCAAATCGCTGCGCCGGTCGATCGCCACGGTCTTCCAGGATGCCGGCCTCATGAACCGCTCGATCGGCGAAAACATCCGCCTCGGCCGTGACGACGCCTCTTTGGACGAGGTGATGGCAGCCGCCGAGGCCGCCGCCGCGAGCGACTTCATCGAGGACCGTCTCAACGGCTACGACACGGTCGTCGGCGAACGCGGCAACCGGCTGTCGGGCGGCGAACGCCAGCGCGTCGCGATTGCCCGCGCGATCCTGAAGAACGCGCCGATCCTGGTGCTCGACGAGGCGACCAGCGCGCTCGACGTCGAGACCGAGGCCCGCGTCAAGGATGCCATCGACGCCTTGCGCAAGGACCGGACGACCTTCATCATCGCCCACCGCCTGTCGACGGTGCGGGAAGCCGATCTCGTCATCTTCATGGATCAGGGCCGGATCGTGGAAATGGGCGGCTTCCATGAACTCAGCCAGAGCAACGGCCGCTTCGCGGCACTGCTTCGCGCCAGCGGTATCCTCACGGACGAGGATGTCCGCAAGAGCCTTACGGCAGCGTGATCGCCTCACCGGTCACCGGATGATCTACAACGAAATGCCCCGGATTCCGGGGCATTTCTATGTGATCGGGAAGGTCGCGACATCCGCGAGCGTCATGAGCGCCAGGGCAAATCATCGAACGGTTGTGCGGTCTGTGATTACCGCCGCCGCGCCGAGAGGGGGCGACTCTCCTCCCGGCGTGCGGATAAGGGTCCCTCACGCCGCCTTCAGCGGCGGCGCCACGGAGACCTCCTTCAGCCATTCGAGGTAATAGGCATAGGCGAAGTGCAGGCCGATGCCGCCGATGACGAAGATCGTGCCGATGATCCGGTCCCGGTCGGTGACGAGAAGCAGCACCTGGCCCGCCATTGCGAGGATCGTCCCGAAAATGAAGACGGCAAGCGAATGGCGCCCGATCATCACCAGGGGGTGGTTGCTTCCGACCCGCGTCAGCCGGCTGAAGACGGGGACGGTTGCGAGAATATAGGCAAGCGCCAGCACATGCAGCAGCCGCGTCAGCGACAGGAAGGTCTTGTCGAAGCCGGTCAGCACCGCAGGCAGGCCGAAGGAGAGGTCGATGTTCCACCAGGAAAACAGCACCCAGAAGGCGGAAATCGCGAGATAGGCGACGGAAAGGCCGAGAAGCCAGGGGCTCCGCGGGAGACTCCCGCCCCGCCGCACATGGCTCATGCACAGAATGCCGATCACGAACAGGAACTGCCAGGACCAGGGATTGAGGAACCAGTAGCCGTCGTCGAGAAAGTTATAGGGCACCATTTTGAAGCAGCCGGCAGCGAGCCAGAGCGTCGCGGAAAACGCGAACAGCAATCGGGGGCGCACGGCATTCAGCCACAGAAACCCGGGCAGCAGCAGGAACAGCACCGCATACATCGACAGAATGTTGTTGTAGCCGAGCTGGTGCCCGAGCAGCACCATGGCGACGATCCCTTGCTCCGTCTGCTCGACGATCGGCCGGATGTTGATCTCGCCGATCAGTTCCTGACGGCCGAAATAGAGGGCGCCGCCGGCGAAGATCGCAAGCGTCACCACGCTCGTCATGATGTGCGCGACATAGAGCGCCAGGGCGCGCCGCCATATCTTCAGCGTGAGGGCGAGCCGGCCGCCGGCCAGGAACTTGCCGGAATAGGCCGCCCCCACCGACAGGCCGGAAATCAGCACGAAGGCCTCCGCCGAATCGGAAAAGCCGAAGTTCTTGTGGGTCAGATATTCGAGATACTGGCCCGGTACATGGTTGACGAAGATGGTCAGCAGGCAAAGTGCCCGAAAAACGTCGAGGCGTGTGTCGCGCCCGGTCGGCACCGGAGGGGCGACCCCTCTCTGATCGGTGCCGCCCTCAAAGGTCTTCTGCAGCATGCGCGTTGATATCCGGGATTTGGCGCCCCGCCCCACCCCTGTTGAAACCGGCGCCGCCGTGCCGCCCCGATGCGGGCGGCGCCGACGCCATGAATGAATGGCGAATCTGACACGGCAAAGAAAAGCCGGCCTTGCCTCCGAGCGGGACGAGGAAATGTGTGTACCGTTTTACGCCCTGCATTCCGCTCGACTTGTTGGATCGGATCACGATTGCTTTGGGTCGTTCGATCCAAGCCGTCGTGATCCAGGAAAACAAAGCCGGTTCAGCTCGTGCTTCAAGCCGGCAGCTACAGCAAAACCCCTTCATGCGCGTTTTCTGTGACACTATTATTTACGCTAACGACCGGTTCGCCACTTTTTGGATCGCGGCTGACGGAAATCCGGTGCGTGGCGCCGTTCACGCGCACTTCGGCCGAAAAGCCCGGCCATTCGGAGGGTAGGACGGGCCGGATCAAGAGCTTGTCACCCCGCTTGCGGATGCCGAGAATCCCCTCGACACCCGCGCGGTAGAGCCAGCCGGCGGAGCCCGTGTACCAGGTCCAGCCGCCGCGGCCGGCAAGCGCGCCTTCTCCATAGATATCGGCAGCAACCACATAGGGCTCGACACGATAATGTTCGGCGTCCTCCTGGCTGAGAGCATGCGACACGGGGTTGAGCATGCGGAAGGTGCGCCAGGCCTCTTCCGCCCGCTCCTGAGCGGCGAATGCCAGCACCACCCAGGTGGCCGCGTGGGTATACTGACCGCCATTCTCCCGCACGCCCGGGGGATAGGCCTTGATGTAGCCCGGGTCCTGCTTCGTCGTCTCGAGCGGCGGCGTGAACAGCCGGACGATGCGCTTTTCGGGATCTACGAGCTCCGCCATCACCGCGTCCATCGCGCGCAGCGAGCGCTCCTTGTCGCCCTCTCCCGAAAGCGTGCTCCAGGATTGCGCGATCGAATCGATGCGGCACTCGCCGTTCTCCGCCGATCCGAGCGGCGTGCCGTCGTCGTAATAGCCGCGGCGATAGTAATCGCCGTCCCAGCCTGCCTGTTCGAGCGCATCCTTCAGTGCTTCCAGATGCCGCTCCCATAGGGCCAGGCGCGGCTTGTCCTTGCGGGCACGGGCATAGGGCAGGAACGCGCGCAGGGTGCCTGCCAGGAACCAGCCGAGCCAGACGCTCGTGCCCTTTCCGGCCTCCCCGACACGGTTCATGCCGTCGTTCCAGTCGCCGCCGAGAATGAGCGGCAGACCGTTGGCGCCGGTCCGGCGGATGGCGAGATCGACCGCACGGGCGCAATGCTCGTAGACGTCGCCCACCTCGTCGGCCACATCCGGCTTGTAGAAGCTGTCGTGCTGGCCTTCTTCCAGAGCCGGCCCGGTGATGAAAGGAACTTTCTCCTTGAGGATGTCTTCCTCGCCGGTGACGGCGCAATAATGCGCAACCGCATGAGCGAGCCAGACCACGTCGTCCGAGATCATCGTGCGGACGCCCGCGTCCGTGCCGGGCAGCCACCAATGCTGCACGTCGCCTTCGACGAACTGCCGCGCCGCGGCATTGAGGATCTGCGCACGGGCAAGCGCCGGCCGATGGATGAGGAAGGCAAGCGTATCCTGCAGCTGATCGCGGAAACCGAAGGCACCGCTTGCCTGGTAGAAGGCCGAGCGTGCCATGATCCGGCAGCCGAGCGCCTGGTAGGGAAGCCAGTGGTTGATCATGTGGTTGAAGGCGCGATCGGGCGTCTCCACCTTCACGACTCCGGTGAAATCACCCCAGAACGCCTTCGCCGCCTCGAGCGCAACGTCGAAACTGTCCGCCCTGAGTTCCTCCAGCACCGCCCGCACCTGATCGGAATTGTCGGCATCACCGAGGAAGAAGGTGACCTGTCGCTCCACGCCCGCCTCGATCGTCAGATCCGTCGCGAGCGCCGCGCAGGCATCCCCGTCCACATCCGTCGATCCGGTGAGCTCGGCGCCGGCGATCACTGCCTGCGGGGCGAGGATTCCTCCGGCCCGGCCAAGGAATTCCCGCCGGCTCGCCGTATAGCCGGCGATATCTCCGTCGCTGGCGAAGAACGCGCACCGGCCCGGATAGTCGATGCTGTAGGGATTGGTGGCGACGAGCGTCTTCGCGCTTTCGTCCCACTCGCTGAGGACGAAGGGCGCGGTACGGCTGCGATTGTTGCCGAGCACCCATTCCGCGTAGCCGTAGATGCGCAACTTGCGAGCGGCCGAACTGCGGTTGCGGATCGTCAGCCGGACGAGCTTGGCCGGAAGGCTCCTGTGGACCGTATGCATGGCCTCGATCTCAAGCTCGTCCTGCGTGCTGAGAAAGCGCGAATAGCCGAGGCCGTGACGGGTCTCGAACCGGGCGGACTTGCGTCGCGACAGTGCGGCATAGGGCGTCAGCACCGCGCCGCTTGCCATGTCGCGCACGAAGATCGCCTCGCCCGGACGATTGACGACCGCGTCGTTGGTCCAGGGCGTCAACTGATAGTCGCGCGAATTGCGGCTCCAGGAGAAGGCCGCACCTTCGGCGGAGATATGGAAGCCGAATTGCTCGTTGGAGATGACGTTGATCCAGGGTTGCGGCGTCGCCTCGCCTCCGCGCAGCCGCACGGCATATTCGCGGCCGTCCTCGGCAAAGCCGCCGAAACCGTTCCAGTAATCCAGGTCGCCGCCGTCGAGTTCGACCGCCACCGGCTCGTCGGTCTCCCGTATCACCGGCAGCAGCATCTCGGCGCCCTCCTCCTTCTTTTCGGAAGGTTTGGAGTAGAGCGATGTGGCGCGGGCTATCTGATCCGAGATCGTGCCGTTGCGGGCATGGAAGACGGCCCGCGATGCAGAGATCAGCGTCGACCAGGTTTCCGGTTCCATCAGGTCCCGGCGCACCGCAAAGATGTGCTGGCGCGGGCCGTCCGAAAGGCCGCGAAGCCTCAAATTCTCGCACATGGAGTCGAGCGTGTGCTGCAGATCCTGCGCATAGGAGGAGGCGCGCTCGTTGACCACCACCAGATCGGCGGTGATGCCGCGAGCTCTCAGATATTCCTGCGCCCGCAAGGCCTCGCGGGCGATGCCGAGATCGCCGTCGTCGTTGATCCTGAGGCAGAAGATCGGGAAATCGCCGGAGATCGCCAGCGGCCACAGCGCCGATTGCGAGGCAAGCCCGGTCTTGACGGTCTCCGCGTCGGCGCGAAGGTGCATATCCGGATAGACGAGATAGCGGCCGAGCATCTGGAAGCTCGCGGCCTCCTTCGAAGTGATCCCGACATGGCGCATCTGCACCTGGCTGCGGGTCCAGGCATGGATGAGCTCGTGATTGAAGGTTTCCGGATGCCGGTAACGGTCGATCGCCCGATCGACGCCTTCCCTGTCCGGGGCGGCGATCGTCCAGAAGATGACGCTCACCTTCTTGCCCGCCGGCACGCGTACGACGCGACGGAGCGACACGATCGGATCGAGCGTGAAGCCGTCGGTACCGGAAAGCGTGGCGCCCGGGTCGAATGCGGCCGCCTCAGCAATCGTGCGGCCCTGGCCGAGGAAGCGCCGGCGATCGGTCTCCGCCTGCGTGTGGCGCTCGCTGCCGGCATTGTCGGTGACGAGATGGGCGACCTCGATGTCCGGATCGCCGGGGCTGCGCTTGTTGCGCGAGACCCATATCACGTCTCCGTGACGGCTGATCTCGGTGCGGATGAACATCTTCGAGAAGGTCGGGTGCGAGCTGTCGGCATCGTCCATGGCAAGCACGGGCTCGGCATAAGACGTCACCTCGATGAACCGGTCTTCCGTACCCGTGTTGAGCAGGATAACCCGACGGCCTTCGGCATCGTGCTCGGTGGCGACGATGCATTCCACCTCGCTTGTCAGATCGCCGACGGTCTTGACGTATTCGGCCTTGTCGTCGCCGAAGCGGGTAACGGTCTTTTCGCCCGGCGCACGCCGGGGTTCGGCCGTCGCCGACCACCAGTCGCCCGTCACCGTGTCGCGAAGGAAGATGAAGGTCCCCGTCCTGTCCTCGACCGGGTCCGGAGTCCATCTCGTGACCGCCTGGCCGTTCCAGCGGGCATAGCCCGCCCCTGTCGCCGTCAGCATGACGGAGTAGTGACCGTTCGACAGCAGAACCGTCTCGCGATCCTGGTTGATCGGGTCTTCGACGACGCGGACTTCGGGGCGCAGGAGATCGGCCTGGCCCTTGCCCAGCGCTTCCGGCTCGCGCTTGGCGGCCATGACCGGAATGTCGCGCGGCGCCTTCTCCTGCAGGAGGAGTTCGGCAGCCTCGATGACGGGGTCGGCATGGAACCACTCGCGCAGCTGCCCGTTGAAGACGACATTTGCGACCGCGGCGACCGACATGCCGTGATGATGGGCATAATAGTTGCGCACGACGGCGCATTTCTGGCCTTCCGGCACGCGCGTCGGCGTGAAGTCGACGGCGTCGTGATAGCCGTAGGCCCCAAGGGCGCCGACCTCCCGGAGCCGCGCCAGGTTGGCGAGCGCCGATTTCGGATCGTACATGCAGGCGAGAATGGACGCGTAAGGTGCGATGACGGCATTCTGCCCGAGGCCGCGCTTCAGACCCAGCGTCGGCACGCCGAAGTTCGTATACTGGTAGGTCAGCTCGTGGTCGCGCGCATTGAACGCCGCCTCGGAAATGCCCCATGGCGTCCCGAGCCGACGGCCGTGATTGATCTGCTCCTGGACCACCAGATTGTTGGTCTGGTTGAGGATGCCGCCCTGCCGCTCCTGCATGACCAGCGGCGGCATCAGATATTCGAACATCGAACCCGACCAGGAGACGAGCGCACCGCGCGCGCCGATCGGCACGATCGGACGGCCGAGCTTGTACCAGTGCTCGGTCGGCAGATCCCCCTTGGCAATCGCGAAAAGGCTCGTCAGCCGCGCCTCGGAGGCGAGCAGATCGTAGCAGGCCTCGTCGAGCTCGTTGGCGTTGACCCGGTAGCCGATCGACAGCAGCCGCCGCTCCGGCCGGAACAGGAAGCTGAAGTCCATGGAGAAGGCGATGTCGCGTGCGCGCTCCTTGAGCACCAGCAGACGCTGGCGCAGAGCCTCGATGGCACCGAGGTCGAAGACGCCGTCGGCGATATGTGCCTCGCAGGCGGCCACCAGCGAGCCCGCCCATGTCGCCACTTCGCCGCTGGGGACGGTGCGCACCTCATGGTCGAGATTGACCGTCAGCTTGTGCATGTCGCGTGCGAGCACCGCGAGGTTGATCACCCGGATGGAGGCGAACTCGCGCTCGCGCTTGACCGCTGCAAGCGCATTCTGGAAGCCGGCGATGCGCTCCTCGATCAGGCGCCTCAGCGGCCGTACGGTCTTGCGGTCGTCGGGAAGCTCGCTCAAAACCTCCTTGAGGATCGCCGCGACGTCGCCGATGCCGTCGAGATTGCCCTGGACGTGGGCGGATGGCGCTTCGGCCCATTCGCGGCACATGGAGGAGACCGCGATCAGGTGTCCGGCGAGGTTGCCGCTGTCGACCGAGGAGACATAACGCGGCTCCATCGGTTCGAGCCCGCGCGTGCGATACCAGTTGAAGAGATGGCCGCGATATTTCGGCATGCGGTCGATCGTGGCGATCGTCTGCTCGAGGCGCGTGATCGTCTCCTCGAAACCGATCCAGCCGAAGGAGCGCGCCGACATGACCGACAGGAGATAGACGCCGATATTCGTCGGCGAGGTACGCTCCGCGAGTACCGGCTGCGGCGTTTCCTGGAAGTTGTCCGGCGGCAGGAAGTTCTGCTCGGCGGTGACGAACGCCTCGAAGTAGCGCCATGTCCGCCGGGCGATCTTGCGCATCTCCTCGATCGCCTCCTCGGAAACGGCGAGCTGGTCTTCGGTCTCGGCGGACTGGCTCACGAACCAGGCGACCGCAGGCGAGGCGGCCCAGATAAGGGCAAAGGGCAGCCCGATGAAGGGCAGCCCCGTATCGGAGATGGCGGCAAGCGCCAGCGACACCAGTGCAAGCGCCGGTGCCGTCCACATCGCGCGGAAGTAGTCGCCGATCGAACCGTGGCCGGCGCTCTGCACCTGCGCGGCGGTGCGCCATTCGAGCATCAGCTTGCGGCTGACGAAGGTGCGATAGAGCGAGCGCACGATCGCATCCGCCATCATCGCCGCATTGTGCGCGATGAAGACGATGCGCAACGCGACCTGCGCGTTGGCGGCGCGGATGTCCGACAGCACCGTGTGGAGATGCGCACGCGCGACGATGTCGTTGCGCCGCGGCATGATCCCGGAGATCAGCGACAGCGTCGGCGCGACGAACAGGCTGAAAATCAGCACGAGCTGCCAGATCAGCGCCGGGGTCGGCTCCATGTAGTACCAGCCCATGACCGAAGCGGCGAGCCAGGCGACGGGAATGAGCGAGCGGCGCAGGTTGTCGTACATCTTCCAGCGCCCGAGCATCGAAAGGCCGTTCTTCGGATTGAAGATATACGGCAGGAGCTGCCAGTCGCCTCGCGCCCAACGATGCTGACGCGACATCTCGACCTCGTAGCGGGTCGGAAAATCCTCGACGAGCTCGATGTCGGTCACCAGCGCGCAACGCGCATAGGAACCTTCGAGAAGGTCGTGGCTGAGCACCGCATTTTCTTCGATCCTGCTCTTGAGAGCAGCCTCGAAGGCGTCGACATGATAGAGGCCCTTGCCGGTGAAGCTGCCTTCGCCGGCAATGTCCTGATAGACGTCCGATACGGTGAAGACGTAAGGGTCGATGCCGCGATTGATGGTGAAGATGCGCTGGAAGGCCGAGGCCTCGCTGCCGGTGGTGAGCGACGGCGTCACGCGCGGCTGCAGGAGGCTGTAGCCGGTCACGACCTCCTGTGTCCTCGGATTGACGACCGGCCGGTTGATCGGGTGATACAGCTTGCCGACGAGCTTGGTCACCGCGTCGCGCATGAGACGCGTGTCGGAGTCGAGCGTCATCACATATTGCACGCCCTCCGGCACCGTGTTGGCGCCCTGAAGGAAGGAGGTATCGCGGTCGCCGCGAAGCAGCAGATTCAACTCGTGCAGCTTGCCGCGCTTGCGCTCCCATCCCATCCAAACGCCCTCGCCCTCGTTGTAGAGGCGGCGGCGGTGCAGCAGGAAGAAGCGCGTCTTGCCGTCATAGGCATAGCGGGCAGAGAGAGACGCGATCTCGCGCTTGGCATATTCGAGAACATCCGTGTCGGCAGGCGCCTCCTCCGACTTGCTGTCGGCCCAATCGCTCAGGAGCGCGAAATAGATCTCGCCGCGCGGATTGGCGAGATAGTGAACCTCGAGGTTGCGCACGAGCTCGTCTACATGATCGCGCTTGGCAATCAGGCAAGGCACCACGACCAGCGTGCGTCCATCCTCGGGTATTCCGTCGAGAAACTCGTAACCGACCAGCCGCGAGGGTTTGGCAAACAGCGTGAAGACCGTGTTGAACAGGCCCATCGCGCCTTCGGAGGCAGGCAGCGCGAAGAGCAGGAGCATGATCAGCTTCGCGCCGCTCGGAATATCCATCGGGCTGACGAAGGCATAGACGACGATCATCGCCAGGATCGTCAAGAGAATGTTCGGCCCGGCTATGGCGAACCAGTCGAGCTTGCGGACCGACCGGATGATGTGCTGGAAGATCGAGGGCGAATAGCCGATCCTCTTCTCGAGGGCCAGGCGCTGCTTGCCGACGAGGAAGGAGCCGACATTCGGCTCCTGCAGAGGCGCTTCGACGGCCGCGGCGGCTTTTGCCTCCTCGACCATCTCGATCGCGATCTTCGTGACTTCATGCTCGCTGTGACCGGACCGGCGGGCAAGCTTCTCGATCGTGTCGCGATACGTGTTGCGCGATCCGAAATCGAGCGCCGCATAGTCGGACCCTTCGCGCAGCGTCGCATCGATCTTGCTGACGCTTTCGAACCAGACGGCCCAGTCCGTGTCGTCGATCTCGCGCAGGCTGCGGATGATATTGCTCATCGTCGCGTTGCCGGACGAAAGGCGGTTCTGCTCCGCTACCAGCGCCTCCTCGACGTCGGTGCCACGCCTCTCCAGCCTCTCCTCGATCCAGGCGATGACGGCACCAGAACTCTGGGAACCGTCACGCATGCGGTAAAGGAGCTGTGCGATGAAGGTGTTGTCGGCGGCAAGCGCCTCGGACTCCACCAGAAGCGTCCGGCAGCCTTCCGGATCGTTCAGCCGGATGAGCTGATCAGCGACCTCGTTCGCTTTCCGCCGCATGCCGCGCGAGCGCTCGACGCGGATGGCGATGCGCCTCAGATTTTCGATGAGGACGAAGCGCAGGATCGACGGCAACGCCCACAATTCGCCGATCTTGAGGGTCTCGTGCTCCTGGAAGCCCTCCACCATCGCGGTGATGCTTTCCCGCGTGACGGTACTGTGGGTATGGGCGACGTAAAGCCAGGCAAGGGCCATCGTGCGCGGGATGACGGTTCCGGAGACCGATAGCGTCGGCAGTTGCCGGTAGAAACGGCGTGGAAAGTCCCGCCGTACTTCCTGGATCGCCTCTTCAACGACGTGGTGGTTGTCGAGCAGCCATTCGGCTGCAGGCGTGATCGAGGCGCCGGCTTCCACGTCGGCCGCGGTCGCCCGGTAGACGCGCAGGATTTCCTTCTCGTTCTCCCGGTGGCGGACGCGAAATTCGAACGGAAAGAAGCCCGGCAGAGCGGAAGTGCCGTGTTCGGCGAGGCTCGCGCCGCATGCTCGCAGGTCGTCGATCGAGAAATAGGTCGAGCGGATCGAATCGTTGTAGTCGATCTGCTTCGCTTCCGGTTCGCGCGGTAAATTGGGCTGCGTTGTGTTCTGGAGCATGGGTACGGATTCTGGTTCCACTCGGGACTGATCGGCCCGGTTGTCGTTGTTCTGCCGGTGTGGCTGCGACCCCGAGGATGCAGACGGCGCCGGCGCGTTTCTAGACACGGTCATGTGCCCTCCTTCGCCGTCATTGTCCCGGGAAGAGAGTATCGGTGAAGGCAGGCGCCGAACGCAAAGCCGGCGGCGCGCTGGATTTCACGGCCGCGTGGTGCATGAAGATGGCATTTTTTAGCCGTGATGTCAGCAGCTTGCAAGGAATGCGAGCATCGCCCGCAGCCGGCTCCGGAGACCCGTAGCGCGAGGGGCCGGGCTTGCCGGCGAGCTCCCTCGATTCGATGGATATCTCTGTCAAAGTCCGCCCCTTCCTGGTGTAAGCCTATCCGCAGGCTGAGATCGTAGGCCCTCAACCGGACTTGCTACTGCGACCGATCACCGACCTGTTCGGTGATCCACTCCCGGAAAGCGCGACTGATCGGATTTTCGAGCTTGCCTTCCGGAATGGCGAGATAATAGCTGTTCTCCGTCTGCATCGGTCGATCGAGAACGATCCGCAGGGTGCCTGCGGTAAGTTCCTGCTCGATCAGATAGCGAGGCAAAAGGGCAAAACCGAGACCTGCAGTCGCCGCCTCGATTACCATCGAGAATTGATCGAAGCGGTTGCCGCGATAGGCGCCGTCCTGCTCGACGCCGTTTACCTCGAACCATTGCGCCCAGAGCTTGGGCCGCGTCGCCAGATGCAGCAGCGGGCCGCCGCCGATGTCCGCAGGCGCCTCCACCGGATGCATCGAAAGGAGGGTCGGGCTGGCGGCCGGCACGATGACTTCGCTGCAGAGATAGTTGCAAATGGCGCGCGCCCAGACGGGCTGGCCGTAATGGATCGCGAGGTCGAAGTTCTGCTCTTCGAAGTCGAACGGCTCCGAACGGGAGGCGATATTGACGACGGTGCCCGGGTGGCGCCTCAGGAAATCGGGCAGGCGCGGCACCAGCCAGCGGCTGCCGAAGGTCGGAAGCGATGCGATGGAGAGGCTCGAGTCGGCCCGCGCCGACGCCATGGCGCGCACCATCAGCTCTTCGGTCTGGTTCAGAAGCCGGCGCACCTCGGGCAGGAATTTCTGTCCCGCATCGGAAAGAATGACCCGCTGGCGCACCCGCTCGAAGAGCAGCACGCCCAGCTGGTTTTCGAGATCCTTGATCTGACGGCTGACGGCGCTCTGGGTGAGATTGAGCTCCGCGGCGGCCTGGGTGAAACTGCCATGGCGCGCCGCGCATTCGAAGGCCTGCAGCGTCGTCACGTCGGGAACCAGTCGGCGGCTCAACTTCATTCCAGCCTCGCATCAACATAGTCAGAAGCAGCGCGATCCAAGCTCACAGCCTTCCGATATGATCAGAATTAAGAATGACCTTGTCCTTCATCCATAGCGCGAGGCGAGCCCCAGTGAAAGAGAATAGTTTCGTATCCGCCGACGATATCCGCGCGGCCTTTTCCGCTGCGATGTCGTTGATGTACCGCGAAGAAGTACCCGCCTACGGCACGCTGATGGAGCTCGTCGCAAGGGTCAACGGCGAAACGCTCTCGGTCGACGCCACCCTCAAGGAGAGGCTGGAGGCGACGGATTCGCTCGAACGCATTTCCGAGGAGCGTCACGGCGCGATCCGTCTCGGCACGCCGGCGGAGCTTTCGATGATGCGCCGTGTATTTGCCGTGATGGGCATGTATCCGGTCGGCTACTACGATCTGTCGACCGCCGGGGTGCCGGTCCACTCCACGGCCTTCCGGCCGGTTGGAGACGCGGCCCTGAAGCGCAACCCCTTCCGCGTCTTCACCTCGCTTCTGAGGCTCGACCTCATTGCCGACGAGGCCCTTCGCGCCGAGGCGGAGGCGATCCTGAAAGAGCGCCGGATCTTCACATCCGGTGCGGTCGATCTTACCGAAAAGGCCGAGCGCGATGGCGGCCTCGACAAGGCCGATGCCGAGCGTTTCGTCGCCGAAGTGCTCGAGACCTTCCGCTGGCACGACGAGGCGAATGTCGGCGCCGACATGTACGAGCGCCTGCACGATGCGCACCGGCTGATCGCCGACGTGGTCTCCTTCAAGGGGCCGCATATCAACCATCTGACGCCACGTACGCTCGACATCGACCGCGTCCAGGCGCTGATGCCGGAATATGGCATTGCCCCGAAGGCCGTGGTCGAAGGGCCGCCGACACGCAAGTGCCCGGTCCTGCTTCGCCAGACCTCCTTCAAGGCGCTCGAAGAGCCGGTTTCCTTCCGTAGCACCGATGGCGGCTGGAGGACCGGCTCGCATACCGCCCGCTTCGGCGAGATCGAGCAGCGCGGCATCGCCTTGACGCCGAAGGGCCGCGGTCTCTACGACCGGCTGCTCGACGAATCGCGCAAGATCGTACGTCCGGCCGCCGATGGTTCAAACGCCAGAGAATACGAAGCGGCCTTGACCCAGGTCTTCGAGGCCTTCCCCGACAGCTGGGCGGAAATCCGCCAGGCGGGCCTCGGCTATTTCAGCTACTCCCTGACGGAGAAGGGTCGGCGGACGAAGCTGCCGGGCCGGCGCGATCTCAATTCCCTGATCGCCGACGGCCTCATTCGGTTCGATCCGATCGTCTATGAGGACTTCCTTCCCGTCAGCGCCGCCGGTATCTTCCAGTCGAACCTCGGCGACGGTGCGCAGCAGGAATTCGAGGCGAGCCCGAACCAGAAGCGCTTCGAGACCGATCTCGGCGTCGCCGTACTCAACGAATTCGACCACTATGCCGGCATCGAGCAGGCATCGATCGAAGGCTGCCTCAAGGCGCTTACCGCCGCCATGGCAGCGGAGTGATACGCCGGCGATGATTGACGAGCACCATATCGACGCATTGACGAAGCTCCTTGGCGACAAGGGCGTCGTCACGCGTCGGGAGGACATGGAGGCTTACGAGACCGGCGCACGCTACGACCGCGGCCGCGCGGCGGCCGTTCTGCGTCCGGCAACGACGGAAGAGGTCTCGGCCGCCGTCGGTTACTGCGTCCGCAGCGGCATCGGCCTCATCCCCCAGTCGGGCAATACGGGTCTGGTCTCGGGGTCGACGCCGGACGAGTCGGGCAGCGAGGTCGTCGTCAGCCTCGACCGGCTGACCCGCCAGTTTGCGCTCGACGTCGACAATCGCTCCGTGCGCGTCGACGCCGGCCTTCGCCTGTCCGAGCTCAACCGGCGGCTGGAGGAACACGGCCTGTTCTTCCCGATCGATCTCGGCGCCGACCCTCGGATCGGCGGCATGACCGCCACCAATACCGGCGGCTCGCGCTTCCTCAAATATGGCGACGTGCGCCGCAACATGCTGGGTCTGAAAGTGGTCCTCGCCGACGAAGCGGGCACGGTGCTCGACCTCGGCTCGGACCTGCGCAAGAACAATACCGGCATCGACTGGAAGCAGATCTTCATCGGCACCTCGGGCGCCTTCGGCATCGTCACCGAATGCGTGCTCAATCTCGAGCGCCTGCCGAAGCAGACGGCGACCGCCTTCCTGGTGCCGGCGAGCGGCGCGCATGTCCTGCCACTCCTGAAGGCCATGGAAGAGCGGCTCGGCGCCTATCTCTCGGCCTTCGAGGGAATGTCGGGGAACGCGATCGCCGCGGCCTTCGCCCATGTGCCGGCGCTGAAGAACCCCTTCCAGGGCGGCAAGGTCCCCGACTACGTCATCCTTGCCGAAATCTCCCGCACCTCGAGCCCGCGCGAGGGCGAGCAGCCGCTCGACGCGGTTCTCGAAAGCGTGCTCGCGGAGATATGGGAAATAGAAGAGGCGCCGCTTGCCGATGCACTCGTCGGCCCGCCGCACGAGATCTGGGCGTTGCGCCATGCGCTTTCGGAGGGCGTAAAGCACCTCGGCAAGCTGATCGCTTTCGATCTCTCCTTCCGCAGGGGTGACATCATGGCCTTCTGCGACCATATGAAGGCGGAAATGCCGGAAAAATTTTCGGGCGTCACGGTCTGCGATTTCGGCCATATCGGCGACGGCGGCGTTCACTTCAACCTGGTCGTCGCAAAGGATAGTCCGCTACTGGCCGATGCGACCTTTGAGCAGCGTCTGCGCGATTGGGTCTTTGCGGTCGCGGTCGAGCAATATCACGGCAGCTTCAGCGCGGAACATGCGCTCGGCCGCCGCAATCAGGCTTTTTACGATCTCTACACGCCGGAGAAATTGAAGAACATGGCGGCCGGCCTCAAGACGCTCACCTCGCCGGGCAAGCTCGGCAGCGTGCGCTTCGGTTAGGTCATCGCGCCAGCTACAAGACGGGAGTCACCACATGAACATTGCAGCCAAGAAAATCGACGTCGCGAGCGAGGCAGCCGCGCTCCTCGAGAAAATGGGCGTCGCCAAGGACCTCTACACCGGCGGCGACATGCCGTCCTTCAGCCCGGTCACCGGCGAGAAGATCGCCAGTCTCAAGACCGTGTCTGCCGCTGAAGCCGCCAGGAAGATCGAGAAGGCCGACGAGGCTTTCCGCGTCTGGCGTCTCGTGCCGGCGCCGAAGCGCGGCGAGCTCGTCCGGCTGCTCGGCGAGGAACTGCGCGCCTTCAAGGCCGATCTCGGCCGCCTCGTTTCGATCGAAGCCGGCAAGATCCCGTCCGAGGGCCTCGGCGAAGTGCAGGAGATGATCGATATCTGCGATTTCGCCGTCGGCCTTTCCCGCCAGCTCTACGGCCTGACGATCGCCACCGAGCGTCCCGGTCACCGGATGATGGAAACCTGGCACCCGCTCGGTGTCGTCGGCATCATTTCCGCCTTCAACTTCCCCGTCGCGGTCTGGTCGTGGAATGCGGCGCTCGCGCTCGTCTGCGGCGACGCCGTCGTCTGGAAGCCGTCGGAAAAGACGCCGCTTACCGCGCTTGCCTGCCAGGCGATCCTGGAACGCGCCATCGCCCGTTTCGGCGACGCTCCGGAAGGCCTGTCGCAGGTCCTGATCGGCGACCGTGCGATCGGCGAGGCTCTCGTCGACCATCCGAAGGTGCCGCTGGTCTCGGCGACCGGCTCCACCCGCATGGGCCGCGAGGTCGGTCCGCGGCTTGCCAAGCGCTTTGCCCGTGCGATCCTGGAACTCGGCGGCAACAATGCGGGCATCGTCTGCCCGTCCGCCGACCTCGACATGGCGCTGCGCGCCATTGCTTTCGGGGCTATGGGCACCGCCGGCCAGCGCTGCACGACCCTGCGCCGCCTCTTCGTCCATGAAAGCGTCTACGACCAGCTCGTGCCGCGCCTGAAGAAGGCCTATCAGTCGGTCTCCGTCGGCAACCCGCTGGAATCGGCCGCACTCGTCGGGCCGCTCGTCGACAAGGCGGCCTTCGACGGGATGCAGAAGGCGATCGCCGAGGCAAAGAGCCATGGCGGTGCCGTCACCGGCGGCGAGCGCGTCGAGCTCGGCCACGAGAACGGCTATTACGTCAAGCCGGCACTGGTCGAAATGCCGAAGCAGGAAGGCCCGGTTCTCGAAGAAACCTTCGCGCCGATCCTCTACGTCATGAAGTACAGCGACTTCGACGCGGTGCTCGCCGAGCACAATGCGGTTGCGGCCGGGCTTTCCTCCTCGATCTTCACCCGTGACATGCAGGAATCGGAACGTTTCCTCGCAGCCGACGGCTCGGATTGCGGCATCGCCAACGTCAACATCGGTACCTCCGGCGCCGAGATCGGCGGCGCGTTCGGCGGCGAAAAGGAGACCGGCGGCGGCCGCGAATCCGGCTCCGACGCCTGGAAGGCCTATATGCGGCGCGCCACCAACACGGTGAACTATTCGAAGGCTCTGCCGCTGGCGCAGGGCGTCTCTTTCGACATCGAATAATCGAACAGGATCGGCCATGACCATCAATGCAACGGTCAAGGAGGCGGGCTTTCAGCCCGCCTCGCGGATTTCCTCGATCGGCGTTTCGGAAATCCTGAAGATCGGCGCCCGCGCCGCCGCCATGAAGCGCGAAGGCAAGCCGGTGATCATCCTCGGCGCCGGTGAGCCGGATTTCGACACGCCGGAACACGTGAAGCAGGCCGCCTCGGATGCGATCCACCGCGGCGAAACGAAATACACCGCACTCGACGGCACGCCGGAACTGAAGAAGGCGATCCGCGAGAAATTCCAGCGCGAGAACGCGCTGGCCTACGAGCTGGACGAGATCACGGTCGCGACCGGCGCCAAGCAGATCCTCTTCAACGCCATGATGGCGTCGCTCGATGCGGGCGACGAGGTCATCATTCCGACGCCCTATTGGACCTCCTATTCGGACATTGTCCAGATCTGCGAGGGCAAGCCCGTTCTGATCGCCTGCGACGCCTCTTCCGGCTTCCGCCTGACGGCGGAGAAGCTGGAGGCGGCCATCACGCCGCGGACCCGATGGGTGCTCTTGAACTCGCCCTCCAACCCGTCGGGCGCCGCCTACAGTGCGGCCGACTACCGGCCGCTGCTCGAGGTACTTCTGAGGCACCCGCATGTCTGGCTGCTCGTCGACGACATGTATGAGCACATCGTCTATGACGGTTTCCGCTTCGTCACCCCGGCGCAGCTGGAGCCGGGCCTGAAGAACCGCACGCTGACCGTAAACGGCGTTTCGAAGGCTTATGCGATGACCGGCTGGCGGATCGGCTATGCCGGCGGCCCGCGCGAGCTCATCAAGGCGATGGCCGTCGTCCAGAGCCAGGCGACCTCCTGCCCCTCTTCGATAAGCCAGGCGGCTTCGGTCGCGGCGCTGAACGGACCGCAGGACTTTCTGAAAGAACGGACAGCCAGCTTCCAGAGCCGCCGCGATCTCGTGGTCGACGGCCTGAACGCGATCGACGGCCTCGACTGCCGCGTTCCCGAGGGCGCCTTCTACACTTTCTCCGGCTGCGCCGGCGTTCTCGGCAAGGTGACGCCATCGGGCAAGAGGATCGAGACGGATACGGATTTCTGCGCCTATCTTCTGGAAGACGCCCATGTCGCCGTCGTCCCGGGCTCGGCTTTCGGCCTCTCACCCTTTTTCCGCATTTCCTATGCGACTTCGGAGGCGGAGCTGAAAGAGGCGCTCGAACGCATCGCGGCGGCTTGCGAGCGGCTTGCGTAAGAAGGGCGGGAGTCGCCTCAGAAGGCCCCCTCCCCAACCCCTCCCCACAGGTGGGAGGGGCGTTCTCTCCCGGTCAAAACGTCGGCGGCGTACAGGCGCTGATCACTTCGCAGGGCACCGGTCCGATACAGCGAAAGCGGTGCGGCCGCCGGCTTTCGAAATAATAGGCATCGCCCGGCCCGAGGATGCGCCTCTCGTCGTCCACGGTCACTTCCAGCCGGCCTGAAAGCACGATCCCGCCTTCCTCGCCCTCATGCACCAGCGGCACCTTGCCGGTGTCCGCGCCCGGCTGGTAGCACTCCTTCAGGATCTGAAGGCTGCGGCCGAAAAGATTGTCGCCGATCTGGCGATAGGAGATCGGGCCCTTGCCGATCTCCACCAGCTCCTCCGCCGCATAGAAAGCCCTGCGCGGCTTCTCCGGCTCGAAGGAGAAGAACTCCGCAAGGCCGATCGGAATGCCGTCGAGGATACGCTTCAATGCGCCGACCGAGGGGTTCGATGCATTCGATTCGATCAACGAGATGGTGGAGTTGGTAACCCCCGCCCGCTTGGCGAGTTCGCGCTGGGAAAGCTTGTGCCTCAGCCGAACATGCCGCAGGCGGTTGCCGATATCGACGCTCATGGCGAACCCCGGTGTTGACCTTGTTTGAAATAGCGAAATTCTAGCAAACTGACCTATTTAAATACAATGGCTTAGATGGCCCTAGAAAAGGACTTGTTCGGAAATCCAAATCATGGCGTCAATCAGCTAACGACAGGAGGATGCCATGAACGCCCACAATAAGCCCAACGCTCCGGTTCTCGACAGCTACTGGATGCCCTTCACCGCCAACCGTCAGTTCAAGGCGGCCCCCCGGCTGCTTGCCGCCGCTGAGGGCATGCACTACACCAGCGTCGACGGCCGGACGGTTCTCGACGGCACCGCCGGCCTCTGGTGCGTGAATGCCGGGCACGGCCGCCGGCAGATCGCCGCCGCGGTCGAGCGGCAGCTTTCGACCATGGACTTCGCGCCGTCCTTCCAGATGGGACATCCGATCGCCTTCGACTTCGCCGAGCGGCTGGCCGAGATCGCGCCCGGCCCGGCCGGCGCCAAGCTCGACCGGGTGTTCTTCACCGGCTCGGGCTCGGAATCCGTGGACACAGCGCTGAAGATCGCACTTGCCTATCAACGTTCGATCGGCCAAGGCACGCGCACCCGCCTCATCGGCCGCGAACGCGGTTATCACGGCGTCGGCTTCGGCGGCATCTCCGTCGGCGGCATCGTCAACAACCGCCGCGTCTTCCCGCAGCTTCCCGGGTCCGACCATCTGCGCCACACCCATGACCCGGCGAAGAACGCCTTCGTCAAAGGGCAGCCGGAGCATGGGGCCGAGCTTGCCGACGACCTCGAAAGGCTCGTGGCGCTCCACGGCGCCGAGACGATCGCCGCCTGCATCGTCGAGCCCGTCGCCGGCTCGACCGGCGTGCTGATCCCGCCGAAGGGCTATCTCGAGCGGCTGCGCGCGATCTGCGACAAGCACGGCATTCTCCTGATTTTCGACGAGGTGATCACCGGTTTCGGCCGGCTCGGTGCGGCCTTCGCGACCGACTATTTCGGCGTCACGCCGGACATCGTCACCACCGCCAAGGGGCTTACCAACGGCGCGATCCCGATGGGCGCTGTCTTCGCCAGCCGCAAGGTGCACGACGCCCTGATGCACGGCCCGGAAGGCCAGATCGAGCTCTTCCACGGCTATACCTATTCCGGACATCCGGCCGCCTGTGCCGCCGGCATCGCCACGCTCGACATCTATCGAGACGAAGGCCTGATGACGCGCGCCGCCGAAATCGAGGGCGACTGGCACGAGGCGATGCATTCCATGAAAGGCCTGCCGCATGTCATCGACATCCGCACCATCGGCCTCATCGCCGGTATCGAGCTCCAGTCGCGCGACGGCGCGCCCGGCGCTCGCGCCTATGACGTTTTCGTCGATTGCTTCGAGCGGGGCCTGCTGATCCGCGTCACCGGCGACATCATCGCCTTCTCGCCGCCTCTGATCGCGGAGAAGCAGCATTTCGGCGAGATCGTCTCGATCCTTGCCGATGCGTTGAAGCGGGTGAAATAACGGCGCTTGAGATAGTTTAAATGCCCCCTCCCGACGCCTTGGAGGGGGCATTCTCGCATTCATCCAGGGGTCGCTTCAGCGTATCAGGATGGCCCGCAGATCATTGACATTCGTCCCCGTCGGCCCGGGTACGAACAGGTCGCCGCTGGCCGCGAAGGCCGTCCAGGCGTCATGGCGCGCGAGGTGAGCGCGGGGATCGGCGCCTGCCGCCCGCATCCGGCCGACGCTTGCGCCGTCGGCAAAGGCGCCGGCATTGTCCTCGGATCCGTCGATGCCGTCGGTGTCGGCGGCAAGCGCATCGATACCGCCGATGCCGTCGATGTCGAGCGCGAGCGACAGGAGGAATTCGCTGTTGCGTCCGCCCTTCCCGTAACTTTCGCCGGAGATCGTCACCGTCGTCTCGCCGCCGGAAAGCAGCACGACCGGCTTCGAAAAGGGACGGTTGCGCGAGGCCACTTCCCGCGCGAGCGCCGCATGCATACGGCCGATGTCGCGCGCCTCGCCCTCGATCGCATCCGACAGGATCATCGCCTCGATGCCGCTTTCCCGCGCCCGTGCCGCCGCCGCTTCCAGCGAAACGGCCGCCGAGGCGATGACGTGCACTTCGTTGCCGCCGAATGCAGCATCGTCGGGCCGGGGTGCCCGCGCCGCTTCGGAAGCGAGATGCGCCGTCACCCGCTCGGGCAGGGCGATAGCGTATCGCGCGACGATCTCGCGCGCTTCTTCGAGACTGGACCGATCGGCCACCGTCGGGCCGGAGGCGACGAAGGCCGGATTGTCGCCGGGCACGTCGGAGACGACGAGGCTCACGACTCGCGCCAGGGCGGCGGCAAGTGCAAGCCGCCCGCCCTTGATCCGCGAGGCATGCTTGCGCACCACATTCATGGCGGAAATCGGTGCTCCGGAGGCAAGCAGCGCCTTGTTGACGGCGATCTCGTCCTCCAGGGTCAAGCCGCCGGGCGGGGCCGGCAAGAGAGCGGAGCCTCCGCCGGAAATGAGCGCCACCACGAGATCATCCGCCGTCAGTCCCCCGACGGTTTCGAGGAGCGCCGAGGACGCGGCAAGCCCCGCCTCGTCCGGCACCGGGTGAGCCGATTGCAGGACCCTGATCCGCTCGCATTTCTCTATGGGCCCGTGGCGGGCAACGACGGCGCCTGCAAGCGGCCCGTCCCAGAGCCGCTCGAAAGCGGCCGCCATCTGGCTCGCGGCCTTGCCGGCGCCGACCACGATCGTGCGGCCCTTCGGCCGCGCCGGAAGGTGCGCCCGAATGGCGGCTTCAGGATCGGCCGCGGCAACGGCGGCCTCGAAAAGCGATATGAGAAAAGGGCGCGGCTCTATTGACGTCATGGAATCAGACCGAAGTTTCTAGATACGGAGGCACCTTGAACGCCGCCTTCGGCCGCCGCAACGTTTTTCGACCGGCCGCCCAAAACTGCAACGCCCGATCGCTCCTTCAGCGGACCTCCGCGCGCGCCCGCGGGCGCGCGTCGTTACGTTCGTGCTGGAACACGGCCGGGGGCAGCGGCGGCAATCCGCGGATGATGTCGGCCCCCTTTTCGCCCATCATGATCGTCGGGCCGTTGGTGTTGCAGGACGGGACCCGCGGCATCACCGAGCTGTCGCAGACGCGCAGCCCCTCGATCCCGCGAACCCTGAGCTCCAGGTCGACCACCGCCGCCGCGTCGGTCCCCATCCTGCAGGTGCCGACCGGGTGGTGGTCGGTCTTGGCGTTGGCGCAGCCATAGTCGAAGAGCTGCTCCTCGGTGCGCACATCCTTGCCCGGCAAACGTTCGTCGAGGACGAAGGGCTTAAGCGCAGGCTGCTGCATGATTTCCCGCGCGATCTTCAAACCTTCGAGCGACATCTGCCGATCGTGCGGATCCTCCCAGTAGTTCGGATCGATCAGGGGCGCGGCCGCCGGGTCGGCCGAGGAGAGCCGGACGGTGCCGCGCGAGCGCGGGTGCAGATAGGCGGAATTGAGTGTGACCCCGGCATTCTTGAGCCGCGCGACGCCGGCCTCGATGCCCGAACCGAGGCCGAGATGGAACTGGATGTCCGGCGAGCGGGCATTCGGATCGGCGTACCAGAAGCCGCCGGTCTCGAAGAGAGACGAGGCAACCGGGCCGGAGCGGAAGAGCACATATTGCAGCCCGGCCCAGAGCGTGCGGTGCAGCCTGGCGACGCCGTCATAAGTGTGATCGCCGGTGCATTCGGAGATGACGAAGAGATCCAGATGATCCTGGAGATTGCCGCCCACACCGGCGAGATCGTGCCTGACCTCGACGCCGACGGAACGGAGGTGATCGGCCGGGCCGATACCGGACTGCAACAGAAGCTTCGGCGAGCCGACCGCACCCGACGAGACCAGCACCTCGCGATCGGCGCGGATGATCTCGACGCCCCTCTTCGTGGCGACTTCCACCCCGACGGCGCGCCTGCCCTCGAGCACGATGCGCGCGACGCGGGCACCGGTGCGCACCGTCAGATTCGGGCGATCCCTGATCGGCGAGAGATAGGCGAGCGAGGCGGAGGACCGGCGGCGGTTGCGCTGCGTCAGCTGATAGAAGCCGACGCCCGCCTGCTGTTTGCCATTGAAGTCGTGGTTGTAGGGAATGCCGAGTTCCTGCCCGGCGCGGATATAGGCGTCGCAGATCGGCAGCGCCGAAACCGGCATGGAAACGCCGAGCGGGCCACCATAGGAATGATAGTCGTCGGCGAAGCGCTGATTGTCCTCGGCGCGCTTGAAATAGGGAAGCACGCTGCGATAGTCCCAGCCGGCGCAGCCCTCCTCACTCGCCCAGAGGTCGTAATCGGCCGCATTGCCGCGGGTATAGAGCTGCGCATTGATGGAAGAACCGCCGCCGATCACCTTGGCCTGGGTATAGCGCAGCACCCTGCCCTTCATGTGCTTCTGCGGCACCGTGTGCCAGCCCCAACTGGCGACCCCCTTCGTCATCTTGGCGAAGCCGGCCGGCATGTGGAACAGCGGATTCCAGTCGCCGCCGCCGGCTTCGAGCAGCAGCACCCTGACGTCCGGATCCTCGCTCAGACGATTGGCAAGCACGCAGCCGGCCGGACCGGCCCCGGTGATGATGTAGTCGTAGGTCATTCACATGTCCTCAATGTCACGCGCTTCGGGCGCGGTATCAGCTGTCTCGCCATGCCCCTCATCCGCCTGCCGGCACCTTCTCCCCGCAGGCGGGGAGAAGGGACTCGCGGTGGCCGCATTCGCAACCATGACCGCCGGCGTTTCGGTGGGCACGTCCCCTCTCCCCGCACGCGGGGAGAGGGTTAGGGTGAGGGGCAAATCTCGACGACCGGGTGACGGGAACGCCCGCACACAATTCACAAGCGCCCGATCGACAATCCCCCATCCGCCTGGATCACCGAGCCCGTGGCGAAACCGAACTGCCCGCCGGCAAGCCCGGCGACGATATTGCCGATATCCTCGGGTTCGCCCCAGCGCCGCATCGGCACCAGGCCACTTGCGATCAGCCCGTCGTATTTGCCGGAAACCGCAGCCGTCATGTCCGAGCGGACGATGCCGGGACGGACTTCGAAGACCGCGATGCCGGTCTCGGCGAGCCTCAGCGCCAGGCCCTGGCTGAAGGCCGCAAGGCCTGCCTTGCTCATGCAATAGTCGAGCCGCTCGGGCGACGTCATCGCCGCCGAGACCGAGGTGATGTTGATGATTGAGCGCCGCGCTTGAATCTCGCTCGCGAGCATCGCCTTCAGCACGGCCTGCGTGAAAAACACCGTGCCGCGCAGATTGACGCCGACGATCGTGTCGAAATTCTCCGGCTTCAGATCGAGAAAATCGCCGCGCACGATGGAGGCGATGCCGGCATTGTTGACAAGGCAGTCGATCCGGCCGAATTCCGCGACGGCCGCGTCGACGGTCGTCTGATGGCTCGAAAGGTCGGCCAGATCGGCGCGCAGGAAGATCACCCGGGCGCCGAGCCCGTTGAGTTCGGCGATTACGGGAGCGACACCCTCCGCATCGCCAATGCCGGTGATGGCGATGTCGAAACCGGTCGCCGCGAGCGCCCGGGCGATCCCTAGCCCGATGCCGCGGCGGCCGCCGGTGACGATCGCGACGGGGCGTGCCTTATCGGTCATGACCGCAGATCCTGTTTTACGATATGATCGGCGACACGCAGCGCCTGGGCGGCGACGGTCAGCGCCGGATTGACGGCGGCGGAGGTCGGCAGGAAGCCGGCATCGACGACGAAGAGATTCGGATGATCGAAGGCGCGGCAATAAACGTCGAGCGGCGCCTGGCCGGGATCATTGCCGATCCGGACCGTGCCGCACTGATGCGAAGGCGTCCGCTTGTCGAAGGCCCGCGCGAGCACGACCGGGAAGCCGGCTTTCTTCAGCACCGCCTTCAGCTTGGCGACGAGATCGAGATGGGCCTGCCAGTTGGTGCGCACCCATTTCAGCACGACGCGCTCGCCGTCGACCATGACGCGGCTCTCCGGTGACGGCAGGTCCTCGCTCATGGCGTAGAAGTCGATACCGCGGGCGGACATCCGGTTCAGCAGCCATTCCGGCATGGCCGGCATGTTCGCCTTCAGGATCGCGCCGGAGATGCGGCCGAGAAGCTGGATATTGCCGAGCGGTGGCCCACCCGCACCGTCGGAGAGATAGAAATCGTTGAGGCCGAAGGTCTTCTGATAGACCGAATCGTTGCGGTACCAGGGGCTGAGCGCGATGACGGCGCTTGAATTATGGTTCATGAAATTGCGGCCGACCTGATCGGACCGGTTGGCAAGCCCGGTCGGGTTGCTGTCGTCGGCAGAGCGCAGGAGCAGTACGGCCGACTGCACCGCGCCGGCGCAGAGAATGACGAGCTTCGGCGAAAGACGGTGCTCCGCCCCGTCCTTGGCGTAGAGCACGGCTTCGATCGCCTTTCCGCCCGGCCCGGTTGCGAGCCGCGTCACCCGCGAGCCGGTCTGCAGCCGCACATTCGGAAATTTAAGCGCCGCCGCCAGCGCCGCCGTTTCGGCATCCATCTTGCCGTCGGATGAGTTCGGATGCGCGTCCCACGGCGTCTTGCCCTTGGCGAGCCAGCGCTCGATATCGACGCCGAGCGGCAGCGAATAGGGATGGAGGCCGATCTCGGCCAGGCGCTCACGGACCATGGCGATCGCAGGCTCGTCCGGCACCGGGCCATGGGGATAGCCGCTCGAATGAGCGGGTTCCGTCGGGTCCTCGCCCAATTTGCCTCGCACTTGGTAAAGCTGCTCTGCCTTGGAATACCACGGCTCGAGCTCCTCATAGGAAAAGGGCCAGGCGGGGGAGACGCCGTCCCGGTGCTGCATTTCCTCGAAATCCTCACGGCGGTAGCGGGTCAGCACCGCGCCGTAGAACTTCGAATTGCCGCCGACATTGTAGTAGTTGCCGGGATTGAAGCCGGGGCCGCCCGCCTCGTACCAGGTCTCCTTCGGGCGGAAATGGCCGCGCTGGAAGATCGCCCGCTGGTCGCGATTGACCGGCAGGTCCTCGATATGTGAGCCCGCTTCGAGGATCAGGATCTCGGCGCCCGAGGCGGCGAGGCCTGCAGCGACGGTTGCGCCGCCGACCCCCGATCCGATGATGACGATATCCGGCTGGCTCTCCATCGTCTTCCTCATGCAATCCGCTTTTCGCTTTGCGGGTCGAAGAAGACGGCCTTGTCGAGATTGAAGGCCAGCCGTGACGTCTGTCCCGGCGCAATGCGCGCATCGGCCCTGAGCCTTGCGACGATTTCCTTGCCGCCGAGCCTCGTGACGGCAAAGGTATCGGAGCCGGCCGGCTCGACCACCTCGATCAGGCATTCGCCTTCGGCGACGAATTGAGCATTGCGATCCGCCCCGTCCGGATCGGTGAGCGCTTCCGGACGGATGCCGAAGACCACCTCCCTGCCGGCATAGGCGGAGAGCGCGCCGTTTTGCGGCACGGCTAGTCTCAGGGGTTCGGCATTCGGCCGCTCCAGCGTCACCGAGACTTGAGAGCCTGCGGTTTCTATCTGCGCTTTGAGCAGGTTCATCGCAGGCGATCCCATGAAATCGGCGACGAACATATTGGCGGGGTTGTTGTAGATCTCCGCCGGCGATCCGAATTGCTGCAGGACGCCATCCTTCAGGACGGCGATCTTGGTCGCGAGCGTCATCGCCTCGATCTGGTCGTGCGTCACATAGACGATGGTCGTCTTCATGCGGTGATGCAGCCGCTTGATCTCGGTGCGCATATCGACGCGCAGCTTCGCGTCGAGGTTCGAGAGCGGCTCGTCGAAGAGGAAGACCTGGGGATTGCGCACCAGCGCCCGGCCCATGGCGACGCGCTGGCGCTGGCCGCCGGAAAGCTGGCTCGGCTTGCGGTCGAGCAGATGGCCGATCTGCAGCATGTCGGCCACCTGCTTGATCGCCTTCTCGCGTTCCTCCTTCGGCACGCCGCGGATCTCCATGCCGAAGGCGATGTTCCCGGCCACCGTCATGTTCGGATAGAGCGCATAGGACTGGAATACCATGGCGATGTCGCGCTTCGACGGGTGCAGCCCCGAAACCGAGCGGCCGTTGATGGCGATGTCGCCCGAGGTGATCGGCTCCAGGCCGGCGATCGTGTTCAGAAGCGTCGACTTGCCGCAACCGGAGGGGCCCACGAGCACGAGGAAGCCGCCTTCTTCGATCTCCAGGTTGATGTCCTTCAAGATCTCGAGAGCGCCGTAGGATTTGCGCAGGTTGGTGATCTTCAGAAACGACATGGCTTATCCTTTCACGGCGCCGGACATCAGTCCGCGGACGAAATAGCGGCCGGACACGATGTAGACGATGAGCGTTGGCAGGGCGGCGAGGATCGCGCCCGCGAAGTGGACATTGTATTCCTTGACCCCCGTGGACGAGCTCACGAGATTGTTGAGAGCCACCGTCATCGGCGTCGAATACGGCCCGGAGAACGAGGCCCCGAACAGGAAGTCGTTCCAGATATTGGTGAACTGCCAGATGACCGAGACGACGATGATCGGCCCTGAGGACGGCAGCAATATCCGCCGGAAGATCTGGAAGAAGCTGGCGCCGTCGATCTGTGCCGCACGCACCAGCTCGGTCGGGAAGGCCTCGTAGTAGTTGCGGAAATACAGCGTCGTGAAGCCGATACCGTAGACCACATGCACCAGGATCAGACCCCAGATCGAACCGGCGATGCCGAGAATGCCGAGAATGCGCGCCATCGGGATCAGCACGATCTGGAAGGGAATGAAGCACGAGAGAAGCAGCATGCCGAAGAAGATGTTCGCCCCGGGGAAGCGCCATTTCGTCAGCACGTAGCCGTTGAGCGCGCCGATGATCGTGGAAATCGCCACGGCCGGGACGACCATCAGGATCGAATTGATGAAGAAAGGCCGAAGGCCGGTGGGCTGCACGCCGATCTGGGCGGTCGACCAGGCCGAAAGCCACGGTTCGACGGTCCAGGTCCGAGGCAGGTTCAACATGCCGCCCTGCCGGATCTCATCCAGCGGCTTCAGGGAATTCACCAGCATCACATAGAGCGGCAGCAGCGAATAGAGTGCGAAGAGGATCAGCGCCGAATAGATCAGAGCGCGCGTCAGCCGGTTGTGCGAGATGACGTTTTCGGAATTGGGAGCGCCCATCAGCGTTTTCCTCCCCGGACTTCGGAATAGAGATAGGGAACGATGATCGAGAAGATCATCACCAGCATCACGATCGCCGACGAGGCCCCGATCGCCATCTGGTTTCGGGTGAAGGTGTAAGAATACATGAAGGTCGCCGGCAGCTCGGTCGCCTGCCCCGGCCCGCCGCCCGTCAATGCGATGATCAGATCGTAGGCCTTGATGGCAAGGTGGGCGAGTACGACAAAGGCCGAAAGGAAGACCGGCCGCATCAGGGGAATGATGATCCGCCGATAGATGGTTGGGGTCGTCGCCCCGTCGATCTGGGCGGCCTTGATGATCTCGTTGTCGACGCCGCGCAGGCCCGCCAGGAACATCGCCATGATGAAGCCGGTCGACTGCCAGACGGCCGCGATGACGACGCAGTAGATCGCATAGTTGCGGTCCTTGATCCAGTTGAACGAGAAGCTTTCCCAGCCCCAGAGATGCATGGTGTTCTCAAGCCCGATACCGGGATCGAGGAACCACTTCCACGCGGTGCCGGTGACGATGAAGGAAAGCGCCATCGGATAGAGATAAATCGGACGAAGGAAACCTTCGGCGCGGATCTTCTGGTCGAGCAGGATCGCCAGCCCGAGACCCAGCACCGAGCAGACCACGATATAGAGAGTCGCGAAGATCGCCAGATTGCTGACCGCGCGCCACCAGTGCGGCAGGGCCCATAACCGGCTGTAATTGCTCAAACCCACGAAGTTGTAGGACGGCAGCATCTTACTGTCCGTCATCGACAGGAAGCCCGTATAGGCTATGAAGCCGTAGACGAACACCAGAACTATGAGAAAGCTGGGGGCGAGCACGAGCTTTGGCAAAAGCTCCTGCAGCCGGTTGCGGCTATCCATGTTTGCTACCACCGTATGTTTCGTTCGTGGAGGGGATTGCCCCTCACCCTAGCCCTCTCCCCGCATGCGGGGAGAGGGGACTGAGGCGTAGCGGCTCAAGCCCTCATCTCAAGGCGAGAGGACGCCGGAGCTCACCGCTTGTCCCTTCTCCCCGCACGCGGGGAGAAGGTCGCGGCAGCGGGATGAGGGGCTTTTCCCCTCCTCGGTGCCTCTACTTCGCAGCCTCGACCGCCGCCACGAGTTCCGTCACCGCCTCTTCCGAGTCGAGTTCGCCGTTGAACTGGCGTGTGACCACGTCGTAGATCGCGTTCTTGACGGCAGCCGGATTGGCATGGCCGTGGGCCATGGAGCCGAAGAGCGTGCCGTTGGTATTTGCTTCCGCGAGGTCCTTGATGCCCTTCTTGCCGCAGGCGTCGAAGTCGGTATCCGGAACGTCGGTGCGGGCGGGAACGGAACCCTTGACGACGTTGAAGGCCGACTGGAAGGCCGGGCTCTCGATTGCCGAGGCCATCTGCAGCTGTGCCGGAACCTTGTCTTCCGAAACCTTGAACATCGCGAACTGGTCGGAATTGAAGGTGACCGAACCTTGCGTTCCGGGGAAGCGCATGCAGACGAAATCGGTGCCGGGCACCTTCTTCGCCTTCAGGAACTCGCCCTTCGCCCAGTCACCCATGAACTGCAGGCCGGCCTTGTTCTCGATGACCATCGCCGAGGCGAGGTTCCAGTCGCGGCCGGAGAAGTTGTCGTCCACATAGGAGCGCAGCTTCGTCATGCGGTCGAAGGCTTCCTTCATCTTGTCGCCGCCGAGCGCCGCCGGATCGAGATCGATGAAAGCCTGCTTGTAGAAGTCGTTGCCCAGCGAAAGAACGACGGCGTCGAAGATCGTCGCGTCCTGCCAGGGCTGGCCGCCATGGGCGACCGGCGTGATGCCCTGCTCCTTGAACTTGTCGAGCAGCGCGATCAGCTCTTCCCAGGTGGTCGGTTCCTTGCCGCCGGCCTTGTCGAGGGCGGCCTTGTTGATCCAGACCCAGTTGGTCGAATGGACGTTGACCGGCGCGGCGATCCAGTGTCCGTCATATTTCGAGAACTGCTGCAGTGCCGCCGGAATGACCTTGTCCCAGCCCTCCTTGGAGGCGACCTCGTCCAGGTTGCCCAGCGCGCCTTCCTTGGCCCAGTCGAGAATGTCGAAGCCGAGCATCTGCACGGCCGTCGGCGCGTTGCCCGCGGTGACGCGGGCACGAAGCACCGTCATCGCTTCGGTGCCGCCGCCGCCGGCGACCGGCATGTCGGTCCAACTGATGCCCTTGCTCTCCAGGTCCTTCTTGAGGACGTCGAGGGCCGCGGCTTCGCCGCCGGATGTCCACCAGTGCAGTACTTCCACATTCTCGGCTGCACGCGCAGCTGTCGCCGCCAACATCAGTGCTGCAACAGCAGTCGTCGTCATGAACTTGCGCATCGTTATCCTCCCGTTTGCAAGTTTCCGAAGCGGAACCTCCTCCGCTCTTTTCCGGTGCCGCCCGGTTCCCGCGGACGGCTGGCCTGCGACTGACGTCACCCGGCCAATTCAAGACGTTACACCCTTTCGGCGATTACGAAACCTCGCCCCTTCCCTTCTTCAGCGCGGCATCCACCAGTTGCTGCGCTGGCCGATATGCATGTTGAGCGTCTTCGTCTCCGTATAGTCCTCGACCGCATGGCGGCCGAGCTCGCGGCCGAGCCCGGATTGCCGGTAGCCGCCGAAAGGCAGCTCGGATGCGCCATCCATGAAGGTGTTCATCCAGACCGTGCCGGCGCGTACCCGCCGCCCGATCGTCAGGCAGGTGTCGAAGTCGCGGCTCCAGACCCCGGCGGAAAGCCCGTAATCGATCGAATTGGCGATCCGGATCGCCTCTTCCGTCTTCTCGAAAGTCAGAACGGAGAGAACCGGCCCGAAGACTTCCTCCCGGGCCACGGCCATTTCGGGCCGAACGGCCGACAGAATGGTCGGGGCCATGAACTGTCCCATGCCGAGATCGAGCGTGGTGCCGCCATGGGCTATTCTCGCGCCTTCGTTCGACGCCGAAGAAACATAGCCGGCGATCTTTTGCAGATGCTGCGGCGTGATGATTGCGCCGACCTGCGTTTCAGGGTCGAGCGGATCTCCGACCTTGACCTTGGCCGAGAGGCTGGCGATGCGCGTCGTCACCTCCTCGGCGATATCGCGATGCAGGATCAGCCGCGAGCCGGCATTGCAGCATTCGCCGGCATTGAAATAGGCGCCGAAGACGGCCGCATCGATGAATTCGTCCAGGTTTGCGTCCGGAAAGACGATCTGCGGATTCTTGCCCCCGAGTTCCAGCGAGACCTTCTTCAAGGTCTGCGCCGCATTGGCCATGGTCAGCCGGCCGATTCCGGTCGAGCCGGTAAAGGAGACCATGTCGACATGCGGGTGGGTGGTGAGCGGCGCGCCGGCCTCCGGCCCCGTGCCGACGATGATGTTCACGACGCCCTGGGGCACGCCGGCCGCTTCCAGGATTTCGCCGAGAACCAGCGTCGAGGCCGAGGTGAGTTCGGAGGGCTTCACCACCGTCGTGCAGCCGGCGGCAAGGGCGAAGGGAAGCTTCTGACTGACGATCAGGAAAGGGAAGTTCCACGGCGTGATGATCGATACGACGCCGATCGGCTCGCGCAGCACGACGCCGAGCGTACCCTCCCCGAGCGTGTTGTAGCTTTCGCCCGAGAGTTCGCGCGCAAGTGCTGCCGCATAGCGCCAGATGTCGGCGGCGCCCGCCAATTCGCCCTTCGCCTGGCTGATCGGCTTGCCGGATTCGACCGCATCGAGAAAAGCGAGCTCATCCGCGCGCGCGGCAATCATGTCGGCGGCCCTGAGCAGGATCAGCGACCGTTCCGAGGCGGTCATGCGCGGCCACGGACCCTCGTCGAAGGCGCGCCGTGCGGCGGCGATCGCCCGTTCGGCATCCGCTTTCGCCGCCGCCTGATAGCGGCTGACGACGACGCCGTGACCCGGCGCCACGCGCTCGATCTTGCGGCCCTCGGCGCCATCCACCCACTGACCGTCGATCAGCATCCGGAATTCGCGGACCTCGTAATCGCCGAGCGCCTTCGGCCTCACCACCGCCGTCATCACCATTCTCCCTTGAAGCGAGCTTCACGCTTTTCACTGAAGGCGGCTACGCCTTCCTTGAGATCGCCGGTCTTGGCGACGAGGATCGATCCCAACGCTTCCACCGCCGCGCCCTTGTCTTCGCCGCTGGCCGAGGCGATCATCAGCTTCGATATTTCGAGCGCCGCCGGCCCGCGGCCGGCGACCCGCGCGGCGTAGTCGCGCGCCGCCTGCATGACCGCGCCGGTCTCGACCACTGCGTCGATAAGCCCCTCGGCCTTGGCTTCCGCCGCCGAGAACATCTCGCCGCCGAGCACCATGCGGCGAACGATCTGCGCGCCGAAGCGCGCGACCAGGCGCTGCGTGCCCGACCAGCCCGGAACCATGCCGAGGCTCGTCTCCGGCAGGCCGATCTTCACCTGTTTTTCGGCCAGTCGTATATCCGCCGCCGCCGCAAGCTCCAGACCGCCGCCAAGCGCATGGCCGTTGAGTGCCGCGATCACCGGCATGCGCAGCGTGGCGAGCCGTTCGAAAACGCGGTGGCCGAACCGCACCCAGTCATGGCCGAAGGCGACTGGCTCCATGCCGCCCCAGGCCTTGATGTCGCCGCCGGCGGAAAAGGCCTTGCCCTCGCCGGTAAGGATCAGGAC
Source organism: Sinorhizobium sp. P24N7 (assembly GCF_042436655.1). Classification (NCBI taxonomy): domain Bacteria; kingdom Pseudomonadati; phylum Pseudomonadota; class Alphaproteobacteria; order Hyphomicrobiales; family Rhizobiaceae; genus Sinorhizobium; species Sinorhizobium sp. P24N7. The sequence goes on along the minus strand of NZ_JBHMIW010000006.1, from coordinate 127,233 downwards.
GCGCACGTCGCGCTTCGCCTCGGCCGTATCGCAGGCCGCGTCGAGCGCCTTCAGCATTCCGATGTCGAAGGCGTTGAGCTTTTCCGGCCGCGCGACCGTCATGATCGCTATGGGACCGTCGAAATCGATGCGGATGCGTTCGTCAGCCATCGACGCCTCCCGTGAGCCGGCGCGACGCCTTGGCGGGCAGCGTCAGGCCGATCGGCCCCTCGCCGAACAGCGCCGGATCCATCGGCTTCAGCGCGTCGGAGACGATCAGCGGAAACTCCGACTGAGCAAGGATATCCGTTTCGAGATCGACGCCCGGGGCGATTTCGGTGAGCACCACGCCTTCCGGGGTCAGTTTCATCACGCAGCGCTCGGTGACATAGGTGATGTCCTGCCCCTGCTCGACGGCCCGGCGGCCGGAGAAAGTGACGTGCTCGACCGTGTTGACGAGCTTCTTGAGCTTGCCTTCCTTCTCGATCACGAGCCGCCCGTCGGCGACCGCCAGCTTCGCACCCGCATTGAACATGCCGGAGAAGACGATCTTCTTCGCCCGCGCGGTGATGTCGACGAACCCCCCCGCCCCCGCCGTTACATGCGGGCGGAAGCTGAGCTTCGAGACGTTGACGGAGCCGGTGCGGTCGATCTCCAGGAAGGAGAGCAGAGAAGCATCGAAGCCTGCGCCCTGGAAATAGGTGAACTGGTATGGCGACGGCATGAAGGCGTCCGCATTCGAGGCGCAGCCGAAGGCGAAATCGAGGAGCGGCACGCCGCCGACGGCGCCCTGTTCGATGACCCAGGTCACTGCGCCGTGCAGACCCTCTTCGATGAGGATGCGCGGGACGTTTGCGGAAATGCCGAAACCGAGATTGACCGCACTGCCCGCCTCGAGCTCCTTGGCGACGCGGCGCGCGATCACTTTCTGGATATTGAATTCCGGCAGTCGGAAGCTGTCGAGCGGACGGAATATCTCGCCGGAAATGGCGGGGTCGTAGAGCGTCTGCGTCGTCTGCTTCTGTTCGGGATCCACGACGACATAGTCGACCAGAACGCCCGGTACACGCACATCATGGGGCTTCAGCGAGCCTTCTTTGGCAATGCGTTTCACCTGGGCAATGACGATGCCGCCATTGTTGCGGGCGGCAAGCGCCTGGTCGAGGCCGCCTAGATAGGCGCCCTCGTGCTCATAGGTGAGATTGCCGCGTTCGTCGGCGGTCGTGGCGCGGATGATCGCCACCTGAGGCGCGATCGCCTTGAAATAAAGCCAGTCCTCTCCCTCGAAGGAGATCTTCTTCACCACCGGTTCGGCGGCGGCTGACGCATTCATGGCGCAGCCTTCGCGCGACGGGTCGACGAAGGTGTCGAGCCCCACCTTGGTCATGACGCCCGGGCGCTTGGCCGCCGCCTCGCGATGCATGTCGAAGAGAATGCCCGAGGGGATATTATAGGCGGCCACCTCGTTCGCGCCGATCATCTGCCAGATCAGCGGCGGTTCGGCGCTCGACGGGCCTGAGGGATAGGAGCCGCCGATGATCTTTTTCAGGAGGCCCTTCCTGGCGATATGATCCACACCCTTGATGCCGCTCATGTCGCCGGCGGCGATCGGATGCAGCGTCGTCAGATCGCGCGGGTGTCCGGTCGCCTCGAAGCGCTCGCCGATCGCCTTCAGCATCAGGTCCGGGCAGCCAAGCCCGCTGGAGGAGGAGACCGAAACGATTGCGCCGTCCGGAATCAAGCCGGCAGCTTCCGCAAGCGAAGTTTGTTTGCCCGTCATGCGCATCAAAGTCCCGTTTCGATCTCGACGGCACCGCCGGTAGCCGCCGCCTTTACCACCGCAAGCCCGGTGGCGAGCGACCAGACGCCATCCTCGCCGCTCGCCGACGGACGGCCATTGCCCCCGATCGCGGAATGGAATGCCTCGAGCGCCGTCTCGTAGAGATTGCGGTGGTCGAGCGGCAATTCGCTCTCGCCCTCTTCATTGCGCAGCACGACCGTGCCGACAGGCCGCTGCGTCATCACGTTGCGACCGATCAGCGATCCCGCGGTTCCGTGAACTTCGAGACCCGTCTCGGCAAATTTCGTGGTGAAGGCATCATGAAACTGGGCGATGACGCCGGAGCGGAAGCGGAGCACGCCCATGACCCCGTCCTCGAGTCCTTCCTTGCCCATGCCGGCGCTGTGACTGATCGCGACGGCCTCGATCGGGTCGTCGTTCAGAACGAAGCGCAGCGTGTCGGCGTCGTGCACGGTGATATCGAGAATGACGCCGCCGCCCGCCTCCGGCCTGTCGAGCCGCCAGCCCTGGAGGTGCGGCGGCAGATAGACGGCATGGAAGACCCGTGCCGCGATCGGCCGGCCGATCCGGCCCGCGGAGATCGCTTCCCGCATGGCCCGATGGGTGGCGGCATTGCGCAAGTGATGATTGGTGCCGAGCACGACGCCGGCCTCGCAGGCCTTGAGCACCATTTCACAGCCGTCATTGAGATTCATCGCCAGCGGCTTCTCGCAGAGAACGTGCTTGCCGGCGCGGATCGCCGCGAGCGCCTGATCGTGGTGAAGCTCGTTCGTCGTGGAGATGTAGACGGCGTCCACGTCGGGATCGCCGACGAGATCGTCGACGCTCGTGACAGCCTTTACGATCCCGTTCTCGGCGGCATAGGCCTCTCCTCGTTCCGCGCTCGAACTCATCACCGAGACGACGTCGCCGCCTGCGGCGCGGATGGCGCCGATCACCCATTCGCGCGCGATCGTGCTCGCGCCGATCAGTCCCCAGCGAATCATGACGAAATCTCCTTCACTCTGCGTCCGACGGCAGCACCGCAGCTCTGACGAATGGCGAGCCGGACCGGGCTGACGATCGCTTCCGGCTCGACACGGCCGCTATTGATCTGTTTCAAGAGCAATTCCGCCGCACGCTCGCCCATGCCATGCGGATCGACCGAGACCGTGGTCAGCGCCGGCACCGCGGTCTTGGCCTCGATCACGTCATCGAAACCGATCACCGCGAAATCCTCGCCGGGCTCCAGCCGGCGCGCACGCAGCCCGTCGCAGACGCCGAAGGCGACGGCATCGTTAAAGCAGAGGGCCGCGGTCGGCCGCTCCTTCAGCATCATCGCCTGCTCGATCGCCGTCACCCCGCCGGCGCGCGAGGGCGCCGAACCGATGACCAGGTCGTCTGAGACCTGGAGGCCGGCCTCCCGAAGGGCATCGCCATAGCCGCGCATGCGCGCTTCGAAGACCGCGGTATCGGCGAAGCCTCCGAGGAAGGCGACGCGGCGATGGCCACGCTCGACCAGATGGCGCACGGCGGCAACGGCGCCGGCATGATTGTCCGAAGTCAAAGAGGATACACCGGCGCCGGCAATGTCGCGCACGACGAGCACGACCGGAATGCCGGCGGCAACGAGCGGCGCGAGATCCGCGGCTTCCGTTCCGCGCGCCGGGGATATGATGAGCCCCGACACCCCGTGCTCGCGCATCGAGGCGATGACCTCGCGCTGGCGGTCGAGCTTCTCGCTCGTATTGGCGAGGAACTGCACGAAGCCGGCGGCCTGCACGACCTCATCGACCCCGACCGCGAGCTCCGCAAAGAAGCTGTTCGTGAGATCGTTGACGACGATGCCGATGATCTTCGATCTCGCCTGGCGCAGATTGGCGGCGCTGCGATTGTACACGTAGCCGAGCTCACGGATCACTGCATTGACTTTAGCCCTCGTCGATTCGTTGACGAGCGGACTTGCCTGCAGGACGAGCGACACGGTCGACTTCGACACGCCGGCGGCGCGCGCGATGTCGACAACCGTCACCCGCTCCTTCCCCATGAACATCCTCCCCGAAATTTCATCTCTCTCGTCCTTAATAATTGGAACGTTCCAATTTCGTCAAGAGGCTCCTGTTCACATTTTTGCCGGCGCCTTGGCAACGCATGGCACTGCATTTCTCCCGTAAGCGGCTGTTATAGCTAATTCGAGAGGATTACCTCATTCCGGACTCCACAGGGGAGCGCTGCTGCTGCGAGGAGAGAGTTTGATTTTCGCCTTGAAATTTGGAACGGTCTAAATTATTCGATGCGATGAGGTAGAGGAGGATATAAGCCGATGACCAGCGTTTTTCTGCCGCGCCAGGACGGTTCGCTCGAAGAGTACCGGCTTCGGGGCGAACCGATCACCCGACCCGGAGCGGCCCCGACCTTCAACCGCATCGCCTATGCGGCCGCGCATGTCGTTTCCGATCCGCTTCGCGACAGCGACCCTTGGGGCAATCCGGCAATCGACTGGGAAGCGACGATGGCCTTCCGCCATCACCTGTGGGGGCTCGGCTTCCGGATCGCCGAGGCGATGGATACGGCGCAACGCGGCATGGGACTTACATGGGGGGCGGCGCAGGAGCTGATCCGTCGCTCGCTCGCCGAAGCGCGAAGCGTTCCGGGCGCCGATCTCGCCTGCGGCGCCGGCACCGACCACCTTTCGCCGGCCGACGCGCGCTCGATTGACGATGTCATCGCGGCCTACGAGGAGCAGGTCGGCTTCGTCGAAGCCGAGGGCGGCCGGGCGATCATGATGGCGAGCCGGGCGCTCGCGCGCGTGGCGCGCTCCCCCGACGACTACCGGCGTGTCTACGGCCGCATCCTGTCCCAGACCAGGGACAAGGTCGTACTCCACTGGCTGGGCGACATGTTCGACCCGCAGCTCAAAGGCTATTGGGGCTCGGAAAACTTCTCGCAGGCGCTCGAAACCGTGCTGGCCATCATCGGCGAGAACAGCGCCAAGGTAGAGGGAATCAAGATTTCGCTGCTCGATAACGCCAAGGAATTGGCGTTGCGCAGCCGGCTACCCGAGGGCGTGCTCTGCTTCACCGGCGACGATTTCAACTATGCGGAACTGATCGAGGGCGACGGCAACAAGTACAGCCACGCACTGCTCGGCATCTTCGACGCCGTCGCGCCGTCGGCCTCGAAGGCGCTCTCGGCCCTCGCCGGGGGCGATCTTGCGACCTTTCGCGGCGTCATAGAGCCGACCGTGCCGCTCTCGCGCAAGATCTTCGAGGCGCCGACGCAATATTACAAGGCCGGCGTCGTCTTCCTGGCCTGGCTGAACGGCCACCAACGGCATTTCACCCTGCCGGCCGGCCTGCAATCGGCTCGCGGATTGCTCCACTATGCCGATATCTTCCGCCTGGCGGATCAGGCCAATGTGCTCGACAAGCCGGAGCTGGCTACCGAGCGGATGCACAATCTGCTGGCTGTGCTGGGGGTGGAGCAGGCATAGATCTCACCTGTCTTCAACGGGCCGGTTGTGCCCCCTCGTCGCCTTCGCGACCTTCTCCCCGCAAGCGGGGCGAAGGGGCGACGGCGCGCGCGGTCCCCCTCCACACCACAGGCGTAGCCGCAATGAGATCGCCCGTGTGGCGCGTCCCCTCCCGCCGCTTGCGGGGAGAGGGTCGGGGGCAGTTACCCCCTATATTTTCAAAGACAAGAGCCTAAGCCGCCAGCCCCTTCTTCGCCAGCATCGCGTCCGGGCTCGGCAGCTTGCCGCGGAAGGCCTTGTAGGCGTCTTCCGGATCGACGGAGCCGCCGACCGAGTAGATATTGTCCTTCAGTCTGGCCGCCATCGCCGGGTCGAAGGGATCGCCGGTCTCCTCGAAGGCCGCGAATGCATCGGCGTCGAGCACCTCCGACCACATGTAGGAGTAGTAGCCGGCCGAATAGCCGTCGCCGGAGAAGACGTGAAGAAAATGCGGGCTGCGGTGGCGCATGACGATCGACTGCGGCAGGCCGATCTTCTCGAGCGTCGCCGCTTCGAGCGCCATCGGATCGCCGACCTCTTCCGCCGTGTGATAGGCCATGTCGACGAGCGCCGAGGCGGTAAACTCGACCGTCGCGAAACCGGAATTGAACGTCCGGGCCGCCAACACCTTGTCGAGCAGCGCCTGCGGCATCGGCTCGCCGGTCCTGTAGTGCACCGCATATTTCCTGAGAATGTCCGGCACCGTCAGCCAATGCTCGTAAAGCTGCGAGGGCAGCTCCACGAAATCGCGCGCGACGCCGGTACCCGAAACCGAGGGATAGGTGACATTGGAAAGCATGCCGTGCAGCGCATGGCCGAATTCGTGGAAGAGCGTGCGGGCGTCGTCGATCGATAGGAGCGCCGGCTTGCCCTCGGCGGGCTTGGCGAAGTTGCAGACATTGTACACGATCGGGATTTCGCCAATTGCGCCGTTCTCGAGCTTCAGCCTGTGCTGCGACTGAAAGGAGCTCATCCATGCGCCGGAGCGTTTCGAGGAGCGCGCGAAATAATCACCGAGGAAAAGGGCCGTGAGGCTGCCTGAGGCGTCGCGTATCTCGAAGACGCGGACGTCCGGGTGATAGGCGGGAACGCCATTCTTCTCGGTTGCGGTGATGCCGAAGAGGCGGCCGGCGACGGCGAAGCAGGCGTCGATGATCTTCTCCAGCTGCAGATAGGGCTTCAGTTCGCTTTCCGAAAAGCTGAATTTCCGGGCCCTGAATTTTTCCGCATAGTGTCGCCAGTCCCAAGGCATGACCTCGTGGTTGCGGCCCTCTTCGGCAATGAGCGTGGCGAGTTCCGCCTCCTCTTCCCGGGCCCGCGCCACCGCCTTTTCCCATACCTGCATCAGCAGGCCGTTCACGGCTTCAGGGGTCTTCGCCATGGTGTTGTCGAGCTTCAGCGCCGCATAATTCTCATAGCCGAGCAGTTTCGCCTTCTCCGCCCGGAGAGCGAGCGTTTCGGCGATGATGCCGCGATTGTCGGTCTCGCCGCCATTTTCGCCGCGCGCCGTCCAGGCCCTGAAAGCCTGTTCGCGCAGTTCCCGTCTTTCGGAGAAGGTCAGGAACGGCTCGATGATCGAGCGCGACAGCGTGACCGCATATTTATCTTCCTCGCCGCGCTCGCGCGCGGCCGCCGCCATCGCATCTCTCAGGAAATCCGGAATCCCCGCCAAGTCCTCTTCGCTCGACAGGATGAGCGCCCAGTCCTTCTCGTCTGCGAGAACGTTCTGCCCGAACCTGGCGCCGAGGCCGGCGAGCTTCTCGTTGATCGCCGCGCGACGCTCCTGCTCGGGCTTGTCAAGCTTGGCGCCCGCTTTCACGAAGCTCTTCCAGTGCCGTTCCAGAACGCGCATGGCTTCGACATCGAGGCCGAGCTCTTCCCTTTTCTCCCAGAGTGCGTCGATGCGGCCGAAGAGTGCCGGGTTGGTGCCGATCTTCGAATAATGGCGCGACATTTTCGGTGCGATCTCGCGCTCCAGCGCCTGAATCACCTCGTTCGTATGGGCGCCCGCCTTGCTCCAGAAGAGAGCGGAGACGCGCGAAAGTTCATCGCCGGCGATTTCCAGCGCGGCGACGGTGTTGTCGAAGGTGGGCTCCTCCGCATTGTCGGCAATGGCCTCGATCTCCGCCTCGTGACTCGCCAATGCCGCATCGAAGGCAAGCGCGAAATCCTCGTCCATGATCGCCTCGAACCGGGGCAGGCCCTCGTGTCCGGTCCAGTTGACGAGGGCGGGATTGAGCGAAGCGCTGTCGGTCATCAGGATTCCTTTCGAATGCGGGAGCGCGGCGAAAACCGCAAAGCAGGTGCTTGAAGTGGTCGATCGGCGCCGGACCGTCAAGGTTTGCGCAGGGCGAAAAGGCCGGGCGCTGCTTGCCAGGCCGCCTGCGGAAAGGCGCCGAAAAGAAGCGTTTCCGACATGGTGAAATCCCCGGTTGAGTTCAGCCATTCGAGCGCCGGCGCGCGATTCCGTCAAGCGGAAACAGGGTAGCGGTGACACCGGAGCACGCACAATTCTTTCGCAGACGCAATTTCCCTTGATACGAAGTTGCGCTAAGAACCCGGCCGAGTTTTCACGCGAGAAGGACTATCCATGACTGTGCGCAATCTCTTCCTTCTGCCCGGCGACGGCATCGGCCCGGAAGCCATGGCGGAAGTCCGCAAAATCATCGCTTACATGAATGCCGAGCGAGACGCCGGCTTCGTGACGGACGAGGGGCTTGTGGGTGGCTCGGCCTATGACACCCATGGCGCGGCGATCTCCGAAGCGGATATGGCGAAGGCGCTTGCCGCCGATGCGGTGCTCTTCGGCGCCGTCGGCGGACCGAAATGGGATGCGGTGCCCTATGAGGTGCGGCCGGAAGCCGGGCTCCTGCGCCTGCGCAAGGACCTCGAGCTTTTCGCCAACCTTCGCCCCGCCATCTGCTACCCGGCGCTTGCCAACGCATCGTCGCTGAAGCCCGAGCTGGTCGAGGGCCTCGACATCCTCATCGTGCGCGAGCTGACGGGCGGCGTCTATTTCGGCGAGCCCAAGGAGATCATCGATCTCGGCAACGGCCAGAAGCGCGGCATCGACACGCAGGTCTACGACACCTACGAGATCGAGCGCATCGCCGGGGTCGCCTTCGAACTCGCCCGCACCCGCAACAATCGCGTCTGCTCGATGGAAAAGCGCAACGTGATGAAGTCGGGCGTGCTCTGGAACCAGGTCGTGACCGAGACGCACAAGGCGAAGTATTCCGACGTCCAGCTCGAGCACATGCTGGCGGATGCCGGCGGCATGCAGCTCGTGCGGCAGCCGAAGCAGTTCGACGTGATCGTCACCGACAACCTTTTCGGCGACATGCTGTCCGACGTCGCCGCCATGCTGACAGGCTCGCTCGGCATGCTGCCCTCCGCCTCGCTCGGCGCTCCGGATGCCAAGACCGGCAAGCGCAAGGCGCTCTACGAGCCGGTGCACGGCTCGGCGCCGGACATCGCCGGCAAGGGGGTCGCCAATCCGATCGCCATGATCGCTTCCTTCGCCATGTGCCTGCGCTACTCCTTCAACCTCGTGAAGGAAGCCGACGGCCTGGAGAAGGCGATCGCCAACGTGCTCGATCAGGGCATCCGCACCGGCGACATCATGGCGGAAGGCTGCCGGAAAGTCGGTACGGCCGAGATGGGCGACGCGATCCTCGCCGAGTTCAAGAGCCTCTCGGCCTGACGACTGCGCCTTCGCTTGCGGCCCGAATAGTCGAACCGCACCTCCGGCCTTGCCGGGGGTGCTTCGCGTTTACGGGGTCTTGATTTTGCCGGCCGAGCCTTCACATCCATAAGGCGAAGGAAGGAGCAAAATGAACCGACCGCTTTCACTGACCGTCTGGATCTGGCTGATGACGGTCGTCCTCGTCGTCGCCTTCACCCCGTTCGACCCGCATCTTTCCGAATGGGCGCAAGGTCTGCCGGAGGAGATCGTCGGCTTCAACCGCGCCATCACCGATATCGGCACCTTCGCCTGGATGATCTACAGCTCGGCCCTGCTGCTGCTGATCGCCTTCGTCGTCCGCCGATCCTCCGCGCGCGACACCTTGCGGCAGAGGGCGCGCGCGGCCCGCAATCTGTCCGCCTATTTCCTACTGACGATCGGCACGGCGAGCGCGCTGGTGCACGGCCTGAAATTTCTGATCGGCCGCGCCCGTCCCGAGCTCCTTGCAGATTACGGCCCCTACAGCCTCACGCCCTTTACCGGCGACACGCTGTTCGAAAGCTTCCCGTCGGGACATTCCACGGCGGCCGGCGCCTTCTTCGGCGCCTTCGCGATGGTGATGCCGCAGCTTCGGCCGCTGTTTCTGCTGCTGGCCCTGCTTGTCGGCATCTCGCGCGTCGTGGTCGGCGCGCATTACCCGAGCGATGTCGCCGCCGGCCTGCTGCTCGGGCTCTGGGTCGCGCTGATGATGGCTTTCCTCTTTGCCCGGCAGGGCTGGCTATTCAAGCGCGGTGCGGCCGGCTGGCCTGTGCTGAGGCATGTGGAGCACGAGGCCGAGGAAAGGGAAGCCGAGTAAATCGAAAAAAAGCCGGCGCGGAAGCCGCGCCGGAGTCAGGAGAGCTGTTGAGTTGGCGGAATGGGAAACACGCTCCCATCCCGCTCCCGTCCGCCGGCTCATTCCATCGTGTGGATATCCCGGTCCTTCGTCTCGGGCAGGAACAGAAGACCGATCACCAGCGTGATGCCCGCGAAAACGATCGGGTACCAGAGGCCGTAGTAGATATCGCCCTTTGCCGCGCTCATCGCGAAGGCCGTTGCCGGGAGCAGCCCGCCGAACCAACCATTGCCGATATGGTAGGGCAGCGACATGCCGGTATAGCGGATGCGGGTCGGGAAGAGTTCGACGAGCAGCGCCGCAATCGGGCCGTAGACCATCGTCACATAGATGACGAGCACGGTCAGTACGGCAATGATCACCGTCCAGTTGACGCGGGCCGGGTCGGCCACCATCGTGAAGGCGCCGCCCTTGTCTATGCTGTAGACCGCCATTTCGGTGGCGCTGCCGACTTCTTCCTGGGTGAGCAGCTTGTCGGCGACGAGCTTGTCGGCCGGCACCATGGCCTTTTCGCCGGCGCGCACGGCAGCGGCGTCGAGGCCGAGTTCCGGATTGGCAGCGACGAAGGCGTCGAGCTTCGATTCCGGAACCTTGGCAACGCCGCGCACCAGCGGATAGCCCGCGGCCTGCAGCGCCATGTTGATCTGCTTGCCGAAAGCCGCTTCCTCGGCCTTCGCCTTGTCGCCGGCCGCAACGGCGTCAAAGCTGGTGATCGTCGTTTCGCCGATCTTCACCGTCGCCGGTGTCCCCGCAGCCGCCGTGGTCACGACGTCATAGGGAACCGAGTTCTTGGTCAGGAAGGCGGTGGCGATGTCGCAGGAGGTGGTGAACTTCGCCGTGCCCGTCGGGTTGAACTGGAACCTGCAGTCGCCCGGAGCGGCGGTGACGGTGGCGCGAACGTTCTGCTGCGCTTCCGCAAGCGCTGGGTTGCCGGCCCAAGTCATCGCCTTGAACAGCGGGAAGTAGGTGAGCATGGCAAGCAGGAGGCCCGCCATGATGATCGGCTTGCGGCCGATCTTGTCCGACAGCCAGCCGAAGAAGACGAAAAAGCCTGTGCCGATAAGGAGCGAGGCGGCAACCATCAGGTTTGCCGACTGGCCGTCGATCTTCAGAATGCTCTGCAGGAAGAACAGCGCGTAGAACTGGCCGGAATACCAGACCACAGCCTGGCCAACGACCGCGCCGAAGAGCGCCAGAAGGGCGATCTTGGCGTTGCGCCACTGGCCGAAAGCTTCCGTCAGCGGCGCCTTCGAACCCTTGCCCTCTTCCTTCATCTTCTTGAAGGCAGGAGACTCGTTCATCTTCAGGCGGATCCAGACGGAGACGCCGAGCAGCACGAAAGAGAGCAGGAAGGGTATGCGCCAGCCCCACTCGGCAAAAGCTTCCTTGCCCAGCATGTACTGGACCAGAAGGATAACCACCAGCGAGAGGAAGAGACCAAGCGTCGCCGTCGTCTGGATCCACGAGGTGAAATAGCCGCGGCGGCCGTGCGGCGCATGCTCTGCCACATAGGTCGCGGCACCCCCGTATTCACCGCCGAGCGCAAGACCCTGCAGGAGGCGGAGCCCGATCAGGATGATCGGAGCCGCAATGCCGATCGAGGCGGCACCGGGCAGGACGCCGACGAGGAAGGTCGACAGGCCCATGATCAGAATGGTGACGAGGAATGTGTATTTGCGGCCGACGAGGTCGCCCAGGCGGCCGAAAACCAGCGCGCCGAACGGCCGGACAAGGAAGCCGGCGGCGAAGGCGAGAAGCGCAAAGATGTTGCGCGTGGTCTCGGGATACTGGCTGAAGAAGGTTGCACCGATATAAACGGCAAGCGAACCGTAAAGATAGAAATCATACCATTCGAAGACGGTACCGAGCGACGAGGCGAAGATGACCTTCTTCTCCTCGCCGGTCATCGGGCCGGCTTTTGTGCCGCCCGCTGTCACGACGTTTGCCATTTTGATTCCTCCACTCCAAAATCGGTCTATTGGAGCGCCCATTCCCCGGTCCGGACATTCCTCCCTGAACGTCGGGTCCCCTTTGACATCCGGGCGTGGTGCGCCTCGCAACAAGATGTCAGAAAAGTGGCACGCGAGGCAGGGATGCTTTGGGCTTATGACTTTCGTCTAATGCCGGGGTCACCATGCTCGCGCCCGCACATCACGAAGTCTTCAATCGTGCCGCGGGCAAGCGCTGCCTTGCGTGACGACCACTAGGGAGCCTCCGCGGCTTGACTCTTGCCGAAAAGCCGGTAAGAGCAGCGGCGAACGAGGAAACCGCCATGGGACCGAAGGGTTCGTCCATCGCTGCGCTGAATTTGCCGGCCCATACCGCCGGGCGGATCAGCCATTTCTCGCTCGCGCGCAAAACCACGGCCAAAACGACGACGAAAACCGTCTGACGTCTCTGGCCCTCCGCTCTCTCCCCGGTAAGGCCGGGGACAGGAACTTCGCGGTCGCACCGCGCAGTTTCCCCCTCCACCAAACGAGGAGAGACAGAAAGAGAGCTTAGATCATGGGTTTCAAAATTGCTGTCGCAGGCGCCACCGGCAATGTCGGCCGGGAGATGCTGAACATTCTTTCCGAGCGCGGCTTTCCGGCCGACGAAGTGGTGGCGCTCGCCTCCTCTCGCTCGGTCGGCACCGAGGTCTCCTACGGCGACAAGACGCTGAAGGTGACGAACCTCGACACCTATGATTTCTCCGACACCGACATCTGCCTGATGTCGGCCGGCGGCGCCGTCTCGCAGAAATACTCGCCGAAGATCGGCCGCGAGGGTTGCGTCGTCATCGACAATTCCTCGGCCTGGCGCTACGACGCCGATGTTCCACTGATCGTACCGGAAGTGAACGCGGACGCGATCGCGCAGTTCTCCAAGAAAAACATCATCGCCAATCCGAATTGCTCGACGGCGCAGCTCGTGGTGGCGCTGAAGCCGCTGCACGACCACGCCCGGATCAAGCGCATCGTCGTTTCCACCTATCAGTCGGTTTCCGGCGCCGGCAAGGACGGCATGGACGAGCTCTTCAACCAGACCCGCGCTGTCTTCGTCGCCGATCCGATCGAGAGCAAGAAGTTCACCAAGCGCATCGCCTTCAACGTCATTCCGCACATCGACGTCTTCATGGAGGACGGCTACACCAAGGAAGAGTGGAAGGTACTGGCCGAAACCAAGAAGATGCTCGACCCGAAGATCAAGGTGACCTGCACGGCCGTGCGCGTCCCGGTCTTCATCGGTCATTCGGAATCGGTCAATATCGAATTCGAAAACGAGATCACCGCCGACGAGGCGCGCGAGATCCTGCGCGAAGCGCCGGGCTGCCTGGTCGTCGACAAGCATGAGAACGGCGGCTATGTGACGCCTTACGAATGCGCCGGCGAGGACGCGACCTACATCTCGCGCATCCGCGAGGATGCGACGGTCGAAAACGGCCTCAACATGTGGATCGTCTCGGACAACCTGCGCAAGGGCGCGGCGCTCAACGCGGTGCAGATCGCAGAGCTGTTGATCAACCGCGGCCTGATCAAACCGCGCAAGCAGGCGGCTTGATCGGCCTCGGTCGGGCAAACTTTAAGCCCCGCCTGCTTCGTTACGGCGACAGGCGGGGTTCGCAGTTCGTCGGCGGGCAATGGATTCACGTGAAACCATCGTGCCGGCGACGAGCGGATGACGAAGCGGGAATTTCGAAGGCAACCAATTCGGGCAATCGACGGGGTAATCCATGCATAGGGTGAAGAGCGCAGCAGCGGGCCTGGCGGCCCTGATCTCAACCGTAGTTCTTCCGGCGGACGCCTCTGCGGCGCAGTGCGGCAATGACGGCAGCGGCTTCTCCGCCTGGCTGTCGGAATTCAAGCGCGAAGCCGCCGGGAACGGCATCAGCCCTTCGGTGGTCGACCAGGCGCTCGCCAACGTCTCCTACAGCAGGGCGACGATCCGGGCCGATCGCGGCCAGAAGAGCTTCAAGCTGTCGCTCGACCAGTTCATGCAGAAGCGCGGCGGTCAGGTGATCATTTCGCGCGGCAAGAAGCTGCGGGCGCAGAATGCCAGGCTCTTCCAGAGCATCGAGCAGCGCTACGGCGTTCCCGCCGGCCCATTGATCGCCATCTGGGGCATGGAGACCGGCTTCGGCTCGTTCCTGGGCAAGGAACACACGCTTTCCGCCGTCTCGACGCTCGCCTATGATTGTCGCCGCTCGGATTATTTCACCAACCAGCTTTACGCCGCCCTCCAGCTCGTCGAGCGCGGCGACCTCAGCCCGGCCGCCCGCGGGGCGGCGCACGGCGAGATCGGGCAGACGCAATTCCTCCCGGTGAACGTGCTGAAATACGGCGTGGACGGGGACGGCAACGGCCATGTCGACATGGTCCGCTCCAAAGCGGATGCGCTTGCCTCAACCGCAAATTTCCTGCGCGGCCATGGTTGGCAGCCGGGCGGCGGCTATCAGCCAGGCGAGGTCAACTTCGCCGCCATCCAGGGCTGGAATGCCGCCAGCGTCTATCAGCAGGCGATCGCCATCATCGGCGCCGAAATCGACGGCAGCTGACAGCGCTTTTACCCCTCATCCTGCTGCCGCGACTTCTCTCCCGCTAGCGGGGGAGAAGGGACAGGCAGGCGGATGAAGGGCCTGACTGGCGACCGTTACATTCCCGGTCGGGAAAAATCCCCGGTCTTCGCATCCATGACCCAGAGCTCGCCGGTCGAGATGTCGAACCATGCGCCGTGGAGACGAAGCTTTCCCTTCGACTCGAGAACGTTCACGCAGGGGAACGTCCTCAGATTGGCGATCGAATTGCGGATGGAGACCCGCTCGAGCGCACGCTGTCGTTCCGCCGGAGTCATCACGTCATTGCTCTGGATCTGCTCGGCGGCCGGTTTCAGGAGGTTCATCCAGCGGCCGATGAAATCGCCCGGGGAGAGGGGCTCGGCGTCCGGGTCGAGTGCCGCCTTGATGCCGCCGCAGCGCCCGTGGCCCATGACCACGATGTTGGTGACCCGCAGCGACTGGACCGCGAATTCGAGCGCGGCCGAGGTCGAATGATAATGTCCGTCGGGTTCATATGGCGGCATCATGTTGGCGACGTTGCGCACGACGAAGAGTTCTCCCGGGCCGGCATCGAAGATTGTTTCGGGCGCGGCGCGGGAGTCGCAACAGGCGATGACCATCGTCCTCGGTTTCTGACCGCTCTCGGCGAGCGTTTTGTAGCGCTGCTGCTGTTCGGTGAAGCGACCGCTCATGAAATTGCGGTAGCCGGTCAGAAGATGTTCCGGAAAGCCCTGTATATCCATCGGTAACCCCGTTTCATCCACTCGTTCCTGCTGCATCGTCCTGGTGCTCCTGTCTTTGATCGGGATTCAAGGAAACATGCGGGTAGCGTGTCTGAAAGACGCACCGGGAACCATGAAGCGTCGAACTGTTACAGCGTGCTCCGGCCATCCGAAAGGGCGAAATGCGCCTATGAGGCAATTCTTCCATATCTGACGCTATTTCTTCCGCGCCTGGCTCGGATGCATGAGGCGGCGCATCTGCACCATTGCCATCGGCGTCGCCAGGCTCGATGCATCCTGTTCGAGCGTCAGCTCGTCGGAATCGCGCTTGCGGCTTCTCGCGATGATCTCGTAGACGCTGGCGGTCGCCATCTGCAGCGCGCGTTCCTCCGGCAACCCTTCCAGCAGGCGCGCCAGGAATACGGCCGAGAGCAGATCGCCGGTGCCGTTCGGAGGATTGTCGATCAGTCGGTGCTCGGCAAGCAGCGCATGGCGGCCGGACAGGTAGAGATTGCCCGTGCCGCCGCTCATCATCGGTATCGCCGACGTCACCAGCACGCGTGGCGGCCCGAGGTCGACCGCCGCGTCGAGGATGGCCGCATTCGTCTCGAGCGAAGCACCTGCCAACCAGGAAAGCTCGAACCGGTTGGGCGTGGCGAGCGTCGCAAGCGGCAGCAGCAGGTCGCGGATGGCGCTGGCGATCTCCACCGGGACGTAGAGGCCGCCCGCATCGCCAAGAATCGGATCGCAGGCATAGAAGAGCGCGGGATTGCGCTGGCGCAGCGCCTTCACGAGGCCGGCAACGGCCGCCGCCTGTTCGGGGGAACCCAGATAGCCGGACAGCACCCCGCGCACCTCGCCGATCCAGGGCGCAGCGACGAGATCGCCGATGATCGAGCGGAAGTCCTCGTCCGGCATGGTCACCCGCGTCGACCGACCGTGTCCCGGATGCCAGGGAAGCACGACCGTCGGCAGGGCCCAGACCCGGTGGCCGAGCATTTCCAGCGCGAAGACGGCAGCCCGGTTGCCGACCGCGCCGCGCACCACATGACTCGAAATGACGATGACGGCACCGGGCGCGGCAGGCGTGTCGGACATTGGGAGACCCCGTTATTCGCTTTCGAAGTGTGATCGCCCGCCCCTCACGGACTGTCAACTGCTGCTCGTGCAGACCCCCGTGACAGAATTTTCGGCGTTTTCGTTCGTTTTTGCGGTTTTTCGGGAAATTTTTGCGAAATTGGCTTCGATTTAAATGGATTTAGGTCGAATCTACGTGATTTTCTCCAAAATTCGGCTCCATTTTGCCGAAATCCATCATAAAAACGGTCGCCATTGGGCATGGTTCTGCTAGGTTCAACCATCATGAGTGGAGAGCGATTTCATGGGCGTGAAGCATAATCCGAAGCGGGACCGGCACATCGATGCGGCTCGGGCGGCAGGGTCCAGATTCGGGGCCGAGACACTGCCACCGGAAATCCTCTTCGGCGGAGCGAGCAACGACGACCTCGACCGTTACACGCCTGAGATGCTGGCGCTCACCGCTGCCCACGCACGCAGCGAACTCGCACGCTGGGACGGCGGCAAGCCCCAGGTCTCGGTGGAGACGGTGGCAGGGGTCGCACCGGGTGGTATCGAGGTTTCGATCATCGCGATCACCGAACGCAACATGCCCTTCCTTTACGATTCGGTGATGGGAGAGGTGACGAGTACCCACCGCGACATCCACTTGGCGATCCACCCGATTCTGGTGATGGAGCCCGGCAAACCCGTGAAGCTGTTCGATCCGGACGAGGAAAGCGCGCCCGAGCACCGCGTCAGCCACATTCAAATCCACTTGAGCAGGCTGACTCCGCTGGAGGCACGCTCATTGAGCAAGCGCATCTCGGATGTGCTGGAGCAGGTTCATCAAGCCGTACACGACTGGCCGGCAATGACCGCTCTGCTCGACCAGGCAATGCGGGAGCTCGAAGACTACAACGCTTCCCGCAAGAAGAGCGACCGCGACGAGGCGCTGGCGTTCCTTCGCTGGCTAAGGGATAACAACTTCACCTTCCTCGGCATGCGGGAATATACCTATTCCGGCAAGGGCGAACGGGCGACGGTCGAGCGCGGCAAGGGCAGGGGCCTCGGCATCCTGTCCAATCCGGACGTGCGGGTCCTGCGCCAGGGCAAGGATGCGGTGCTGACCACCCCGGAAATCCTCGCCTTCCTCGAGGGGCCCGACTTCCTGATCGTCACCAAGGCCAATGTGAAGTCGGTCGTCCACCGGCGTGCCCACATGGACTACATCGGCATCAAGCGTTTCGACGCCTCCGGCAACGTCGTCGGCGAACTGCGCATCGTCGGTCTGTTCACCTCGACGGCCTACACGCGGCAGGCGTCGGAGATCCCGCTGCTCAGGCACAAGATCGAGAAGATCGTCGATCATTTCGGCTATGATCCGCAGAGCCATTCCGGCAAGACGTTGGCCAACACGCTGGAGGCCTATCCGCGCGACGATCTTTTCCAGATCGATATCGGGCTGCTCGCCGCCTTCTGCGAACAGATCAACGAGCTCGGCGACCGGCCCCGGGTGCGGGTGCTGCCGCGCATCGACCACTTCGACCGCTTCGTCTCGGTCATCGTGTTCGTGCCGCGCGAACAATACGATTCCGACGTCCGCGAAAAGATCGGCGACTATCTGAAGACGGTCTATGACGGCCGGGTCTCGGCGTATTACCCGGCCTTTCCCGAAGGCGGGCTTGCACGCGTCCATTTCATCATCGGCCGCTCGGGCGGCAAGACGCCACGGGTTCCCCAGGCGAAGCTCGAAGAGGCGGTCCGCGCCATCGTCACCCGCTGGATCGATCGGTTCAATCTGCTCGCCCGCAAGGAGGGCACGGAGATTTCGGTCGGTGAAGCCTATCAGGCGGCCTTCACGCCCGCGGAAGCCTATGCCGACCTCGGAGACATCGCCGCCTGCACGGCCGGCGACCCGATCCGCATCTCCTTCTACCACCGGCACCAGGAGCGGCCGGATACGCTGGAACTGAAGATCTTCCATGCCGACACGCCCGTTTCGCTGTCGCGCCGCGTGCCGCTTCTCGAAAATCTCGGCTTCCGTGTCATCAGCGAGCAGACCTACGACATCGGCGTGCACGTCCATGGGGACGAGCCCCGCGAGGTCGTCCTTCACGACATGGAGCTGATCCATCGCGACGGGCACACGCTCAATCTCGCCAGGATCGGCCCCGCCCTGGAGGAGGCCTTCCTGGCGGCCTGGAACGGCACGACGGAGGACGACAACTTCAACCGGCTGGTCCTGCTTGCCGGGCTCACCGCCCGCGAAATCACGGTGCTGCGCGCCTATGCGCGCTATCTGCGCCAGGCCGGCATCACCTATTCCCAAGGCTATATCGCCGATACTCTGAACAAGTATCCGACGATCGCCGCCGACATCTTCCGCCTCTTCTCCACGCGCATGGATCCGACGACGGACGGGAAAGCGCGCACGAAGAAGTGCAACGCCTTGCTGACGGGCATCGAGGAGGCGCTGTCGGCCGTGCCCAGCCTCGACGAGGACAGGATCCTGCGCCGCTATGTCAATGCGGTCCAGTCGACGCTCCGGACGAACTATTTCCAAATGGACCCCGAAGGCAGGCCGCGCGCGGTTCTTGCCTTCAAGCTCGATCCGAAGCAGCTCGAGGGCCTGCCGGAACCGCGGCCTTTCCGCGAGATTTTCGTCTACGGCACGGAAGTGGAAGGCGTCCATCTGCGCTTCGGCAAGGTGGCGCGCGGCGGCCTTCGCTGGTCCGACCGGGCACAGGATTACCGGACCGAGGTGCTCGGCCTCGTCAAGGCGCAGCAGGTGAAGAACGCCGTCATCGTTCCGGTCGGCGCCAAGGGCGGCTTCTACCCGAAGCAGCTGCCTGTCGGCGGCAGCCGCGACGAGGTCTTCAAGGCGGGAACTGAAGCGTACAAGACCTATATCCGCACGCTGCTCTCCGTCACCGACAATATCGTCGGCCAGGACGTCGTTCCCCCGGAGGACACGCTGCGGCTCGACGGCGACGACCCCTATTTCGTCGTTGCCGCCGACAAGGGAACGGCAACCTTCTCCGACACGGCGAATGCGCTCGCCCAGGAAGCGGACTTCTGGCTGGACGACGCCTTCGCTTCAGGCGGCTCCGCCGGCTACGACCACAAGAAGATGGGAATCACCGCGCGCGGCGCGTGGGAGGCCGTCAAGCGGCACTTCCGCGAAATGGACGTCGACATCCAGACGACGCCCTTCACCGTCGCCGGCGTCGGCGACATGTCGGGCGACGTCTTCGGCAACGGCATGCTGCTTTCGGAAAAGATCCGGCTGATCGCCGCCTTCGATCATCGCGATATCTTCATCGATCCCGAGCCGGATATCGATCTCTCCTTTGCCGAGCGCAAGCGAATGTTCGCGCTTTCGCGCTCCAGCTGGCAGGATTATGACCGTAAGACGCTCTCGCCCGGCGCGATGATCATTTCGCGTTCGGAAAAACTGGTGACACTCACCCCCGAAGCGATGGCGGCGATCGGCATCGACAAGCCGAAGGCGACGCCCTTCGAGATCATGAGCGCGATCCTGAAGAGCCCGGTCGACCTGCTCTGGTTCGGCGGCATCGGCACCTATGTGCGCGGCACCAACGAGACGGATGCGGAGGTCGGCGACCGCGCCAACGACGCGATCCGCGTCTCCGCCGAGGACGTGCGGGCGCGCGTGATCGGCGAGGGGGCCAATCTCGGCGTCACCCAGAAAGGCCGGATCGGCTTCTCGCTCAATGGCGGGCGTTGCAACTCCGATGCCATCGACAACTCGGCCGGCGTCAATTCCTCCGACGTCGAGGTCAACATCAAGATCGCGCTTGCCTCCGCCATGCGCGAAGGCCGCCTGACCCGGCCCAAGCGCAACACGCTTCTGGCATCGATGACGGACGAGGTGGGACATCTCGTGCTGCGCAACAACTACCAGCAGTCGCTGGCGATCTCGCTCACCGAGATGCAGGGCCTCGCCAACCGCACGCCGCTGGCGCGGCTGATGGCGCGGCTGGAGGCCGACGGCCACCTCAACCGCAAGGTCGAAACCCTGCCGACCGACCAGGCGATGAGCGAGCGCTACCAGGCGGGCCGGCCGCTCACGCGCCCGGAGATCGGCGTGCTGCTCTCCTATGCGAAACTGGTGCTCTTCGACGAGCTGATCGTCAGCGAGCTTCCGGACGACCCCTATTTCACGGCGACCCTGGAGCGCTACTTCCCCGCAAAGATGCGCAAGGCCTATGCCGGCGACATTCACGGGCACCGGCTGCGCCGCGAAATCATCGCGACCGTACTCGCCAACGAAACGATAAACCGCGGCGGCCCGGCTTTCGTTTCGACGCTGACGGATGCCACCGGCTTCCTCTCCGCCGATGTCGTGAAGGCAGCGGTGCTGGCCCTGGATGGCTTCGATCTGCCGCGCATCTACGGCGAGATCGACGCGCTCGACAACAGGATCAGCGGCGTGATCCAGAACCGGCTCTATCATGAGGTGGGGCGTATCTTTGCGCTCGTCGCCGAACGGGCGCTGCGCACCCGCGCCTCCGAGGGCTCCGTGGCCGAAGCGGTTGCCCGGCTTCGCGACGGGCTGCAGAAGCTGCGCGGCACCATGCGGGCGGCGATATCCAGGGAGGGTGCCGAGGAAGCTCGCCTGAGGGCCGCCGGCTTCATCGAAAACGGCGTGCCGGCAAAGCTTGCCGAGGAAATCTCCGAACTGTCGCTCATGACCCTGGTCCCTGAGATCATGCAGATCGCCACGGTAACCGGCGAGCCGCTGAGCCGCACCGCCCAGGCCTATTTCACCGTCACCGAAAGCCTGAGGATCAACCGCCTGCTGGCGGCCGCCGACCGTGTGCCCGCCACCGAGCAGTTCGAGTCGATGGCGCTCTCGCGGGCGGTCGGCGATATCGGCACCGCACGCCGCGATATCACCATCGCCGCCCTGGTCGAGCATAAGGGCGAGCGAAACCCCGTTCTCGCCTGGCAGGATCGCGATCGCCAACGCGTCGCCACTGTCGGCGACCAGCTGAGGCTCCTGACCGAAAAGGGCGAAACGACGCTCGCCAAGGTCACTGTCGCAGCCGGTCTCCTCAGCGATCTTGCACGCGGCTGGACGAAATGACACAGTCCCTCCGGCCATTACTGGGCCGGAGGGACCAATTCCGCTCCGGTCGAAGGTTGTTCTTCATTGCCCTGCCCGCCGCCCACGAACGCGGCGCGCTTGCGCAAGTGCCGGGGAGGGATGAAGTGAATATCGCGGCTGGGCGAATGGAGGAGCGGCCTCGGACTTCCCGTCTCGGAATTGCCGGCTGGATGCTGTTCGACTGGGCCGCGCAACCCTTCTTCACCGTGATCACCACCTTCATCTTCGCACCCTATTTCGTTTCCCGGCTAACGGCCGATCCCGCCCAAGGGCAGGCGGTCTGGGGCTATACGCTGACCATTGCGGGGATCGTGATCGCCCTGCTTTCGCCGGTCCTCGGCGCCATTGCCGATGCGGCCGGCCCGCGAAAGCCGTGGATCGCCTTTTTCGCCGCCGTGAAGATCATCTCGCTCGCCCTGCTCTGGAACGCGGCGCCGGGCTCGTCCCTGATCTATACGGCGGTCTTTCTTGCGCTGGCGACCGTGGCCGCCGAATTTTCCATCGTCTTCAACGATTCGATGATGACGCGGCTCGTCAGCGAAAAGGAAGTGGGGCGCATCTCCAACATCGCCTGGGGCCTCGGCTATCTCGGCGGCATGATCGTGCTGATCGCCGTGGTCGCGCTGATTGCCGGAAGCCCCCAGACCGGCAAGACGGCGATCGGACTCGAACCTCTGTTCGGGCTCGATCCGGCAGAGGGCGAAGACGCCCGCATCACCGGCCCCATTTCCGCCGTCTGGTATATGGTTTTCATCCTGCCGATGTTCCTCTTCACGCCGGATGCGACCAGGGCAACGATGTCGATGGCGAAAGCAACCGCTCGGGGCTTCGAGGAACTGAAGGGCACGCTTGCCGAACTCAAGGAGAGGACCGGCATCTTGCGGTTCCTGATTGCCCGGATGATCTTCCAGGACGGCGTCAACGGGCTGCTCGCGCTCGGCGGCACCTTCGCGGCCGGGATGTTCGGATGGCAGACGATGGAGCTCGGGCTCTACGGCATCATCCTGAATGTCGTGGCGATTTTCGGCTGCCTTTATGCGAGCAGGCTCGATGCACGGCTCGGCTCCAAGACGATCGTCGTCGCAAGCCTCGTCTCACTAACGATCGCCACGCTCGGCATCGTCTCCACTGGGCCCGGTTTCACGCTCTTCGGGCTTGTCCCGCTTGGCTCGGCGGACTCGGGCGGCCTCTTCGGCACCGCCGCCGAAAAGGCCTATATTCTTTACGGCCTGCTCGTCGGCGTCGCCTTCGGGCCGGTCCAGGCATCGTCCCGATCCTACCTCGCGCGCAGTGTTTCGCCCGACGAAGCCGGGCGCTATTTCGGTCTTTACGCCCTTTCCGGCCGCGCCACCTCGTTCCTGGCGCCCGCCTCGGTCGCGACGATCACGCTTATGACCGGTTCGGCCCGGATCGGCATGATGGCGCTGGTGGCCTTTTTCGGTGTCGGTCTCGTGATCCTCCTGCGGACTCCCTATCCGGCGCACCGGCCGCGATAGGTAGTCGAGCAGGAGGCCGGAGCGGGATGCGGTTTTCCTCCGCATCCGGCGTCTTAACGTCTTGGAATCGATCACGTTCATGTTTCAGGTCGAACCGACCTAAGTAGGGTTTCAACTTCTCCTCATCCTCATCCCTGTACTTGTCACAGGGATGAGAGCAGCGCCGCGTCTGCGGCGCGGGAAGCGTTCTTTCAGCCCAAGAACTTGGTCTGGCTGGATTTCTGTGACGGGCACAGGAATGAGGAAATCAAATAAGCCGCGGCGGTATCTTAAGGCGTTAGAGCACTTCCAGGTGTCACGGTTTTCCGCCCGGAAGTGCATTAGACAAAAGGGCTCTAGTGCCGGAAATGCCGCATGCCTGTGAAGACCATCGCGACATTGTGTTCGTCCGCCGCCGCGATCACTTCTTCGTCGCGCATCGAACCACCCGGCTGGATGACGGCGGTTGCGCCGGCCGCGATGGCTGACAGAAGACCGTCGGCGAAGGGGAGGAAGGCTTCCGAGGCGACGGCCGACCCGCGCGTCAGCGGCTCGGCGAGGCCGAGCGCCTTGGCCGCTTCTTCTGCCTTTATGGCAGCGATGCGGGCGGAATCGACGCGGCTCATCTGGCCGGCGCCGATGCCCGCCGTCTGGCCGTCCTTGGCATAGACGATGGCGTTGGACTTGACGTGCTTCGCCACCTTGAAGGCGAACTTCATGTCTTCGAGCTCCTGCGCCGTCGGCGCGCGCCTGGTGACCACCTTGAGCTCCAGGTCCTCTACCATACCGTTGTCGCGCGTCTGGACGAGCACACCGCCGGCGACCGTCTTCGCCGTCAGGCCGGGCGTGCGCGGATCCGGCAGGCCGCCGGTCGCAAGCAGCCGCAGGTTCGGTTTGCGGGCGATGACGGCTTTCGCCTCGTCGCTGGCCGACGGCGCGATGATGACCTCGGTGAAGAGTTTGACGATCTCTTCCGCAGTCTCGGCGTCGAGTTCCTTGTTGAGCGCGATGATGCCGCCGAATGCCGAGGTCGAATCGCAGGCGAGCGCCCGGCGATAGGCTTCCGCGAGCGAGGGCGCGGTCGCAACGCCGCAGGGATTGGCATGCTTGATGATGGCGCAGGCCGGTGCCTTTTCCGGCAGGAATTCCGCCACCAGTTCGAAGGCGGCATCGGTATCGTTGATGTTGTTGTAGGAGAGCTGCTTGCCCTGCAGCAGCGCCGCCGTAGCCACTCCCGGCCGTTTCTCGCCGGTCACGTAGAATCCGGCTTTCTGGTGCGGGTTTTCGCCGTAGCGCATCTCCTCCCTGAGCACGCCGCCGAGAACGCGGTGGCGCGGCATGGGCGTGTCGAGCACCTCGGCAAACCAGTTGGAGATCGCCGCATCATAGGCGGCCGTGCGGGCATAGGCCTTGGCCGCCATCTTCTGGCGGAAGGCGTAGCGCGTCGTCCCGTCTGCGATTTCCTCCAGCAGCGGCGAATAGTCCGCCGGGTCTGTGACGATCGTCACATAGGCATGGTTCTTGGCCGATGCCCGGATCATTGCGGGGCCGCCGATGTCGATATTCTCGACCGTGGTCGGGTAGTCGCCGCCTTTGGCGCGGACGTCTTCGAAGGGATAGAGATTGATGACTGCGAGATCGATCGCGGTGATGCCGTGCGCGCTCATGGCGTCCGCATGCTCCGCGTCGTCGCGGATCGCGAGAAGACCTCCATGGACGCCGGGGTGAAGCGTCTTGACGCGCCCGTCCATGATTTCCGGAAAGCCGGTCAGCTCCGAGACGTCGCTGACGGGAAGGCCGGCATCGGCAAGCGCCTTGTGCGTACCGCCGGTCGACACCAGCCGTATGCCCTTGTCGTTGAGGGCGCGGGCGAGTTCGACGATGCCCGTCTTGTCGGAGACCGAAAGGAGGGCGGTTTTGATCCGGACCTCGTCCGGGGCGGGGATCTTCTTGGAGGCGACAGCCATCGACCTTGCTCCTTTGGCAGCGCCGGACGCGTAGGGAGGAAGTTCCGGCGATTGGGATGGCTGCCCGTTAGCATAGCTTGTTGCCGGAAGGAACCTTCGGCGCCGCAACAACGGGAAAATAGGCCCGGCGCAGTTTCGGGGTCATCCCTCGCGCGTGAAAGTCCACTGGATCTCCGGCTGCGAGGCGGCGGAGAAGGTCACGCTTATCTGCGACGATGCGCGAACGCCGGAGGGATCGGCGAAGAAGATATCCTCCTCGATCGCGAGCGCACCGTCGCGGCAGGCGAAGAGCCATGTCTCTCCGTCGGGCGCCGTCAGATATATCTCGCTCTCGCTGTGCTGGCGCATGCCGATTGCCGGATGGATGTGGAAACGGGCGACCGCGGCCGCGTCGTCGTCATTTTCCGGATCGCTGCCATCCTCCAGCAGCAGGCGGTCGCGGCCGCGGATCAGTCGCCCGCCATTGAGAATTCCGATGTCGCGCTCGTGGATCAGGCCGAAGGGCGCAAGGTAGCCGTCGTGACTCGCTTTGACCTGCTCGATGCTTCCCGGCTCGTCCTTTCTCTCGACCGCGACGCGCGAGGGGCCGCTGATCATGATCGGGCCCAGAAACCGCGACTGCAAAAAACGGCAGGAAGAGGTGTCGTCGACGGTGACGGTGGAGTGCGCGGCGGTCGTGCGCGCCATCTGCCTGAATCGTTCGCCGGCGAATTTCGGCGCGCCGGAGTTGACGACGAAGCGATTCCTGCCGGAGGACATCTCGAAGGAGAGGCAGCCGGCATGGGCGGTTCGCGACAGGTCGACCGAAAGCGGACGCCCAGTGTCCATGATGATGACGGTATCGCCCATCGACAGGCGTTCGTAATGGGCGTGTGGCAACGACCGGAACGGCTCGCCGGACGTCTCGTCATATCTGAGCACCGAGGCGAGCTCATGGGCGAGAACCGATGTCGCGCCGTTGAAGAGAGCGAGCTCCCCGCTCTGGTGGCGGAAGAAGCGGAGCGCCGGATACATGCGGTCGATGCAGGGGATGAGCCTCGAAGGCACGTCGTGGCCGAGATTGACATAGGTCTGGCGCAGCGGCAGCAGATCGAGCAGCAGCTCGAGCCCGGCCCGGGGGTTTCGGGAGAAATGCGCCCCGTCAGGCAGAAGCTGCCGCTCCAGCTCCAGATCCAGATTGCGCGACGCCTTGCGGATAGCCGAAGCCGTAGCCGGCATCGAAACGGAGGCCATGGCGAGTGCCAGGCGAACCCTCAGGCGCGCCTCTCCGTCGGTCACGGTCTCGGCGACATTCCGGAGGTGGCGGACCTGAAGGGCAAGGCTTCTCAGGAAGCGGCGATAGAAACCGTGCTCGGCATTACGCAGCACCACCGGCGAATGGGACAGCCAGGCGATGACGCGCTGCGCGACCACATCCGCTTCCCACGAGATTTCGCCGATGCTTCGGCCATGGCAGCCGATCCAGTCGTCCATGATCTGGCGCAGCCTGATCGAGCCGGCTTCGTCCTGGATCGCCCGCATGTGCCGCAGCCAGCCGAAGGAATGAAGGCGAACCGCGAACTCGTGCGACGGCAGGTCGATTTCGAAAGGCGACTCGCCTTCGGTATCCAGAACGCGGCCGGCGAGCGGAAAGCGACCCGCGAGAATCTCTTCGGCGGCGAAGGGATCGATGGCCCGAAGATCCGTGGGTGCGACGATCAGACGGGCGGGCGTGGAGCCTGCAACGCGCAGCGCCGCCGTCTTCCCGCGCGAAAGCAGGCGCGCCAATCGGCGTTGGCCTTCGCGCAAATACAAATATAGGAGCCTTGTTTTACTGGAAAACGTCATCGGCGCCCGTGGGTTTCCTCTTCAACCGGAGCCGATTCGAGGATCATGCAGAAGATCGGAATCGTGCGGGAAAGATCATTAAATATTTATCAACCCTGTCGCCATTGATAGGCGGGCCGTCCGAGGGCGTCAATTGTCAAAGCAAAACAGTCTGTTGATGAGCGCCCTCAGGCTCCCTCACGGCGCAGCACGGCGGCATAAAAACCATCGAGGCCACCGGCGAAGGGCGGTTCCAGTGGAAGCATCGCAGGTGTCGTGCGGAACTCTCCAAGCGGGGTGATCGCCTTTTCGAGCCCCGGCCAATCGGCTGCGTCGATCGGCACCCGTTCGCATCCGCCGTCGGCGACGACGCGGGCGACGACCTCCTCGCCCTCCAGCGGGTCGAGCGAGCAATTGGAAAAGACGATGAGGCCGCCGGGCTTCACCAGGGTAAGCGCATGCCGCAGCAGCCGTTCCTGCAGCCTGGCAAGCTTCTCGACGTCCGACGGGCCTTTCGTCCAGAGCACGTCGGGATGCCGCCGGGTGGTGCCCGTCGAGGAGCAGGGGGCGTCGAGAAGGGCCGCGTCAAAGAGCTCTTCCGGCCGGAACTCGGCCATGTCGCTCTCCCTTGTCCGGGCCTCGAAGCCAAGCCGCTCGAGGTTCGCCTTGAGCCGCCGCAACCGGCTTGACGACTGATCAAGCGCGGTCACCTCGGCCCCCGCGAGGACGAGCTGCGCCGTCTTGCCGCCGGGCGCAGCACAGAGATCGACCACCTTCTTCCCGTGAATATCGCCGAAAAGGCGGGCCGGAATGGAAGCAGCCGCGTCCTGGACCCACCAGGCCCCTTCCGAAAAGCCTGAAAGCGACGGGATCGAACCGGAGAAGTCCTGAAGACGAACGGAGCCGGTCGGCAACACGGTGCCAGCGAGCCGTTCCGCCCAGGACGCCGCATCGGATTTCACGGTCACGTCGATGGCGGCGGGAACGAGCTGCGCCTCGGAGATGCGCTCGGCCTGGTCGGGACCGTAACAGGCGACGAGCCTGTCGAAGAACCAGCCGGGCATCGCCGGCACTTGCTGCAGCTTTTCGAGAATTTCGTGCTTTTCACGCGAAAGCCGCCGCAATACGGCGTTGACGAGGCTTGCGAAACGGCGATTGCGCGGGTCGGACTGGGCCTGTTCCACTGCAAGATCGACTGCCGAATGATCCGGAACGTCGAGATAGAGAATTTGCGCGGCGGCAACGGTCAGCACGTGTTCGAGAGCCCGCGCACCCTCGGGGAGAGGCGTTTGCAGAAGCGAGTCGATGGCCGCGCGAATGCGCGGCAGATGGCGGAGTGCCGAGTTGAGAATGGCGCGCACCAGCGCGCGATCTGCTTCGCTCAACTCGCGATAGGCCGGGTTCCCGCGCTCCGGATCGAGCATTCCATCAAGCGGCGTCTTGCGGTCCACCACCGCCGCCAGGATCTTGGCAGCCGCCTGGCGGCTCTTCAGGCCCGGTTTGGCCGCGGCATCCGCGCCGGGCCGGGCTCCCCCCGCTCCGGAGCGGTTGCGCTCGCGGGATCGTTTCGGACGTGAATCGTTCTTGTTGTTTTCGGGCATCAGGACCAGGGGCCTTTCGGCGGTTCGGAACCACCGCGACCCCAGCCGGTTCTCGGGACAGAGCGCGATTTGCGCCCTGCATTATCAGGGCGGACCGGCGCCGTCGAGCCCGTGGACGTCTCGCGGGCCATTCTCTCCAGAGCCGCCACCCGGTTCTCCGTGTTCGGATGGGTCGAGAACAGATTGTCCATCCGCTCGCCCGAGAGGGGATTGATGATGAACATATGCGCCGTCGCCGGATTGCGCTCGGCGTCATTGTTATGGATGACCTGTGCGGCACCGGCGATTTTGCGAAGCGCCGAGGAAAGCCAGAGGGGATTGCCGCAGATCTCCGCGCCGCGGCGGTCGGCGGAATATTCGCGTGTACGGCTGATCGCCATCTGTACAAGCATGGCCGCGAGCGGAGCGACGATCATCGCGATCAGCACGCCGATGAAGCCGAGCGGATTGTTGTTCTCGCGGTTGCCACCGAAGAAGAAGGCGAAATTGCCAAGCATGGAAATCGCACCGGCGAGCGTCGCCGTCAGCGTCATCGTCAAAGTGTCGCGATACTGGATATGGGCGAGCTCATGCGCCATAACCCCGGCAACCTCTTCGTAGGAAAGCGAATGCAGCAGTCCCGTCGAAGCGGCGACCGCAGCGTTCTCGGGATTGCGGCCGGTGGCGAAGGCATTCGGCTGGGGGCTGTCGATGACGTAGACGCGCGGCATCGGCAGGCCGGCATTCTTCGCCAGATCGCGGACGATGCCGTAATATTCCGGCGCGCTGCGCTCGTCCACCTCCTGCGCCCGGTACATCCGCAGGACCATCCGGTCGGAATTCCAGTAGGAGAAGAAGTTCATGCCCGCGGCGATGACGAGGGCGATCATCATGCCACCGCGGCCGCCGATGACATAGCCGACGGCCATGAAGAGGACGGTCATGAAGGCAAGCAGCATTGCCGTGCGCATGAGGTTCATGAATGAGCTCCAACCATATCGGTGTCCTTTCCGCGCCTCCTGGAAAGCCGCTTGCAGCCGCTTCGTTCCATTCGGTACGCGCAAAGGTTTCACGTGAATCAAGCTTTTCCGTTCACACGGAAGTGCCTATATGATGGGTATAGACGGCCAGCTCTTCAATATCGTTACGGAAACCGCGACCGGTATGCAGAACGACAACGACAATTCTCCCGACCGCCCCAAACGTCCGCTTTCCCCGGCAGCGCTGCGCGCTCTGAAGGAGGCCGAAGAGAGGCGACGTGCCGAAGCGCCGAAGGATATGCCGGCGGAACTAGGCGGGCGCGGCGGCCTCGACCCGGCTCGCTTCGGCGATTGGGAGATCAAGGGCCGCGCGATCGATTTCTGAGGCAGGTCGTATCAATTTCGTTTCGGTAGCGAATCGAGCGTGGCGTTCGCGGCTAGTAGAGGGCGGGGTTGAGCCCCTCATCCTAACCTTCTCCCCGCGATGCCCCTTCGCCCCGCTTGCGGGGCGAAGGTTGCGGCAGCGGGATGAGTGGCTCTCGCCACCCAGCTCACATCACGCGCGGTTCTGACGATTGGCGATCAGGTCGTCGACGACACCTGGATCTGCGAGCGTCGACGTGTCGCCGAGCGAACCGAAATCATCCTCGGCGATCTTGCGGAGGATCCGGCGCATGATCTTGCCCGAGCGTGTTTTCGGCAGGCCGGGCGCGAACTGAATCTTGTCCGGCGTCGCGATCGGCCCGATCTCCGAACGCACGTGCTTGACGAGCGCCTGGCGCAGTTCGTCGTCTCCGACCTCGCCGGCCATCAGCGAAACGTAGCAATAGATGCCCTGACCCTTGATCGGATGCGGATAGCCGACGACCGCCGCCTCGGAAACGAGGTTATGCGAGACGAGCGCCGATTCCACTTCCGCCGTGCCGAGCCGGTGGCCGGAGACGTTCAGCACGTCGTCGACGCGGCCGGTGATCCAATAGTAGCCGTCCTCGTCGCGGCGGCAGCCGTCGCCCGTGAAATACTTGCCCTTGTAGGTGGAGAAATAGGTCTGGATGAAGCGTTCGTGATCGCCATAGACCGTCCGCATCTGCCCGGGCCAGCTTTCGGTGATGCAGAGGTTGCCGTCGGCCGCGCCCTCTACGACCTTGCCGTCGCTGTCTACGATCTGCGGCTGGACGCCGAAGAAGGGCCGCGTCGCCGAACCGGGTTTGAGATCGGTGGCCCCCGGCAGCGGCGTGATCAGTATGCCGCCGGTTTCCGTCTGCCACCAGGTATCGACGATAGGGCAACGCTCGTCGCCGACAACGTGATAGTACCACTCCCAGGCTTCCGGATTGATCGGTTCGCCGACCGTTCCGAGCAGGCGCAGCGAAGAGCGTGAGGAGCGCTTGACGAAATCGTCGCCCGCTCCCATCAGCGAGCGGATCGCGGTCGGCGCGGTGTAGAAGATGTTGACCTTGTGCTTGTCGACCACTTCCCAGAATCGTCCCGCGTCGGGGAAGTTCGGCACGCCCTCGAACATCAGCGTCGTCGCCGCATTGGCGAGCGGCCCATAGACGATGTAGGAGTGGCCGGTGACCCAGCCGACATCCGCCGTGCACCAGTAGATGTCGCCGTCCCGGTAGTCGAACACGTATTGATGCGTCATCGAAGCGTAGACGAGATAGCCGCCGGTCGTGTGCAGCACGCCCTTCGGCTTGCCGGTAGAGCCGGACGTATAGAGGATGAAGAGCGGGTCCTCCGCGTTCATCTTTTCCGGCGGGCAATGCGGCTCCACCGTCGCGGTTTCCTGATGATACCAGAGATCGCGGCCCGGAGCCCAGCCGACTTTGCCGCCGGTGCGGCGCACGACCAGGACCTTGCTGACCATTACGTGCTGCCTGGCAGCGATATCGACCGCCGTATCGGTATTCTCCTTGAGCGGAATCGGCTTGCCGCCGCGCAGGCCCTCGTCGCAGGTGATCACGAAGGTGGACTCGCAATCGACGATTCGGCCGGCCAGCGCCTCGGGCGAAAAGCCGCCGAAAACGACCGAATGGATCGCGCCTATGCGCGCGCAGGCGAGCATCGCATAGGCCGCTTCGGGGATCATCGGCATGTAGATGGTGACGCGGTCGCCCTTCTTGACGCCGTGCTTCTTCATGACGTTGGAAAGACGGCAGACCCTGTCGTACAGCTCGTTATAGGTGATCTTCTTGTCGAGATAGGGATTGTCTCCCTCCCAGATGATCGCCGTCTTGTCGCCGTGCGTCTTCAGGTGGCGGTCGATGCAATTGTAGGACACATTGGTCAGTCCGTCTTCGAACCACTTGATCGAGACATCGCCCTCGAAGGAGGTATTCTTGACCTTTGTATAGGGCTCGAACCATTCGATCCGCTTGCCGTGCTCGCCCCAAAACTTCTCCGGATCGGCAACGCTCTCGCGATACCATTCGAGATAGGTCGCATTGTCGAGCAGCGTGCGGTTCTTGGCCGCTTCTAGGACCGGGTAGGTCTTGACGTCCATAATTTTCCTCCCTGCGCATTTCTGGTCAGATCATGGGCGGATACCGGCGGAAAACTGCGCACAGAGTTCCTCATTCCGCCCTGGATCGGCTCCCACCGGTCCTTTGCGACAATTCATAAGCAGGTCGCTTCCGGTCCGCAATTAGACAAAAGCACATTTGAAAGTGAAGAATTGCAATTTCGAGACAAGAACGGTATAGAACCCCCAATTCCCGGAAATGAGTGGTAGACTCCACGGCCCGCGACACCGGCGCGGACGGACAAAAGGACTATATCCATGGCTCAGCAACTGCTTATGCCCAAGGCAACAGCCGTCTGGCTGGTTGACAACACCGCACTCTCGTTCGACCAGATCGCGCAGTTCTGCAAGCTGCACCCGCTCGAGGTCAAGGCGATTGCCGACGGTGAATCGGCGCAGGGTATCAAGGGCCTCGATCCGATCGCTACCGGCCAGCTTTCGCGCGACGAGATTGCGCGCGCCGAAGGAAATCCGAATCACAAACTCAAGCTTTCGGAGCCGAAGGTCCGCGTCCCGGACTCCAAGCGCAAGGGCCCGCGCTACACGCCGGTCTCCAAGCGTCAGGACCGCCCGAACGCCATTCTGTGGCTGGTCCGCAACCATCCGGAACTGAAGGACGCGCAGATCTCGCGTCTTGTCGGCACGACGAAGGCGACGATCGAACAGATTCGCGAGCGCACCCACTGGAACTCCGCCAACCTGACGCCGATGGACCCGGTGACTCTCGGCCTCTGCTCGCAGATCGACCTGGACCTGGAGGTCGAGCGCGCCTCCAAGGGGCGCCCGCTTCCTTCCGCAGCCGAGACCGGCGCGACGCTCGAATCCGCGCAGGAGACCGAGAAGCTCGACTACGGCCACGATCGCGAAGAGGAGAAGGAAATCGACGCCGATGCCGTCTTCGCCAAGCTGAAGTCGCTGAAGTCGGACCGCAAGGACGACGAGGAAGACGACTACTGATCGGTTCGCCATCTGCGAGATGAGAAAACCCGGATCGCAACATCCGGGTTTTTTATTGACCGTCGCTGACGGAAAACCGTTACACGCTTTCCTGGAAGTGCTCTAAACGCCAATCCCCTTGGACCGCAACAGTTCGGTAATCTCGTCGAGGATCGACGGATCGTCGATCGTCGCCGGCATCGTCCAGGGCTGGCGGTCGATGATCTTCTGGATCGTCGAGCGCAGGATCTTGCCGGATCGCGTCTTTGGCAGCCGCTTGACGCAGACCGCCGTCCTGAAGGCGGCGACCGGCCCGATGCGCTCGCGCACGAGGCCGATGACCTCCTTCTCGATTTCTTCTGTTTCACGGGAAACATTGGCGTTGATGACCAGGAAGCCCGCCGGCACCTGCCCCTTGAGGGGATCGGCGATGCCGATCACGGCGCATTCGGCGACATCCGGATGGCTGGCGCAAACCTCTTCCATGGCCCCCGTCGACAGCCGGTGTCCCGCAACGTTGATGATGTCGTCGGTCCGCGCCATGATGAAGATATAGCCGTCCTCGTCGAGATAGCCGGCATCCGCCGTTTTGTAGAAGCCGGGATATTCCTCGAGATAGGCCGCATGGAAGCGGTGATCGGCATTCCAGAGCGTCGGCAGGCAGCCGGGCGGCAAAGGCAGCTTGATCACGACATTGCCGAGCGCGCCGGTTTCCACCGGGTGGCCCGCGTCGTCGACGACCTGCACGTCGTAGCCGGGGAGGGGAACCGCCGGGGAACCGTATTTTACCGGCAGGAGGCCGAGACCCAATGGATTGCCGGCGACGGGCCATCCTGTTTCCGTCTGCCACCAGTGATCGATCACCGGAACCTTCAGCGCCCGTTCCGCCCAGCGGATCGTGTCCGGGTCGGCCCGCTCGCCCGCAAGATAGAGCGCCCGGAACCGCGACAGGTCGTAACGGCCTGCATGGACAGCTTCCGGATCCTCTTTCCGGATCGCTCGCAGCGCCGTCGGCGCGGTGAACATGACGGCGACGCCGTGTTCGGAAATCACGCGCCAATAGGTTCCGGGGTCGGGCGTCCCGACTGGCTTTCCTTCGAAGAGGATCGACGTGCAGCCGTTGAGGAGCGGCCCGTAGACGATGTAGGAATGACCGACCACCCAACCGATGTCGGAAGCCGCCCAGAACACGTCGCCGGCATTGACGCCGAAGAAGTTCTCCATCGACCATTTGAGCGCGACCATATGGCCGCCATTGTCCCGCACGACGCCTTTCGGCTGGCCGGTCGTCCCGGACGTATAGAGGACATAAAGCGGATCGGTGGAGGCAACCGGCGTGCAAGAGGCTTCCTCACCGGCGTCTCTGGCCTGCGCAAGCGCCTCGGCGAAATCGATGTCGCGGCCGCGAATCATCGAGGCGGCGAGCATATCGCGCTGATAGATCAGGCAATGGGCCGGCTTGTGGCTGGCCGTTTCGATCGCCTGATCGAGCAGAGGCTTGTAGGCGACGGTCCGACCGGGCTCCAGCCCGCAGCTTGCCGAGACGACGAGCTTTGCCTGGCAATCATCGATGCGCATGGCGAGTTCGTTGGCGGCAAAGCCGCCGAAAACGACAGAATGCACCGCGCCGATCCGCGCTGCCGCGAGCATGGCGATCGCCGCCTGCGGAATCATCGGCATGTAGATGATGATGCGATCGCCCTTGTCGACGCCCAGATTGCGGTAGATCGCAGCCATTGCCTTCACATCGGCGAGCAGGTCCGCATAGGAGATCCTCTCGATCCGGCCGGTGACGGGACTGTCATAGATAAAGGCCGGCTGCTCGCCTCGGCCGGCCTCGACATGCCGGTCGAGGCAATTGTGGCAGGTGTTGGTGACGCCATCCGGAAACCAGTGGCCATAGGTGCCGCCGGCAGGCTCGAAAATGCGCGCCGGCCGCTCGAACCAGTCAATCGCCGATGCAGCATCTGCCCAGAAGCCGTGCGGATCGGCTTTCCACGCGGCATACACTTCGGAATAGCGGCTCGCCATATCCGTTTCCTCCCACTCGCTCTCCGGACGAGAAGCCCGGTTCCTCCACTTCGCAAGATAGGCGAACGGAGGTAAACGGGAACCCCGACCAAAGGGTAATGGGATTGGAACTCAGCGCGCTCCGAAAATGGCGGAGCCTACCCGCACGCCGGTGGCGCCGAAGGCGATTGCCGTTTCGAAATCGCCCGACATGCCCATGGAGAGCCTGGAAAGGCCGCACTGATCGGCAAGCTTGGCGAGCAGGGCGAAGTGCGGTCCCGGATTTTCGTCCAGCGGGGGAATGCACATCAGTCCTTCGATGTTCAGAGCCAACTCGTCACGGCAAAGCCCGACGAAAGCGGCCGCGTCGTCCGGCGCGATGCCAGCTTTCTGCGGCTCGAGACCCGTGTTCACCTGAACATAGAGGCGGATATCGCGCCCCTGGCGCTGCATTTCGGCGGCGACCGCGCGCGCGATCTTCTCCCTGTCGATCGTCTCTATGACGTCGAAGAGCGCAACGGCGTCTGCAGCCTTGTTGGATTGCAGCGGACCGATCAGGTGCAGCTCGATGTCCGGGGTCTCACGCTTGAGCGCGGGCCATTTCGCTTGCGCCTCCTGCACGCGGTTCTCGCCGAAGAGGCGCTGGCCAGCCTCAATCACCGGCCGGATCGTCTCGGCGTCGAAGGTTTTCGACACGGCCACCAGACTGACGGCATTTTCCGAACGCTTCGCCGACTTCTCACTTGCGCGAATCCGGCTCAGCACTTCGTTCAGCCGTTCCTCGACTTCCATTCCACGCTCCCGTTCAAGATCGTCTAGACATCTTCGCTTGCGGCTTATTGAAACTTGCAACGCTTGCCAAGTCCAGCGCAACCCGGAGCGGGCGGGTTCGCTTTGGGCGCGGCGTTATCCTTCCCGCGCTTGAAATGCCAAATCGAAGGGATCGCCCGGCGAATCCTTCAAAACTTGACGCTTAGGGCGTTTCGTGGTGAAGGTCACGCCAGCTATCACGCGCGGGCGCTCGCGCCCGGCAGAATTTCCGGAACATCGACAAAGACATGGCTACCGAACGATATAATCCGCGCGATGCCGAACCGCGCTGGCAGCACCAATGGGAAGCGGGCAAGGTCTTCGAGACGAAGAACGACGATCCGCGCGACAAATATTACGTCCTGGAGATGTTCCCCTATCCGTCCGGGCGGATCCACATGGGTCACGTGCGCAATTACACGATGGGCGACGTGGTCGCCCGCTACAAGCGCGCCCGCGGCTTCAACGTGCTGCACCCGATGGGCTGGGACGCCTTCGGCATGCCGGCGGAAAACGCTGCCATGGAGCGCGGCGTTCATCCGGCGAGCTGGACCTACCAGAACATCGCCTCGATGAAGGCGCAGCTCAAGGTCATGGGGCTTTCGCTCGACTGGAGCCGGGAGTTTGCGACCTGCGATCCCGAATATTACCAGCGCCAGCAGCATCTTTTCCTCGATTTCCTGGAAAAAGGCCTGGTCTACCGAAAGCAATCGAAGGTCAACTGGGACCCGGTCGACAATACCGTGCTCGCCAACGAGCAGGTGATCGAAGGCCGCGGCTGGCGCTCCGGCGCGCTCGTTGAACAGCGCGAGCTGACGCAATGGTTCTTCCGCATCACCGACTTCAGCCAGGATCTGCTCGACGCGCTCGACACGCTCGACGAGTGGCCCGAAAAAGTGCGGCTGATGCAGAAAAACTGGATCGGCCGTTCGGAAGGGCTGTCGGTGCGGTGGGAGCTCGATCCGGCGACGGTCCCCGGCGAGGAGAAGGAAGTCACCGTCTATACGACGCGGCCCGATACGCTGTTCGGCGCCTCCTTCCTGGCGATCTCCGCCGATCATCCGCTCGCCAGGGATGCCGCGGCCAAGAACGCCGAGATCGAAGCCTTCTGCGAGGAATGCCGGCGCGCGGGCACGTCGCTCGCCGCACTGGAGACGGCGGAGAAGAAGGGCATCGACACCGGCATCCGCGCGCGACACCCCTTCGATCCGAACTGGGAGCTGCCGGTCTACATCGCCAATTTCGTGCTGATGGACTACGGCACCGGCGCCATCTTCGGCTGCCCTTCGGGCGACCAGCGCGACCTGGATTTCGCCCGCAAATACGATCTGCCGGTCGTTCCGGTGGTGATGCCGAAGGATGCCGATCCGCAGACCTTCACGATCGGCGACGAGGCCTATGACGGCGACGGCGTGATGATCAATTCGCGCTTCCTCGACGGGCTTTCGGCGCAAGAGGCGTTCGAGACCGTCGCCTCCAGACTCGAAAACGATCTGCTGAACGGCACGCCGCGTGGCGAGCGCAAAGTCAATTTCCGCCTGCGCGACTGGGGCATTTCCCGCCAGCGCTACTGGGGCTGCCCGATCCCGGTCATCCATTGCGACGACTGCGGCGTCGTTCCGGTGCCGAAGGCAGACCTGCCCGTGACGCTGCCGCCGGACGTGACCTTCGACAAGCCCGGCAATCCGCTCGACCGTCACCCGACCTGGCGTCACGTCGCCTGCCCGCAATGCGGCAAGGACGCACGCCGGGAAACCGACACGATGGATACCTTCGTCGATTCCTCCTGGTACTTCACCCGCTTCACGGCGCCCTGGGAGGACAACCCGACGGATCCGAAAGCGGCCAATCACTGGCTGCCGGTCGACCAGTATATCGGCGGCATCGAGCATGCGATCCTGCATCTGCTCTATTCGCGCTTCTTCACCCGCGCGATGAAGGCGACCGGCCACGTGGCCCTGGACGAGCCTTTCAAGGGGCTGTTCACGCAGGGCATGGTCGTCCACGAGACCTATAGCCGCGGCGAAGGCGCGCAGCGGGAATGGATCACGCCCGCCGAAATCCGCGTCGAGGAAACAGACGGACAGCGGCGCGCGGTCCACATCGAGACCGGCGAGGAAATCGCCATCGGATCGATCGAGAAGATGTCGAAGTCGAAGAAGAACGTCGTCGACCCGGATGACATCATCGGCTCCTACGGGGCCGATACTGCACGTTTCTTCGTGCTCTCCGATTCGCCGCCGGATCGCGACGTTATCTGGTCCGAAGCAGGCGTCGAAGGCGCCCATCGCTTCGTGCAGCGCGTCTGGCGACTTCTGACCGAGGCCGCGGAGAAGCTGCGTGCCGTCGATGCCGCACCGGCAAGCGGAGGCGAGGGGCTTGCCGTGTCCCAGGCCGCGCATCGCACTCTCAAGGCGGTAGAGGCCGACTATGACAAGCTCGCCTTCAACAAGGCGGTCGCTCGCATTTACGAACTGGTGAACGCCATGGCCGCTCCGCTGACGCAGGTCGCGAGCGGCAAGGCGGACAACGCTCTGACTGCTGCGGTAAAGGACGCCGCCACGATCCTGATCAACCTGATCGCGCCGATGATGCCGCATCTCGCGGAAGAATCCTGGCGGGAGATCGGCGGCAAAGGTCTGATCGCCGAGATGCCCTGGCCGAAATTCGATGCTGCGCTCATCGTCGAGAACGAGATCACGCTCCCGGTCCAGGTCAACGGGAAAAAGCGCGCCGATTTGACAATCGCGCGCGACGCAGATCAGAGTGCGATCGAAAGCGCCGTGCTCGCGCTCGACGCCGTAAAAGCCGCGCTCAACGGCGGCAGCCCGAAGAAGATCATCGTCGTGCCTCAGAGGATCGTCAATGTCGTTGTCTGATATAGCTGGCTTCCGTCTTCGGTCCTTGGGCTTCGTAGCCGGCGCATTGTCGCTCGCGGCACTTGGCGGCTGCCAGGTCAGGCCCCTCTACTCCGACGGTCCTACCGGTGCGACCTCTGTCGCGCTTGCCGCGATCGAGATTTCGGAAGCCGACGATCGCGTCGAGCAGGAAGTCCGAAATGCCCTCATCTTCCTGACGTCGCGTGGTCAGGGCGAACCGGTCAATCCGCAATATCATCTGGCGCTCAGCGTCTCGCACCGGACGATGGGCGTGCTCTACGAGAGCACGGATCTCGACAATGACGACGACGACGCCGGAGCCGGCCGCATTGTCGTGAAAGCGGACTACAACCTGACCAAGACCGCCACCGGCGAGACCGTGAAGTCAGGGAACCGGACGGCCGTCGCTTTGGTCGACTTCCCCCAGCAGGAATTCGCCAAGATACGCGCCGTGCGCGATGGCGAGAATCGCGCCGCCAAGGAACTGGCGGAGATCATCGGGGCCGACCTCGCAGCCGCTCTCGGCCGCTGATCCGTTCGTCAGATGAGCGAGGTCAAGTCGCACGAATTCGATAATTTCCTGCAGCGATCTGCGGCGATCTACCGGCTTTTCCTGCTCTACGGTCCCGATCGCGGCCTCGTCTCGGAACGCGCGTCCGAACTCGCCGGCAGCTTCGGCCTTCCTCTCGATGATCCTTTCGCCGTCGTCAAGCTTGATGCCGGGTCATTGCAGGGCGCGGGAAGCGTGCTGGACGAAGTCAATGCCATCGGTCTTTTCGGCGGCGATAAGCTGGTCTGGGTGCGCGGTGCGTCCGCTGAGAAGGCGCTCACCGAAGCGCTGCAGATTCTCGCGACCGACCCGCCCGCCGGCGCCCGGCTCATCATAGAAGCGGGCGACCTCAAGAAGGGGGCGGCGCTCAGGAAAGTGGGCGAGACTTCCCGCTCCGTCGCTTCGATCGCCTGCTACAGCGACGACGCCAGGGGCCTGCAAGCACTTGTCGACAAGGAACTTTCGGAAGCGGGCCTTCGCATCGGTCCCGCCGCACGCGAACGTCTGGTGGAGGCGCTCGGGGGCGACCGTATGGCATCGCGCAACGAGCTCCGGAAACTCGCCCTCTATTGCCGCGGCAAGGATTTGGTCGACGAGGACGACGTTCTCGGCATCGTCGGCGACGCCAGCGCCATTTCGGTCGATGATGCGGTCGATGCGGTATTGAAGGGCGACGCCGACGCGCTGCTGCACGCGATGAAGAAGATCACGACATCCAAGACGCCGCCTTTCCTCGTGCTTCAGGCCTGCCTGAGGCAATTCCAGCAGCTCGACGTGATGCGTGCCGAAATGGATGCGGGCCGCCAGTCCGCGGGTCAGGTCGTCGCAAGCCTTGGCCGCGGCCTCCACTTCCGCCGCAAGCCGGTTGTCGAAGCGGCGCTGAAACACTGGACCGCTCCGGCGATTCGGCGCGAATTGGGCCGCCTGCAGGCGACCATCTATCAAAGCCGCAGCCGCCAGAGCCTCGAGGAAAGTCTGGTGATCCAGAATCTCCTGGCGATCACGATCCAGTCTGCGCGGCGTTGAGGGTGTTCGTCAACGCCGCTCGAGCAGCCGGCAAATCTCTTCCAATTGGTCGAGCGTCTTGTATGTAATCTTGAGATGCCCGCCGCTGGCCTTGTGGTTGACGCTCACTTCCAGGCCGAGGCTATCGGACAGGGTGCGCTCCAGCGCCAGCGTATCGGCGTCCTTCTCCTCACGCTGGCGGCCCTTTGCGTAGTTGGGATCGTTCTGCGATTTGATGTCGTTCTGCGCCAGCCGCTCGGCCTCGCGGACCGAAAGACCTTTCGAGACGACCGCACGCGCCAAGGCCACCGGGTCCGATGTGGGTATAAGCGCGCGGGCGTGGCCCGCGGAAAGGCTGCCATCGGAAAGCATGTCGCGCACGGGCTCCGGCAGCTTCAGAAGGCGAAGGCTGTTCGCAACATGGCTCCGGCTCTTGCCGATGATGTCGCCGAGATCGTTCTGCGTGTAGCCGTGTTCCGCGATCAGTTGCTCGTAGCCCAGGGCCTCTTCGAGGGGATTGAGGTCGGAGCGCTGAACGTTCTCGACAATGGCGATCTCCAGCGCCGTCCTGTCGTCGACATCGCGCACGATGACCGGTATTTCGGTGAAGCCCGCAAGTTGCGCCGCGCGCCAGCGCCTTTCACCGGCAATGATCTCATAGCGGTCGTGACCGACGGTGCGCACGACGACCGGCTGAACGATCCCGTGCTGGCGGATCGAGCTTGCAAGGTCCTGAAGCTCAGCCTCGTCGAACTGCCGGCGGGGGTTGCGAGGGTTGCGGGAAACGAACTCGATCGGGATCCGCCGATCGGCGCTGATTGCGGCGGCCGGAGCCGCGCCGGTGTGCAGCGGCTGGTCCATTTCGCCGATCAAGGCGGCAAGGCCGCGACCCAGACGCCTCTTGGAGCTGTCATCGTTCATCTGACACCTGATTAGTTACGCTACCGAAACGATTAAGCGGCCTTCCGCTGCCTCTCGCGCTGAATGACTTCCGAGGCCAGTTGGAGATAAGCCTGACTTCCGGCGCATTTGAGATCATAAAGAATGGCCGGCTTGCCGTAGGAAGGGGCCTCGGACACCCGCACGTTGCGGGGAATGAGGGTATGATAAACCTTATCTCCCAAATGCAAGCGAACGTCACTGACGACTTGCTGGGCAAGATTGTTCCGGGAATCGAACATGGTCAGCACGATTCCCTGAATATCGAGGCCTGGATTCACCGTCTGCCGCACCTGCTCGACCGTCTCCAGCAGCTGGCTCAAGCCTTCGAGGGCAAAAAACTCGCACTGCAATGGTACGAGAACCGAATGCGCGGCTGCCATTGCATTCATCGTCAAAAGATTGAACGATGGCGGGCAGTCGACCAGCACATAGGAATAAGCAAGAGCATCCACCGAAGCCAAAGCCTTACGGAGCCGGAAAACCCGATCCGATTCCTTGGAAATCTCCATTTCGACGCCGAGCAGATCCATGGTCGAAGGCACGATGGCCAGATTTGGCACCGCCGTATCCTGAGCAATCTGGCCGATCGAATGGGTCCCCATCATCAGCTCGTAGGAAGACAAATGCCGGGCACGACGCTGGATACCGAGCCCGGTGCTGGCATTGCCTTGCGGATCGAGATCGACGATCAGCACCCTTTCACCGATGGCGGCGAGCGCAGTAGCAAGATTGATGGCCGTCGTCGTTTTGCCGACGCCGCCCTTCTGATTGGCAATAGTGATGATCCGATTCTTTGGGCCAAACATGTTTCGCTCGCCTATCACTTCGTCCGACGTGAAAGATTTGCAATCTCGAGCACAACCGAATCCGGCTCGACGACACTTGCATGTTTTATCAGATCGAATTGAAAGCGGCTAACGGCTTTGTCGACTTCCTGCTGATAATCCCGCCCTTTGTGAAAGAATGCCACCGTTTTGGAGTCTTCCATGAGCATCCATGGCGCACAATGATCGAGCAGTTGGCTCAGATCGGCGAGCGCACGCGCCGAAATCGCGTCGCAATTCGGAATTTCAGCCGGTGCCGCTTCCATTCGAATCGGATGAACGGAACCCCTGGCACCGATTTCCCTAAGCGCGACGCGTAAAAAGGCAGCCTTCTTGTTATTGCTCTCGACCAGGTGAACCCATCCGTTCTCTGCCTCGGAAAGACAAATGGCCGTAATGACACCGGGAAATCCTCCGCCGCTTCCGAGATCGACCCAGGTCTTCGGGGCAGGGGAGAGTTGATAAAGCTGGAGGCTATCGAGGATGTGCCGCTGCCATAGATCCCCTAGCGTCGAGGGGGCAACGAGATTGATCGATCGCGCCCATTTCTGGAAGAGGGAGGCAAAATGCTCGAGCTTTTCGACCGTTTCACGTGAAACACGCAATCCGTTCAGTGCCGGAACTAGACTCGCTTGCATTGTATATCCTATCCACCCACACGTTGTGCCTGGCGATCCTGCCTTCGTAGCCAGGACAGAATGAGAGATATAGCCGCGGGCGTCACGCCATCGACCTTCATAGCCTGGGCGAGGTTCCGCGGCTTGTGGTGTGCCAACTTTTGCTTCAACTCGTTCGAAAGGCCGGGAAGCACGTCGTAATCGAAATCATCCGGTATGGTCGTATTTTCGTCACGCCTTACACCGGCAATGTCAGTGGCCTGGCGATCCATATAGACAGCATAGGCCGCATCGATCTCCAGCGCCTCGACCACCCCGGCCGGAATGTTTTGAAGTTCGGACCATACCGGTTTCAAAGCGGCTATCGACTGATCCGGATAAGAGAGGATATCGAAAGCGGTACGACGCTGGCCGTCCTGATTGAGCTTCAGGCCGAAACGCTTGCCCTCGCTTGGCGTAACCGAAAGTGACTGCAGGAGCCTGCGTCCCGTCTCGAAGGAATGCTTCCATGCCTCGAAGCGTTGACGGCGCGCGTCGCCGACACATCCGAGCGCAACACCCGCCGGCGTCAACCGCATATCGGCATTGTCTGCGCGCAGCGAC
Organism: Sinorhizobium sp. P24N7; assembly: GCF_042436655.1. NCBI lineage: Bacteria > Pseudomonadati > Pseudomonadota > Alphaproteobacteria > Hyphomicrobiales > Rhizobiaceae > Sinorhizobium > Sinorhizobium sp. P24N7. The sequence continues at coordinate 84,429 of NZ_JBHMIW010000006.1, read as the reverse complement.
AGCCTGTATTCCGCCCGCGAAGTAAACATACGATAGGGTTCGCTTATGCCCCGCGAAGTCAGGTCATCAATCATCACGCCGATATAGGAGTCCGTGCGGCTGAAGACATAGGGAGCCCGTCCGCTCGCGCGAAGCGCGGCATTCAAACCGGCAACGAGCCCTTGAGCTCCGGCTTCTTCATACCCCGTCGTGCCGTTTATCTGACCCGCAAGATACAGTCCGGGCATTTTGCGCACGCCCAGGGAGAGTTCCAGCTCCCGCGGATCGACATGATCGTACTCGATCGCGTAACCCGGCTGGAGAATCTTGACCTGCTCCAGACCGGGAATCGTACGAATGAAGGCGTCCTGCACATCCTCGGGAAGGGAGGTCGAAATCCCGTTCGGATAGACGGTGTCATCGTCTAGTCCCTCCGGCTCCAGAAAGATCTGGTGACCATCTCTCTCGCCGAAGCGGACGATCTTGTCCTCGATAGAGGGGCAGTAGCGTGGGCCAACGCCTTCGATCTGTCCCGAATACATCGCGGACTGGTGAATGTTATCGGCGATAATCTTATGCGTCGCGTCCGTGGTCCGCGTCACGCCGCAATCAATCTGGCGATTGATGATTGCATCGGTCATGAAGGAGAACGGGACTGGATTTTCATCCGGACCTTGCCGCCCGACGCGGTCCCAGTCGACCGTGCGTCCGTCCAGGCGCGCCGGCGTGCCGGTCTTCAATCGACCAAGCTGCAGGCCGAAGCGCCGCAGTGTCTCAGAGAGACCCAGGGAGGGTTCCTCGCCCACTCGACCGGCGGGTATCTTGCGCTGGCCGATATGAATGAGGCCCTTTAGAAACGTGCCGGTCGTGAGAACGACGGCTGATGCGCGAAAGACTCGGCCGTCCTTCATAATCACGCCACGAACCACACCGTCTTCGGTCAACAGGTCGAAGGCATCCCCTTCGATCACCGAGAGGTGCTCGATCCCGTCGATCTCCCGCTGCATCGCCTCGCGATACAGCTTGCGGTCTGCCTGAGTACGGGGTCCGCGCACTGCGGGCCCCTTGCGCCGGTTGAGAAGCCGGAACTGAATACCCGCGGCATCGGCCACACGTCCCATGAGGCCGTCGAGCGCATCGATCTCCCGAACGAGGTGGCCCTTGCCCAACCCGCCGATCGCGGGGTTGCAGGACATTACTCCGATCGTATTCCTTTTATGTGTGATGAGAACCGTACGGGCGCCGAGCCGCGCGGAAGCAGAGGCAGCCTCGCAACCTGCGTGGCCTCCACCGATCACAATGACATCATAGTCCATCTCAGACATGCTCCAGCCTAGCTTGCTCAGCTTCCGCCTTGATTGTCAGTTCATGCCGTCGAGTCAAGGGCGTTTCACGTGAAACGCCCGAGGCGACTCGCCTGCGTTGTATCCGTCGCGTTATTTTCCGATACAGAACTCGGAGAATATCACGTCCAAAAGGTTCTCCACATCGACCCGCCCAGTAATCCTACCCAGGGCATCTCCTGCTTGCCGAAGCTGCTCGGCACGCAGCTCAAGTTCAGAAGAACTCAGGCTGCGCTCCAGCGCCGCACTGGCCTGTCGCAGACAATCGACATGGCGCTTCCGGGACGGCATCGCCAGGGCTGTCTTACCGGCCAGATCGGGGAGATGCGACTGCAGTGCCGTCAATAGATCGGCCATGCCCTCACCGGTCCTCGTGGACAGCAAAATGTCCGCATCCGATGCAGCCCATCGTGGTGAGGGGCGGTCGACCTTGGTTGCAACCCGAATGACGGGAACCGTTTCCGGAAGAGCCTCATCAAGCCGGAATGATCCCGGTTTTTCCGATAGTAGAAGGACAAGATCGGCATCGGCGATAACCTGCCGGGCTCTCCGAATACCCTCCCGCTCCACAAGCTCATCCGTTTCACGAAGTCCCGCCGTATCGAAGAGTTTAACTGAGAATCCGGCTAACGAAAGATCTACGGACAGAACGTCGCGTGTCGTTCCCGCGACCTCCGTCACGATAGCGATGTCCCTTCGGGCCAGTGCATTCAGCAAGCTCGACTTGCCTGCGTTCGGCTCACCGGCAATGACGATCTTGAGCCCGTCCCGGATGATTTCGGCCAGGCCGGCGCGCGCGATATGGCCATCGATTTCCTGCCGGAGTCTGCCGATATCCTCCCAGATCGCGGCGCTGACGGAACCCGGCACATCGTCTTCATCCGCAAAGTCGAGCTCTGCCTCGATCATTGCCCGCGAATGGGTCAGCCGTCGGGCCCAACCGGCATAGAGTGCGGATTGTCCGCCGCCGGAATGCTCTATGGCGAGACGACGCTGCATTTCCGTCTCTGCAGCAATCAGGTCGGCCAGCCCCTCCACCTCCACCAGATCAAGCTTGCCGTTCTGAAAGGCCCGCCTTGCGAACTCTCCGGCCTCCGCATGCCGTAGCCCCTCAGTTGCGGCGAGCTCCTCGAGGATGGCGCTTACCACGGCTCGTCCGCCGTGAACCTGCAATTCGCAGCAATCTTCACCGGTGAAAGACGCTGGCGCCGGGAAATAGAGCACCAGGCCGCTGTCCAGCGTTTCACCGTTTCGAGTCCGAATCGTTCTGAGCGCCGCGAGGCGTGGCGCAGGCAGGGCTCCGCAAAGTCGCACCAGCGCATCAGCAGTCGCCGGACCGCTCACACGTATAATGGCAACGCCTGCAGGCAGCGAGCCGCTCGAAAGAGCGTAGATCGTATCGGTGGATGGCATCGGCTTACCGGTTTACGCAATGACCAGCAGGTTTGACGCCGGCCATACCCGCCATTTCGGCACATTGAACATTGGGGATCGGGCAGAGCCTCGGAAGCGCAATTGGTGCGACACTCGTCCGGCTATTGCGAAGCCGCCTTATGCACCGAGCCGCGCTCGAAATCAAGTGTCGCTCTGTTTGGGCGCATATCCACCTCGGCGTTTCACGTGAATCACTCCCGTCCCGGGATCACGGCCGATAGGGGAAAACGGCGGCAGAAGGAAGTGCTCCATCCCGGATACGCGAGAGGCCGGCGCTGGGCGGCGCCGGCCTCTCGGCTGAGAAAGAGAGTCTTGCTCTTACGTATTCATCGAGTCGAAGAAGTCGCCGTTGGTCTTCGTCTGCTTCAGTTTGTCGATGAGGAACTCGATCGCGTCGGTGGTGCCCATCGGCGCGAGAATGCGGCGCAGCACGAAGATCTTCTGCAGGTCCTGACGCGGGACCAGGAGGTCCTCCTTACGCGTGCCGGACTTCAGAATGTCCATGGCGGGGAAGATGCGCTTGTCGGCGACCTTGCGGTCGAGGACGATTTCCGAGTTGCCGGTGCCCTTGAACTCTTCGAAGATGACTTCGTCCATACGGCTACCGGTGTCGATCAGAGCCGTTGCGATGATCGTCAGCGATCCGCCTTCCTCGATGTTGCGGGCCGCGCCGAAGAAGCGCTTCGGACGCTGCAGGGCGTTTGCGTCGACACCGCCGGTCAGTACCTTGCCCGATGAGGGAACGACCGTGTTGTAGGCGCGGCCGAGACGGGTGACCGAGTCGAGCAGGATCACCACATCGCGACCGTGTTCGACGAGGCGCTTGGCCTTTTCGATCACCATCTCGGCGACCTGGACGTGGCGTGTCGCCGGCTCGTCGAAGGTCGAGGACACCACCTCGCCCTTGACCGAGCGCTGCATGTCAGTCACTTCCTCCGGTCGCTCGTCGATCAAAAGGACGATCAGGTAGCATTCCGGATGGTTCGCCGTGATCGAATGCGCGATGTTCTGGAGAAGCACCGTCTTACCGGTGCGCGGCGGCGCGACGATCAGGCCACGCTGGCCCTTGCCGAGCGGCGCGACCAGATCGATGACGCGCGCGGAGAGATCCTTGGACGTCGGGACCTCGAGTTCCATCTTGAAGCGCTCGTTCGGATAGAGCGGCGTCAGGTTGTCGAAGTGAACCTTGTGGCGGATTTTTTCCGGATCGTCGAAGTTGATCGTGTTGACCTTCAGAAGTGCGAAATAGCGTTCGCCTTCCTTCGGCCCGCGGATCGGGCCCTCGACCGTGTCGCCGGTCTTCAATGAGAAGCGGCGGATCTGCGACGGCGAAATGTAGATATCGTCGGGACCGGGGAGATAGTTCGCATTCGCCGAGCGCAGGAATCCGAATCCGTCCTGCAGGACCTCGACGACGCCTTCGCCGATGATCTCGATCTCCTGCTGAGCCAGCATTTTGAGGATCGCGAACATCAGCTCCTGCTTGCGCATCGTGCTGGCATTCTCCACCTCGAGCTCTTCGGCAAAGGCCAGGAGGTCGGTCGGCGTCTTGTTCTTAAGTTCTTGAAGCTTCATTTCAGCCATGAAGGGTCCATGCTTGATAGGGGATTGGGAGCCGGCGCGATTTGTCAGGGAGCTGCGAGGGGGGAAGAGGCAGGCTCTAAAACTTCGTCACAGGCCACAGGAAGAAGGAGATGAGGGAAAATAGCGATTCACGTGAAGCGCCGCAAGGGGTAGCGGCAAATTAGCAGCAACTATTGCAGCTGCGAATCGATTGAATTCAAAATGGTTTCACCACGACGAGGATGACGATGGCGATCATCAGCAGGGTTGGCGCCTCGTTCATCAGCCGCCAATAGCGCGCGTCGCGGCGATTCTCGTCCCGCTGGAAGGCTTTCACCGCGCGGCTGAAATGCACATGCACCAGCGTCAGCAGGAAAACGCAGAGAATCTTCGCATGCAGCCAGCCGCCCATAAAGCCGTAGACGCTCCAGGCGAGGTAAAGTCCGAGCACCCAAGAGATCATCATGGCCGGATTCATGATGACCTTGAGCAGTCGCTGTTCCATCATCTTGAAGGTCTCGGACTGTTCCGATCCGGGCGCTGCATCGGTGTGATAGATGAACAGACGCGGCATGTAGAGCAGCGCCGCCATCCAGGAGATGACCGCGATGATGTGGAGCGCCTTGATCCACAGATAGAGGTCGTCCGGCTGCCCGGCGAAGAGGCCGATCAGCAAAGCCGCAAAGGCCGCGACCGCGATCGCCGCACGAAGGCGCGCCCGTTTACCCGGAACGCTGTCGGTTTGGCGTTCCCCTCTCATAGCTGCCCTTTCATCGCGATCCCCGAACGCGGGCGACGAGTGCGGCAACGTGATCCGGATCGGCGTCCGGCGTTATGCCGTGGCCGAGATTGAAGATCAGCGGCCCCTGGCCGAGGACGTCCAGGATGCGATCGGTTCCATGCTCCAGCGCCGCGCCACCTGCCACGACCCGTACCGGATCGAGATTGCCCTGAACGGGACCGTCCTTCTGCAATTCGGCGGCGAAGGAGAGCGGCACCGACCAGTCGAGGCCGATCGCATCCGTACCGGTCGCCTGCCGATAATTCTTCAGCAGAAGGCCCGCACCCTTCGCGAAAGCGATGATTTTCGCCGAGGGGCGGCGCGCGCGGACGGATGCGATCATCCGCCGGACGGGCTCGATCGCGAAACGCTGAAACTCCTCCTCACCAAGCACACCGGCCCAGGAATCGAAGATCTGCACCGCATCGGCGCCGGCATCGATCTGTTCCACGAGATAGTCGGCGGAAATATCGGCGAGCAGCGTCAGAAGCCGCTCGAAAGCCCTGGGATGACGGTAGGCGAAAAGACGCGCAGGCGCCTGGTCCGGCGTCCCGCGGCCGGCGATCATATAGGTCGCCACCGTCCAGGGCGCCCCGCAGAAACCGAGGAGCGTGGTGTCCGTCGGCAGTTCGCGTCTCAGCCGGCCGACGGTCTCGAAAACAGGAGCCAGGTGAGCGATGACGCCATCGGGTCTCAGCCGGCCAATCCCGTCCTCGTCGATCGGGTCCATCCGTGGCCCCTGTCCCTCTTCGAAGCGGACATTGCGCCTGAGCCCATCGGGCACCACGAGAATATCGGAGAAAAGGATCGCGGCGTCGAAGCCGTAGCGGCGGATCGGCTGTAAGGTCACTTCGACCGCGAGATCCGGCGTGTAACAGAGGTCGAGAAAGCTTCCGGCCGTCGCACGCACCGCCCTGTATTCGGGGAGATAGCGTCCTGCCTGTCGCATCAGCCAGATGGGGGGAGGGGTGAGCGTTTTGCCGCTCAAAACCTCCAGCACTTTGCGATGCGTTCCGCTCACTTGCCGCTTCCTAATCTAAAAATAAAACTGAATTTATAAGGTTTCTATTTCTTAGAGTCGGTGGGTATCAAGGATTAAAATCGATCCTCACCCTATCCAGTCCGCCTCAATCTCCGGCAAAGAGGCGGGAGGGATTCCGGCCAATTTGCGGGTTGAGCGGGGAAACCCGGGAAAACACTGCAGAGTCAGTCCTTTGCCGGCGGTCTGGAGTTTGCGGTTCCTGTGGATGAGGAGTCGATCCGCGTGACAATTTGTCGTGGCCATGAGTCTTGTCCACATGCCTGGGCAAGAGATTTCCGGTTCGGTGTCAGATGTGAACAAGTCGCCGCTTTTCCACTTGCCTGAAGCCAGGCGCCGCCGTTAGCTGTTTTTGTCCCGCCTTATCAACAGACCGCGGAGAATTGCGTGGAGAACCGCAAAAACTACTTCCATCTGCATCTGATCTCCGATTCGACCGGCGAAACTCTGATCGCCGCCGGTCGAGCGGCTGCTGCGCAATTCCAGACCTCCCATGCGCTGGAACACGTCTATCCGCTGATCCGCAACCGGAAGCAGCTGATGCAGGTCATGGACGCGGTCGACGGGGCACCGGGGATCGTCCTCTACACGATCGTCGACCGGGAACTTGCGGGCCTCATCGATCAGCGATGCCGCGAGATCGGCGTGCCCTGCGTCTCGGTCCTCGACCCGATCATCGAACTTTTCCAATCCTATCTCGGCTCGCCCTCGCGCCGCCGCTCCGGCGCGCAGCATGTCATGGATGCCGAATATTTCGCCCGGATCGAGGCGTTGAACTTCACGATGGATCATGACGACGGTCAGATTCCCTCCGATTTCAACGAGGCGGATGTGGTCCTTGTGGGTGTGAGCCGCACGTCGAAAACACCGACGAGCATCTATCTCGCCAATCGCGGTATAAAGACGGCGAACATTCCGATCGTGCCGGGCGTGTCCCTGCCCGATGCGCTCCTGAAGGCGACGAAACCGCTCATCGTCGGGCTCATCGCTTCGGCCGAGCGCCTCTCCCAGGTGCGGCAGCATCGCGTGCTCGGAACGACGCAGAACTTCCACGGGGAAGATTATACCGACCGGGCGGCGATCGCCGAGGAGCTGAAATATGCCCGCTCGCTTTGCGCGCGCAACAACTGGCCGCTGATCGACGTGACGCGGCGCTCGATAGAGGAGACTGCCGCCGCAATCGTTGCCCTGCGGCCGCGGCTTAGATAGAGCGCGCCGCAAGAACAGCTTGCAGACCGCGAACACGGAACCGGAAAAATGAAACCCTTACTCGTATTGGCCTCGGCCAGTCCTTTTCGTCGCACTCTGCTTGCCAATGCAGGATTGGCCTTCGAGGCCCGGGCCGCCGCGATCGACGAGCGTGCGCTCGAGCAGCCGCTGGAAGCGTCTGGCGCTTCGCCGGCCGATGTCGCCCTGGCGCTTGCCGAAGCCAAGGGGAAGGATGTCGCACGGCATTTTCCGAACGCCCTTGTCATCGGTTCGGATCAGACGATGTCGCTTGGAACCCGCGTCTATCACAAGCCCCGGGACATGACGGAAGCCGCCGAGCATCTCCGGTCGCTCTCGGGCAGGACGCACAGTCTCAAAAGCGCGATCGTTCTCGTGCGCGGCGACGAGGTCGTTTGGCGGCACGTCTCGACTGCGAAGATGACCGTGCGGCCATTGAGCGATGGCTTCATAGATCGACATCTTGCAAGGGTGGGCGAGAAGGCGCTGACAAGCGTCGGCGCCTATCAGCTCGAAGGCGAGGGCATCCAGCTCTTTGAGACCATCGAGGGCGACTATTTCACCATACTCGGCCTGCCGATGCTGCCGCTTCTCTCCAAGCTCCGCGAACTGGGTGCGATCGATGCATGATTCACGTGAAACATTTGTTAACCATGCCTTTGTAACCGGCTATCCGGTGAAGCATTCGCGATCGCCGCTCATTCATGGCCATTGGCTGAAGCAGTTCGGAATTCGGGGAAGCTACCGGGCCCACGAGGTCACGCCCGAGGCCTTTCCCGATTTCATGCGGCAGATCAAGGAAGGAAGAACCGACTTCTGCGGCGGAAATGTCACGATTCCGCATAAGGAGGCCGCCTTCCGGCTGGCCGATCGGCCGGACGAGCTCAGCGCCGAACTCGGAGCGGCCAACACCCTCTGGCTCGAAAATGGAGAAATCCGCGCGACGAACACCGACGGGCGTGGCTTCGTCGCCAATCTGGACGAGAACGCCAAAGGATGGGACCGCATCTCGGCCGCGGTGATTCTCGGTGCCGGCGGCGCCAGCCGGGCGGTGATCCAGGCGATCCGGGACCGAGGGGTCAAGACGATCCATGTGGTGAACCGCACCCCCGAGAGGGCGAGGGAACTGGCCGATCGCTTCGGCACGGCGGTGCACGCACATTCGATGGCGGCGCTTCCCGAGGTCGTTTCAGACGCCGGCCTCTTCGTCAACACGACCTCGCTCGGCATGAACGGCGAGCCGGCGCCGGCGATCGACTTTTCGGGCCTGGCGCCAGACGCCGTCGTCACCGACATCGTCTACGTGCCATTGAAGACACCGCTGTTGCGGCAGGCGGAAGAACAGGGCTTCCGCACCGTCGACGGACTTGGCATGCTTCTCCATCAGGCAGTGCCCGGATTCGAGAAATGGTTCGGTCTGAGGCCGGTCGTCGACGAAACGCTAAGACAGATCATCATCAGCGATATGGACAGGCACGCATGATCATCGTCGGGCTTACCGGCTCCATCGGAATGGGAAAATCGACCGCTGCGGGCATGTTCCGGGAACTCGGCGTGCCGGTGAACGATGCCGACGAAGTGGTGCATATGCTCTATAGCGGCGAAGCGGTGGCGCCGGTCGAAGCGGCCTTTCCGGGCGTCGCCAAGGGCGGCGTCATCGACCGGGCCGAGCTTTCGCTTCGGCTTGTTGCGGCGCCCGAGCGGCTGGCCGAGCTGGAACGGATCGTCCATCCGCTGGTGCGCGCCAAGGAGCAGGAGTTCATTGCGCGGCACAGAGCGGACGGTGCGCCTTTCGTGCTGCTCGATATTCCGCTCCTCTTCGAGACCAAGGCCGAGGCGCGCCTCGACCGCATCGTCGTCGTGACCTGCGATCCGGAGATGCAGAGGGAACGCGTCATGAAGCGCCCGGGAATGACCGCCGAGAAGTTTGCGATGATCCTCGAGCGGCAGGTGCCCGACAGCGAGAAGCGCGCCCGCGCCGACTATATCGTCGACACCAGCGACAGCTTCGACGTCACACGGCAGCAGATCCGTGCGATCGTCGATGATTTGCGGGCGGCTTAACCTTCGCAAACCCCCCTGACCCTAGCCGTCTCCCGAATGCGGGGAGAGGGAATCGACGCTGCCGCGAGTTTCCTTCGTCCCGCTTGTGGGGAGAAGGTGGCCGGCAGGCCGGATGAGGGGCGGCGATGGCCTTCAATTGCGCAGCAAATGACATTAAGAATGAAGGTCAGCTTCGGGTGATTCGTCCCGAAACATCCTCCACAGGGCTCCCGCATGCGTGAAATCATCTTCGATACGGAAACGACCGGCCTCGACAACCGCGAGGACCGGGTAATCGAGATCGGCGGAATCGAGCTCGAGAACCAGTTTCCGACGGGGCGCACGATCCATATCTATATCAATCCGGGGGAGCGCAAGGTTCACCCGGAAGCCCTGGCTGTCCACGGCATCACCGACGAGTTTCTGAAAGACAAGCCGCCCTTTGCCGATGTCGCCCGGGAGATCGTCGATTTCTTCGGCGATGCCCGTTGGGTCGCCCACAACGCCACCTTCGATATCGGCTTCATCAATGCGGAGTTCGAGCGGCTCGGCCTGCCGCCGATCGGCAGCGACCGGGTTATCGACACTCTGGCTCTTGCCCGCCGCAAGCACCCGATGGGACCGAATTCGCTCGATGCGCTCTGCCGTCGCTACGGTATAGACAACTCCCATCGAACCAGGCACGGGGCCCTGCTCGACTCCGAGCTGCTGGCCGAGGTCTATATCGAGATGATCGGCGGCCGCCAGGCCGCGCTTGGTCTCGTGATGACGGAGACGGATGGCCGGTCGATGGAGGCCGACAACGGACCCGTCGTCGTCATCAAAAGGGAGCGGCCTTTGCGGCCACGATTGACGGAGGCAGAAATCGCTGCCCATGCGGCGCTCGTCGCGAAGATCGGCGCGAATGCGATCTGGGAGAAATACAGCGAAGCCGACTATGCCCTCAGATCGGAAGCCGTTTAGAGCCCTTCCAGGAAAAGTGTCTAACGGTTATCCGTCCGCAAGTGCGTAGGATCAAATGCTCCAGGCCTGTCCGTATCGCGGCGCTGCGGGGTCCCTCAAGCGAATCGCGCAGGCCGGGCATAAAAAACCCGGCTCGGTGAGCCGGGTCTACCAGTCATTCGGACCGATCAGTTGGCCGTGTCGTTGGTATTGGCCACCTGCGCGCGGACCTTTTCCTCAGCCATGCGCTGGGCAAACATCTGCGCGAAATCGATGGGATCGATCATCAGCGGCGGGAAGCCGCCGTTGCGGGTGGCGTCAGCCACGATCTGTCGCGCGAAGGGGAACAAGAGGCGCGGGCACTCGATGAAGAGCAGCGGCAGCATGTGCTCCTGCGGGAAGCCGGCGACGCGGAAGACGCCGCCATAGGCGAGTTCGACGTTGAAGAGCATCTTGTCGCCGTCCTTGGCCTGGGCGCTCAACGACAGGACAACGTCGAAATCATTCTCCGCCAGCGGATTGGCATTGACATTGACATTGATGTTGATCGACGGGGAGCGGTCGCGAGCCTGCAGCGAACGCGGTGCGCCGGGGTTCTCGAAGGAGAGGTCCTTGACGTACTGGGCCAGGATATTGAGCGACGGGCTCTGCTGCTGCTGGGCACTGCCGTTGCCGTTGGATGCGGTATCAGTCGTCATAAGAGTTTCCTCGGACTTCGAAATGGTGAGGCCATCTAACATTTAGGGCTTGGGCTTACAACCCTCGTGGCCCGGCCCGGCCCGACGCAAGAGCACATCCGGCCCTTCTTTGGAAACCGGATTATAGACCCGATTGGAGCCGGGATCAGAAAAAGTGAAGCTCGGATCAATGAGGCAGACGATCCGGTGGCGGCGGCGGGTCGTCTTCATCCTTTGTCTTGCGCGAAAATTCGTCCTCGTCGAGATCGATCGTCAGCGGCCCGCGGCGCTCCTCGCGTGAGGCTCCAGCGGATTGCGGGCCAGCGGATTGGGGGCCAGAGGACCGGGAACCGGAGGATTGGGGCCTGGAGGCACGATAGAAGCCGGTTGCGCTGCTCAAAATCGTCATCCGGCTGCGCAGGAAGCCGGCGATGGCGCGTCGGACCGGGGGCAGAAAGATCAGAAGGCCGACGAGGTCGCTGATGAAACCGGGCACGATCAAGAGGATAGCGGCGATGAAGATCAGCACACCGCCGAGAACGTCCAGCCCCGGATCGTTGCCCGTCCGTGCCGCCTCCTGCACGCGCCGGAGCACGCCGAAACCCTGGAAGCGCAGGAGCATGATGCCGGCGACGGCACTTGCGAAAACGAGAAGAAGCGTCATCGCCACGCCGATCTCGCGCCCGACGGCGACGAAGCCAGCGATTTCCGCAAGCGGCAGCCCGAGAATGACAAGCGGGATCAGGAAACGCATCGCCCGTGCTCGCAAGAAGGTGAGTGCAATTGTCCGGTCTCCGGTTTATGGGTGCGACATCGTCGTTTGAATGGTCTATCCTTCCGGACTATATGGAACAGTACGAGAAATTCTAACAGCGGTTCCGGGTGGAAATGGGCTCTTTTGATTTCATCACATTTTTTTTCCTGATCGCTGCCGTGGTCATCTTCCTGCAATTGCGTAGCGTCCTAGGTCGCAGGACCGGCAGCGAGCGGCCTCCTTTCGATCCCTACTCTCCACGGGATATCGCCCAAGGGCCGGAAGCCAAGGATAACGGCAAGGTCGTTCAGCTCCCCCGTCGCGAGACGGCGGAAGACGAGTCGCGCTATGCCGCGATCGAGACCGTCGCCAAGGCCGGGACTCCGCTGAATGCCCAACTCCGGGCGATGACCGACGCGGATCCCAACTTCAATCCCACCGAATTCCTCAACGGTGCGAAGATGGCCTACGAGATGATCGTCATGGCCTTTGCCGATGGCGATCGTAAAACTCTCAAGGGTTTGCTGTCCCGCGAAGTCTATGAGGGTTTCGAGGCCGCGATTGCGGAACGCGAGGCCAAGGGCGAAGTTGTCAAGTCGACCTTCGTCGGCATCGACAAAGCCGATATCGTGCACGCGGAGATCAAGGACGCCGAGGAAAACATAACGGTCAGGATCATCAGCCAGCTTATTTCCGCGACCTACGACAAGCAGGGCAAACTGGTCGACGGAGACGCCGATTCGGTTGCCGAAGTGAACGACCTGTGGACGTTTGCGCGCGATATCCGTTCACGCGACCCGAACTGGAAGCTGATCGCCACCGAATCGGAAAACTGACCGGGAAGCGGGCGGCCATGACTTTTCATCTCGAGCCGGTCTCCTATTCGGAGCTGCCCGGCTGGTCTGCGGACGACCCGGCACCGGTGATCGCTTCGCTTCGGCGCTGTCACCGGCATGTAACGGAGGTGAAGCCGTACAAGACCGGCTCGCTCGGTATTTCGGTCGCCGACCTCCTGCCCGCCTTCGACGCGGCAGGCAGCGATTTCTCCGATGCGGCCGCCGCACGCGGATTTTTCGAGGCCCAGTTCGTTCCGTTCCGAATCCGCCCTGAAGGGAAAAGGACCGGCTTCGTCACCGCTTTCTACGAACCCGAGGTCGAGGTACGGGCTGAGCCGGATGCGGAGTTCCGCTTTCCCTTCTACCGGCGTCCCTCGGACCTCATCGATATCGACGACATAAACCGGCCGGCAGGAATGGACCCATATTTCGCCTTCGGCCGCTGTTGCGACGGCAGGATCGAGGAATATCCGGACCGACGCGCGATCGAAAAAGGATTTCTCGCCGGCCGCGGTCTGGAAATCGCCTATGCCCGCTCCAAAGTCGACGTGTTCTTCGTCCATGTGCAGGGCGCCGCGCGGCTGATCTATCCGGACGGATCGCGCCGCCGCATCACCTATGCCGCCAAAACCGGGCATCGCTTTTCCGCCGTCGGGAAACTGTTGATCGATCGCGGCGAGATCGACGCCGCCACCGTGTCGATGGCGAGCATTCGCGACTGGCTGGCGGCCCATGCCGACAAGGCGGACGAGGTTCTGTGGCATAACCGGTCCTTCATCTTTTTCCGCGAGGCGCCGGTCGAGGAAGAGGGGCTCGGCCCCGTGGCGGCTGCCAAGGTGCCGCTGGAGCCGGGACGCTCGCTTGCTGTCGACCGCCTCATCCACACATTCGGCGTTCCCTTCTACGTCGCGAGCGAAACCCTGCTCCATCTCGACGGCGGACATCCCTTCGGGCGCCTGATGCTCGCGCTGGACACCGGCTCGGCCATCGTCGGCCCGGCGCGCGGCGATATCTTCACGGGCTCCGGCGACCGGGCGGGGAAACTCGCGGGTTCCGTGCGCAACGACGCAGACTTCTTCATTTTCGTGCCCCGCGCGGCCGCGGCCCGATATCGCGCGCAGTCCAGCCATGGCTAAGGACAAGAAGCTTTCCACCGAGGACCGCATTCTCTGGGGGAAGGTCGCGCGTTCGGCGCGGCCCATGCCCGGGCGGTTGGACGCTCTGGAGGAGCTGCTGGGCGGGACCGCGGAAATCAAGGCTGTACCTGGCCCGGAGGCGACGCCTCCCTCGAGCACGCCTGAAAAGCCCGGCAAAGGCTTTTCACTCAGCCGCGACAAGGCAGAACACCCCCCTCATCATCCGCTGGAGCGGCCGGTCAAACGCAAACTGGCGAAGGGCCGGCTGACGCTCGAGGCGAGGATCGACCTGCACGGCATGATTCAGAGCGAGGCGCACGGACTGCTGCTGCAGTTCCTCCTGAGGGCGCGCGACCGCGGCTTGAGGCATGTCCTCGTCATCACCGGCAAGGGGACGTCGCTCGGCAGCGACGGAGCCCTGAAGCGAGCCGTGCCGCTCTGGTTCTCGCTTCCCGAGTTCCGGCCCTTGATATCGTCCTACGAACCGGCAGCCCGCAATCACGGCGGCGAGGGCGCGCTCTATGTGCGGCTGGCGCGGGCGAAGGGGGGCGCATCATGACTCCCTTCGGCGAGGCCGTGCGCGAACTTCGCCGGCGCAAGGGCGTGTCTCAGAAAGAGATGGCGGCTGCAATAGGGGTTTCGCCCGCGTATCTCTCGGCTCTCGAACACGGCAAGCGGGGAGCGCCGAGCTTCGACTTCCTCCAGCGCGTTGCCGGCTATTTCAACGTGATCTGGGACGAGGCCGACGAACTCTTCCGGATAGCGCATCTTTCAGATCCGAAAGTCGTGCTCGACACGTCCGGCCTTCCGCCCGGTCACACTGCCTTCGCCAACCGTTTGAGCATGGAGATTCGCGGCCTGTCGGCGGAGACGATTCGGGCACTGGAAGATGTTTTGGAAAAAGCCACATTTCCTGATAAGGACAGGGGATGAAAGCCCATTCCGGCCGCGATCTTCGCGTCGGGATTTGGAACAATTGGACAAATTTTCTATAGTCCGCGAGGCATCTCGCGCTGTGATTCGCAATGAATCGCGACGTCCGAAAACCTGGAAAGATCTGAGCCCGAATGACCGATATTTCTGAGACCGAAGCCGGCGCAATCGCCGAATATGGTGCCGATTCCATCAAGGTGCTGAAAGGCCTCGATGCAGTGCGCAAGCGCCCGGGCATGTATATCGGTGACACCGACGATGGCTCAGGTCTGCACCACATGGTCTACGAGGTCGTGGATAACGCGATCGACGAGGCGCTTGCCGGCCATGCGGACATCGTAACGGTCACGCTCAATCCCGACGGTTCCGTCACGGTGACGGACAACGGTCGCGGCATACCGACGGACATCCACCGGGAAGAAGGCGTCTCGGCGGCGGAAGTCATCATGACGCAGCTTCATGCCGGCGGAAAATTCGACCAGAATTCCTACAAGGTCTCCGGTGGCCTGCACGGCGTCGGCGTTTCGGTCGTCAACGCCCTCTCCGTGTCGCTGAAGCTCAAGATCCGCCGGTCGGGCAAGATCCACGAAATGAGCTTCACCCACGGCGTTGCCGACGGGCCGCTCAAGGTAACGGGCGACGCCGGCAGCGAGACCGGAACCGAGGTCACCTTCACGCCGAGCGAACAGACCTTCTCGAACATCGAGTTCGAGTTCGGTACGCTCGAGCATCGCCTGCGCGAGCTCGCCTTCCTGAATTCCGGCGTCCGCATCGTGCTGACCGACAAGCGCCATTCCGACATTCGTCGGGAAGAAATGATGTATGACGGCGGTCTCGAGGCCTTCGTCGCCTATCTGGACCGGGCGAAGAAGCCGCTCGTGCAGAAGCCGGTGTCGATCCGCGGCGAGAAGGACGGCATCACCGTCGAAGTGGCAATGTGGTGGAACGACAGCTATCACGAGAACGTGCTGTGCTTCACCAACAACATTCCGCAGCGCGACGGCGGCACGCATATGGCCGGCTTCCGCGGTGCGCTCACGCGTCAGATCACCTCCTATGCCGACACGTCCGGCATCACCAAGAAGGAAAAGGTATCGCTCACGGGCGACGATTGCCGCGAGGGGCTGACGGCTGTGCTGTCGGTGAAGGTTCCCGATCCCAAATTCTCCTCGCAGACCAAGGACAAGCTGGTGTCCTCGGAAGTCCGCCCCGTCGTCGAAAGCCTGGTCAACGAGGCCCTGAGCGTCTGGCTCGAAGAACATCCTTCCGATGCCAAGATTCTCGTGGGCAAGGTCGTGGAGGCCGCCGCCGCGCGCGAAGCTGCGCGCAAGGCACGCGAGTTGACGCGCCGAAAAGGTGCGCTCGATATCTCGTCGCTGCCCGGCAAGCTCGCCGATTGTTCCGAGCGCGACCCGGCCAAATCCGAACTCTTCCTGGTGGAGGGCGACTCGGCAGGCGGCTCGGCCAAGCAGGGCCGCTCGCGTGAAAACCAGGCGATCCTGCCACTGCGCGGCAAGATCCTCAACGTCGAGCGCGCGCGTTTCGACAAGATGCTGTCGAGCCAGGAAATCGGCACGCTGATCACCGCGCTCGGCACGTCGATCGGCAGTGACGAGTTCAACGCCGACAAGCTGCGCTATCACAAGATCATCATCATGACGGACGCCGACGTCGACGGCGCCCACATCCGCACGCTGCTGCTCACCTTCTTCTTCCGGCAGATGCCGGTGCTGATCGAGCGCGGCCACCTCTATATCGCCCAGCCGCCGCTCTACAAGGTGGCCCGCGGCAAGTCCGTCCAGTATCTCAAGGACGAGAAGGCGCTTGAAGATTATCTGATCAACATGGGCCTCGAGGAGGCGTCGCTCGAACTCGCTTCGGGCGAAGTGCGCGTCGGCCAGGATCTCCGCGAGGTCATCAACGATGCGCTGCGACTGCGCTCGCTGATGGATGGGCTCCACTCCCGCTACAATCGCTCGGTCGTGGAGCAGGCTGCCATCGCCGGAGCGCTCAACGTGGAACTCAACGGCGAGCGCGACGAATATCAGTTGATCGCCGCCGAAGTGGCCCGCCGGCTGGATGTCATCGCCGAAGAGACCGAACGCGGATGGGAGGCAACGGTGACGGCGGAAGGCGGGCTGAAGCTCGAGCGCATGGTGCGCGGCGTCAAGGAAGCGGCCGTGCTCGACATGGCGCTGATCGGTTCTTCGGATGCACGCCATATCGATCAGCTCAAGGCACGGCTTAAGGAGGTCTATGGCGCTCCGCCGGTGCTGCGCCGCCGCGACGGCACGCAGGAGATCAGCGGTCCGCGCGCCCTCCTCGACGCGATCTTCGCCGCCGGCCGCAAGGGGCTCACCATGCAGCGCTACAAGGGCCTGGGCGAAATGAACGCCGAGCAATTGTGGGAGACGACCCTCGATCCGAACGTCCGTTCGCTGCTGCAGGTCAAGGTTACCGATGCGACGGATGCGGATGGTCTGTTCTCGCGCCTGATGGGCGACGAAGTGGAGCCGCGGCGCGACTTCATCCAGGAAAACGCACTGAGCGTCGCCAATCTCGATATCTGACGCGCACGTATAGGCGCGGCACTTTGATCATGGTTCCGACGAGAGCAAGGCGATCCACGCCCTGCTCTCGTCTTTCGGAAGCTCGATCGCTCGCGGATCATTCGCCCGTGAAACGTCCTTCGAAGACGAATTCGCTGACGGGCTTGCGCTGGCTTGGTTTTTCGCGTTCCCGCAGATCGTCCGGCAGGGTGGAAGGATCCGCAATCCTGCCGATCGCGACGGCTGCCTCGACCCGGTAGTGCTCCGGAACACCGAGCACCTGCATGGCCTTCTCTCTGTCGACCCCCGCCATCGCATGGGCATGCCATCCGGCGAGCTGCGTCTGCAGCGCGAGCGCGAACCAGGACGCTCCCGTGTCGAATGCGTGCGTATAGGCCGGCCTCAGCTCGCCGGTCGATGTGACCCTGTGGGTCTTCGAAAGGATGATGACCAGGGCAGAGGCGTTTTTCGCCCAGCGCTGATTGCCCTCGTCGAGCGTCGACAGCAGGCGAGCGAAATGCCCGGTGCCGTGGCGGGCGTAGACGAAGCGCCAGGGCTGAAGATTGCTGGCCGAAGGCGCCCAGCGCGCGGCTTCGAAGAGCGCGAGCAGATCCTTTTCTCCGATCTCCTCGCCTGTGAAGGCGCGCGGCGACCAGCGCTCCAGAAAGATCGAGTGGATGGGGTGATCGGCTCTTCTATGGTTGATTTCTGTCACGAAGGAACATCCTTATTTCTTGCAGATACGCACCTGTCCGACGCATCGCCATTCCTGCGCGTCAGCTCAGCAGGCGCGAAGGATCCGTAAACCGCAATCATGTGATTGTCGAACCGGCGAAAAAAGCTGTATAAGTTCTGTAGATTTTTTGAGGAAGGACTCGACATGAATCTGAAAGACCCGTCGCTGTTTCGCCAGGCTGCTCTCGTAGGCGATACCTGGATCGAAGCCGACCCGAAGAATGCGATCGAGGTGAACAATCCGGCGACCGGCGAAATCATCGGCCGCGTTCCGAAACTCGGCGCCGCCGAGACCAGAACGGCGATCGAGGCCGCGGCGCGGGTGCAGAAGGAATGGGCGGCTCGGACCGCCAAGGAGCGCTCGGCGGTGCTGCGCCGCTGGTTCGAGCTGATGATCGAAAACAAGGACGATCTCGGCCGGATTCTGACGATGGAGCAGGGCAAGCCGCTCGCGGAGGCGACCGGCGAGATCGTCTACGGGGCGAGCTTCATCGAATGGTTCGCGGAAGAGGCGCGGCGTGTCTATGGCGACCTGGTTCCCGGTCATCAGAAGGATAAGCGCATTCTGGTGATGAAGCAGCCGATCGGCGTCGTCGCCGCGATCACGCCGTGGAACTTCCCCAACGCGATGATCACCCGCAAGGCCGGGCCGGCCTTTGCCGCCGGTTGCGCCATGGTCTTGAAGCCGGCCGCGCAGACGCCGTTTTCGGCGATCGCAATCGCCGTGCTCGCCGAGCGCGCGGGCATGCCGAAAGGCCTCTTCAGCGTCATCACCGGCTCAGCGCGCGAGATCGGCGCCGAGATGACTTCGAACCCGACCGTCCGCAAGCTTACCTTTACCGGCTCGACCGAGGTCGGCGCAGAGCTCTATCGCCAGAGCGCGGCCACGATCAAGAAGCTTGGCCTGGAACTCGGCGGCAACGCCCCGTTCATCGTTTTCGATGATGCCGATCTCGATGCGGCGGTCGAAGGCGCGCTGATCGCCAAGTTCCGCAACAATGGCCAGACCTGCGTCTGCGCCAACCGCATCTATGTGCAGCACGGCGTCTACGAGGCGTTTTCGGAGAAACTCGCCCAGGCCGTCGGCAAGCTCAAGACCGGCAACGGGATGGAGGACGGCGTCATCCTCGGACCGCTGATCGACCAGCCGGCGCTGAAGAAGGTCGAGGAGCACGTGGCGGATGCGCTTGCGAAGGGCGCGCGCGTGGTGCAGGGCGGCCGTCGCCATTCGCTCGGCGGCACCTTCTACGAAGCGACGGTGCTGGCCGACGTGACCCAGGCGATGGCGGTCGCGCGGGAAGAGACATTCGGCCCGGTGGCGCCGCTCTTCCGCTTCAAGGACGAGTCGGATGTGATCGCACAGGCGAACGACACCGAATTCGGCCTTGCCTCCTATTTCTATGCCAAGGACCTCGCCCGCGTCTTCCGCGTGGCGGAAGCGCTGGAATATGGCATGGTCGGTGTCAATACCGGCCTGATCTCCACGGCGGAGGCACCCTTTGGTGGCGTCAAACTCTCGGGACTCGGTCGCGAGGGGTCGAAATACGGCATCGAGGAATTCATGGAGATCAAATATGTCTGCCTCGGCGGCATCGCCTGAGGCGGCGCTCCCTCGAAAAACCGGCCGGAAAGTTCTGGCCGGTTTTTTCTTTTGCCGGTAAGAGGCTGGGAAGCACTCGGTCGCCGCCGGCAGATTGCGGCAGACACACTCGGACGCAGAAGGAGAGCAATCGATGCCCGCCCCGAAAAACACCTTCAAAGCGGCGATCCGCGAAAACCGCTTTCAGCTCGGTCTCTGGGTGGCGCTCGCCAGTCCCTATGCGGCGGAAGTGGTGGCCGGCAGCGGTTATGACTGGCTGCTAATCGATGGCGAGCATGCGCCGAACGATATTCCCATGCTGGCGGCGCAGTATCGCGCCGTCGCCGGCGGAGGCAGTCATCCGATCGTCCGCCTGCCGGTCGGCGACGCGGTCATGATCAAGCAGATCCTCGATGCCGGCGTGCAGACGCTGTTGATCCCGATGGTCGACAATGTCGAGCAGGCGCGGCAGCTCGTGCGCGCCGTGCGTTACCCGCCGCATGGCGTGCGCGGTGTCGGTGCCGCTCTCGGCCGGGCAACCAACTTCAGCCGCATCGGCGACTACCTCGAAAACGCCAACGACGAGATCTGTCTGCTGCTGCAAATCGAGAGCCGGGCAGGGCTCGAGGCGATCGACGCCATCGCTGCGCTGGACGGTGTCGACGGCCTGTTCGTCGGTCCGGCGGATCTCGCCGCGGACATGGGGCACCTCGGCAATCCGGGTCATCCGGAGGTACGGACAGCCATAATCGAGGCCTTCGCGCGGATCGAGAGAGCCGGCAAGGCACGCGGGATCATGACCCTCGATCCCGCCCAGGCGCGCGACTATCGCGAGCTCGGTGCCGATTTCATGGCGATCGGCACAGATGTTACGTTGCTCGTCAGCGCAACGGAGCGGCTGCGCCGGGAATTTCTTGGAGAGGGCGGACCGGTACGGACGGAATCCGGCTATTGATCGATTCCTCACAAGGACTGGGAAGGGCGTCTCATAAGACGCGCGGGCTGTAGGAAACTTTTTGGAGGACGGCAATCTCTCCTCCGTCCTCATCCCTGTGCTCGTCACAGGGATCCGACAGCGCCGCGTCTGCGGCGCGGGAAGAGTTCTTTCAGCCCAAGGACTTGGTCTGGCTGGATCCCTGTGACGAGCACAGTGATGAGGCGATCAAACAAGCGGCGAACGGAAAACCGTCACACACATTTCCTGGAAACGCTCCAGTCATCGTGACCTACGGAATCGACTGGAGCAGCGTCTCCCGCGCCGATTTCAAGTGTCGCCGGCAGGCCTGTTCGGCGAGCGTGGGATCGCGCGATTGCAGCGCGGCGATATAGTCGAGATGCTCCTCCAGCGCCCGGGCGTTGCGCTCCCGCGCATTCGCCTTGTTCCACTGGTAGTGATAGTGAAAGACGATGGCGATGACATCGTAGAAGTCGATGATGAAGCGGTTGCTGGACGATTTGTGCACCAGCAGGTGGAGGCGCTCGTCGAGTTCGGAAAATTCGCTGTAGCGCTTGTCGATGTCGGCGAGAATTTCCCGATGCACCGCCTCGATCTTCTTCAGCTCCTCCCAAGCCGGGTCCTGGTCGGGAAGGGAGACGAAGCGAGCGGCCGAGCGCAGCTCGAACATTTCCCTCACTTCCGTCAGTTCGAGCGCGAATTCGCGCGTGAACCCCTTGAGGACCCAATGGCTGTTCGGCCGTTTTTCGATCAGCCCGAAACGGCTGAAGCGGATCAGGAATTCGCGCACGCTGGTCGTTCCGGCACCGATCTCGCGGGCAAGCTCGAGCTCGTTGATCTGCATGCCGGGCTCGGCGCCGCCAGCCAGAATCCGGCGCATGAAGCTCCGCTCGATCCTTTCGGCAAGCGAATCGGTCTCCGCGGTCGGGAAGTAGTCCGAGGGCTCAGGTCGTCTCAACACCGTCTTGCTGCGCTTGTCCCAGGCGATGAGGCTCAGTTCCTCGCAGCGCGTCAGGATGGCGCGCACGGTCGTGCGGCTGACGCCGAGCGCCTGCCCGAGCTCCGGTTCGGAGGGAAGCGTGGAAGTCTCCGCGAACAGCTCCAGGCAGCGGTTGAAGGCATCCTTGAAAACGGTGTTCTGCTTCGCCATGGCGAGGATCCGGCCCGGTTCGGGTTTTTCGTGTCGGCACGTCGAGGCTCCCGTTCCGCGACCGCCGCAATGGGCCCATAATAGCCATTGACGAACATCTGTCTATTGTAGATAAAAGACAGAACCAGTGTTTTCGCATGTGGGGAACCGTTCGGGAGGAGCTTGATTTGCCCGCACCGTCTTCGATCCTTCTTTCGCCGGACGATAACGTCGTCGTCGCCACCGCTGCGATTGCGCCGGGCGACCGGCTGGCCGGCGGCGTGTCGGCGGTCGCGCGCATCGAGCCGGGCCACAAGGCCGCGATCCGCCGGATCGACGTCGGTGAGCCGGTGGTCAAATACGGCCAGGCGATCGGCCGCGCCACGTCCCCCATCGCGCCCGGCGAGCACGTTCATTCGCATAATCTTGCCTTCGATCAGGGTCGGCTCGCCATTGGTGCCGCCGTTCCGCCGGAGGCTGCCAGCGAGGCGGACAAAGCGCGCACGTTCCTCGGCTATCGACGGGCGGACGGCCGGGCCGCAACGCGCAACTATATCGGCATCGTCGCCAGCGTGAACTGTTCCACCACGGTCTGTCGCGCGATCGCCGACGAGGCGAACAGGCGCATTCTGCCGAAATATGAAGGCATCGACGGTTTCGTGCCGATCGTCCACGACCAGGGATGCGGCATGTCGTCCACGGGCGACGGAATGAAGAACCTGCACCGGACGCTCGCCGGCTATGCGCGTCACGCGAATTTCGGCGGCGTGCTGATGGTCGGGCTCGGCTGCGAGGTCAATCAGCTGACGCTCTACGGCCAGAGCGGGGCCGGGGCCGAGAAGCGGCATTTCAACATCCAGGAGGCCGGCGGCTCGCGCCGTTCCGTCGAGCGCGCGCTCGGCATTCTCGACGAGATCGCCAAGGAAGTCGCAGCCGCCAGGCGCGTGCCGATCCCGGTCAGCGAGATCATCGTGGGGCTGCAATGCGGCGGTTCGGACGGGCTTTCCGGCATCACCGCCAATCCGGCGCTCGGTGCGGCGGTCGACATACTCGCCGCCGCCGGCGGCACGGCGATCCTTTCCGAGACCTCCGAGATCTACGGAGCCGAGCATCTGCTGCGCAGCCGTGCGGTAAACGAGAAGGTCGCGGTCAAGCTCGACGGCCTGATCGCCTGGTGGGAGGACTATGTGGCGATGCATGGCGCGTCGCTCGACAATAATCCTTCGCCGGGTAACAAGCGGGGCGGCCTGACGACGATTCTCGAGAAATCGCTGGGCGCCGTCGCCAAGGGCGGCCGCTCGCCGTTGACGGCCGTCTACAATTATGCTGAGCGCGTGACGGAGCCCGGACTGGTCTTCATGGACACGCCCGGCTACGATCCGGTTTCGGCCACCGGCCAGGTCGCCGGCGGCGCCAACGTGATCGCGTTCACCACCGGCCGCGGCAGCTGTTTCGGCTGTCGGCCGGCGCCATCGATCAAGCTCACCAGCAACACGGCGCTCTATCGGGCCATGGAAGAGGACATGGACATCGACTGCGGCGTCATCGCCTCGGGTGAAGCGACGATCGCCGATCTCGGCCGGGGGATTTTCGAGCTCATCATCGAGACCGCCTCGGGCCGCAAGACCAAGAGCGAGCTTTTCGGCTACGGCGACAACGAATTCGTGCCCTGGCATCTGGGGGCGACGCTTTAAGGCTGAGGGGCGAAGCGAGACGCATGTAAGGGCGCAATCCTTGGGGGAGGAAAACAAGGAATGCAGACGAGAAGGATAGGCCGGACCGCGCTTGCGGTGACGGAGTACAGTTTCGGCACCGCGGGACTGGGCGGTCTCTATCGGGAATGCACCCGTGAAGCGGCGATGGCGACGCTCGACGCGGCCTGGGAAGCGGGTATCCGCTATTTCGATACGGCGCCGTTCTATGGCCTTGGCCTTGCCGAGCGGCGGGTCGGCGACTTCCTGCGCGACAAGCCGCGCGACAGCTTCGTGCTGTCGACGAAGGTCGGTCGCCTGCTTCACCCGGTGCCCGAGAACCAGGTCCCTGACTTTTCCTACGTCAAGCCGCTGAACTTCGACGTCACCTATGACTACGGCTACGACGCGATCATGCGGTCGGTCGAGATGAGTTATGCCCGTCTCGGTCTCAACCGCATCGATATTCTTTATGTCCACGACATTGGCGGCTACACGCATGGTGCGGCGAAAAACGCCGTCTACCTGCGGCAGCTTCTGGATTCCGGCCTGAAAGCACTCGAGGAGCTGAAATCGAGCGGCGTCATTTCCGCCTACGGTCTCGGCGTCAACGAGGTGCCGGTCTGCCTCGACGTCATGCGCCAGGTCGACATCGACTGCATCCTGCTTGCCGGCCGCTATACGCTCCTGGACCGCTCCGCGGTCGCCGAGCTCCTGCCGCTCTGCGCGAAGAAACACACCTCGCTGGTCGTCGGCGGCGTGTTCAATTCCGGCATTCTCGCGACCGGACCTGTCGAGGGAGCGCATTTCGATTACATGCCGGCGACCGACGAGGTGCGCGCCAAGGTCGCGGCGATGGAAGCCATCGCCGGGCAGCGCGCCATGCCGCTGGCCGCCCCGGCCCTGCAGTTCCCGCTGGCCAATCCCAACGTCGCCTCGGTGCTGCTCGGAACCGCCAAACCGTCGAGCCTGAAACGGAACATGGAACTGACCCGCTACGGGATCGCGCCGGAAGATTACGCGGCCTTCGAACCCCATACGCTTGTCGCGCCCGAGCTGGGGCCGGAGGCGGTAAGGGCCTGATGCTTCGCCGCCCTCGATGGCGGCCGCCACTCTCCATAAGCAACCGGGCCGCATGCACCTGGCGACCCGGTCGATAACGGAACAAGGTGTAACTGAGGAGAACCCGATGAGCATAGCCAAGCGCATTCTTTCACGCCGTGCCTTCAATGCCCTGGCCGGCGCCGCTTTCGTCGCCGCAATGGTCCCCGCGACCTCTTTCGCGCAGGACGTCACCATCCCCATCATCGTCAAGGACACCACCTCCTTCTACTGGCAGATCGTACTTGCGGGGGCGCGCGCCGCCGGCAAGGATCTCGGTGTCAACGTGCCGGAGCTCGGCGCCCAGTCGGAATCCGACATCAACGGCCAGATCACCATCCTGGAAAACGCCGTTGCGGGCGCGCCGGCCGCGGTCGTGATCGCGCCGACGGAGTTCAAGGCGCTCGGCAAGCCCGTCGACGAGGCCGCCAAATCGGTTCCGGTGATCGGCATCGATTCCGGGGCGGATTCGAAGGCCTTCACCTCGTTCCTGACCACGGACAACGTCCAGGGCGGACGCATAGCCGCCGACGGTCTTGCCGCCGCCATCAAGGAGGCGACCGGCAAGGAAGAGGGCGAGATCGCGATCATCACCAGCCTGCCGGGTGTCGGCTCGCTCGACCAGCGCCGCGAAGGCTTTCTCGATCAGGTCAAGACGAAATATCCGGGCCTGAAAGTGGTTGCCGACAAATATGCCGACGGTCAGGCGACGACCGGTCTCAACATCATGACCGATCTGATCACCGCCAACCCCAACCTCGTCGGCGTTTTCGCCTCGAACCTGATCATGGCGCAGGGCGTCGGCCAGGCGATCGCCGAGAACAAGCTCGGCGACAAGATCAAGGTGATCGGCTTCGACAGCGACGACAAGACCGTGGGCTTCCTCAAGGAAGGCGTGCTGGCGGGCCTCGTCGTCCAGGATCCCTACCGTATGGGCTATGACGGCGTGAAGACGGCTCTTGCGGTCTCCAAGGGCGAGAAGGTCGAAGCCAATGTCGATACCGGCGCGAATCTGGTCACCAAGGCCAATATGAGCGAGCCGAAGATCGACGCGCTTTTGAATCCGAAGGTCAACTGACGAGCGCGATTGCGCGGCGCCGTAGTACCGGCGCTGCGCATCGCCTTCAGGAGAACGGTGCAACGGCCGAAGGGAATCGGCCGCTGCGATCCCGGAAGTGGAGGACAATGCCATGATAGGGCTTCAAGAGGTCAGCCATCGCCATGACGAACAGGTGAGGGCGGCGGGCGCCCATCCGGTTCCAAAGGGCGAGCCCATCCTGGAACTCCGCGGCCTGCAGAAAAACTACGGCGCGGTCGAGGCTTTGAAGCCCGCGACCATGACCTTTCTATCCGGCGAAATCCACGCGATCGTCGGCGAGAACGGTGCCGGCAAATCGACGCTGATCAAGCTCCTGACCGGGGTCATTGCCCGCAGTGCCGGAGAAATCCGCTGGTGCGGCGAGACAGTCGACCTGGCCACGCCCAACGAAGCGATCGCGCGCGGCATCAACGCGGTTCACCAGGAGGTGGTGCTTTGCCCGCATCTGAGCGTCGCGGCGAACATGTTCCTGGGCGACGAGATGAACCGGCGCGGGCTGATGCGCAAGCGCGCGATGACCGGCGCGGCCCAGGGCGTGCTTGACGATCTCGGCTTCAACCTGCCCGCCAATGCCGAACTCGGCAGTCTGACGATCGGCCAGCAGCAGCTGGTCGCCACTGCTCGTGCGGCCATGCGTGGCACGCAGTTCCTCATCTTCGACGAGCCCACGGCCTATCTCACGCGACAGGAATCGGCGCAGCTTTTCCGCCTGATCCGCCGGCTGCAGGGCGAGGGCGTCACGATCGTCTATATCAGCCACAGGCTGGAAGAAGTGTTCGAGCTCGCGGACCGCGTCTCGGTGCTTCGCGACGGCACGCATGTCGGCACGCGCGCGATTTCCGAGACGAACGAGGCCGAGCTCATCACTCTGATGATCAACCGCACGATCGAACAGATCTACCACAAGGAACGTTTCCAGCCGGGCGAGATGATCGTCGAGACGCGCGGGCTCTCCGGTCCCGGTTTCCGCGACATATCGCTCTCGGTCAGGGCGGGTGAGATCGTCGGGCTCTACGGACTGATCGGTGCCGGCCGCAGCGAATTCGCGCTCGGACTTTACGGGCGCAACACGGTGAGCGAAGGAGAGATCTTCTGGCAGGGCCGAAAGGTCGCGATAGCCAATGAGCGCAAGGCCATGGACCTGGGGATCGCTCTCGCGCCGGAGAGTCGCCGCGATCAGGGCCTGTGCCTCAACCTGCCGATCGGCGTCAACATCAACCTGCCTGTTTTCAAAAGGCTGACGCGCGGCTTGACGATCAACCGCGCGCAGGAGGCCTCCAATGCCGAGCGTCAGATCCGGGATCTGAAAATCAAGACGCCGTCGCGGCGCGTGCTTGCCTCCGCCATGTCCGGCGGCAACCAGCAGAAGATCGTGATCGGTAGATGGCTGAGCCACGGCGCGAAGCTCTTCATCTTCGACGAGCCGACCGTGGGCGTCGATGTCGGCACCAAGGCGGAAATCTACCGGCTGTTTGCGCGGCTTCTGGAGAAGGGGGCAGGGATCATCCTGATCTCCTCCTACCTGCCGGAGGTCTATGAGCTGGCCGATCGCCTGCATGTGTTCCGGCAGGGGCGGCTTGTGGCAAGCCACGACTACCGAGGCGCAAGCCATGAGGAAGTGCTGGCGCAGGCGATCAATGCCTGAGAGCCGGATGAGGAAGGACGCAGGGAGGAAGCGATGAGTGTGGAAACGGTTGAAAGCGCGGGACCGACGCCGAAGAAAGGCGTCAGCATCCTGTTCGGTCTTACGCTCGTGGGATTGCTGGTCGTCCTCTGGCTGCTCCTGGGCCTGGCGACCAATGCCTTCTGGACGCCCAACAACATCAGCAACCTCCTGCGTCAGGGGGCGATGACCGCGATTCTCGCCGTCGGCCAGACCTTCGTCATCATCACGGCAGGCATCGACCTTTCGGTCGGAGCCGTCGTCGGTTTCACCAGCGTCATCGTCGCCTGGCTGCTCGCGGCGGGGATTCCGCTCTGGCTCGCAATCATCGCGACGCTGGCGATCGGCGTGCTGATCGGCGCCTTCCATGCCTTCGGCATCGTCCGCATGGGGCTGCCGCCCTTCATCATCACGCTTGCGACGCTGACCTCGCTTCGCGGCATCGGTCTCCTGATAACAAACGGTTCGACCATCTCGATCACCAACGACGCCTTCACCACTTTCTCACGCGCCGACTTCCTCGGAGTTCCCAGTCTTTTCTGGATGGTGATCGTCGTTGCAATTCCGGCTTACGTCTTCCTGCATCTGAGCCGCTTCGGCCGCTATCTCTTCGCCGTCGGCTCCAACCGCGAGGCGGCGCGTCTTTCCGGCGTCAACGTCAACCGAACGATCTATCTGGCCTATATCCTGTCATCGACCTGCGCCGCCTTTGTCGGGCTTCTGCTCGCCTCGCGCATCGGCATCGGCAACGCCACGCAGGCCGAAGGCTGGGAGCTGCAGGCGATCGCTTCGTCGGTCATCGGCGGCACGAGCCTTTTCGGCGCGGTCGGCTCGGTTCACGGTCCGCTGCTCGGCGCCTTCATCCTTGCCACGATCAACAACGGTGCCAATCTCCTGAACGTCAATTCCTTCTGGCAGCGCATCATCACCGGGTTGCTGATCATCGTGATCGTCTATTTCGACCAGTTGCGGCGGCGGGGGGCGCGGTGATGGCCGCCTGCCCGCAACCGGTCCCCAGCAAGCTTCGGAGCGCCGCATGAAAGCCGTCGTCTGTTCAGAGCCCGGCCGCCTCGCGCTCATCGCCCGCAGCGGGCCCGAGGCACCGCCAACCGGCTCGGTCCGCCTTGCCGTCAGCCGCGTCGGGATCTGCGGCACCGATTATCATATCTTCGAGGGCAAGCATCCTTTTCTCGAATATCCGCGCGTGATGGGCCATGAGATCTCTGCGAGAGTGATCGAAGGGGGACCCGGCACCCGGTTCGCGCCAGGGACGCTCGTCGTCGTTAACCCCTATCTCTCCTGCGGGGAGTGCATCGCCTGCCGTAAAGGCAAGCCGAACTGCTGCACGGCGATCCGCGTCCTCGGCGTTCACACCGACGGCGCCTTCTGCGAAGAAATCGTCATGCCCGAACAGAACCTCTATTCGGCCGAAGGCCTTTCGCCGGAAGCCGCCGCGGCGGTCGAGTTCCTTGCGATCGGCGCCCATGCCGTCCGTCGCTCGGCGGCTGGCCGAGGCGACCGTTCGCTGGTGATAGGTGCCGGACCGATCGGCCTGGGGACGGCCGTCTTTTCCCGCATAGCCGGCCACGACGTACGGCTGCTCGACACGAGCGAGGAGCGCCTGGCCTTCGCCACGGAAAAGCTCGGCTTTTCGCCCGGAATCCTGGCGGGCGACGATGCGGCGCTCGCGCAGGCGACGGGTGGGGAGGGTTTCGACGTCGTCTTCGACGCCACCGGCAACGCCCGGTCGATGGAAGGGGCGTTTGGCCATGTCGCCCACGGCGGCACGCTCGTCTTCGTCAGCGTGGTCAAGGAGGAGATCCGTTTCTCGGATCCCGAATTCCACAAGCGGGAAATGTCCCTCGTCGCCAGCCGCAACGCTACCCGCGAGGACTTCGATCACGTGATTCGGTCGCTTGCGGCGGGGCTGGTTCCGATCGAGGCGCTCGTCACCCACCGCACGACGCTCGAGGACCTCGTCCGCGATCTTCCCCGCTGGGCTCACGACAAGTCAGGGCTCGTCAAGGCAGTTGTGGCTGTGAGCGACGGGTGAGAGGCCTCGTTCCGCGCGCACGTCCTTCCCCAAAAAGTGAGGGGCGGGTTTGTTGCGCTGCACAAGAAAAATGCTAGTGTAGCAGCGATTGCGGACACCAGAGACGAACAACCGCAAGCCAGATCGTTCGCCGTCCCGGTGAAACGATCTTACTCTTCGTGACTACGCTTCCGACGGAAACCGATGCAACCGTTTCCTGAGGAGGCGCTCCGGCGTCGGACTGGGAGCGGCGTTTTCGTTGATTTGAGACAAGGGATACGCGCCCATGTTCTACCAGCTTTATGAGATGAACCATGCGATGATGGCTCCGTGGCGCACGGCGGCAGACGCCATGCGGCTGGCCTTCAGCAATCCGATGAATCCGGTTTCACATACCTATTTCGGCCGCGCCGCGGCCGCAGGACTGGAAGTTTTCGAGCGTGCCACCCGCCGCTACGGCAAGCCGGAATTCGGCCTTGCGGAAACCGAGATCGATGGGCAGCCCGTGCCCGTCCGTGAAAGGATCGTCTGGCGGGAGCCGTTCTGCAATCTCATCCATTTCGAACGCAGCCTGCCAAGGGACCGCGCTCCGGATCCGAAAGTCCTGATCGTTGCGCCCATGTCCGGCCACTACGCCACGCTGTTGCGCGGAACCGTGGAAGCACTGCTACCCCATTCCGACGTCTACATCACCGACTGGATCGACGCCCGCATGGTTCCCTTGAGCGAGGGAACCTTCGATCTCGACGACTATATCGACTACGTCATCCAGATGCTGCATTTCCTCGGGCCGGATGCGCATGTGATCGGGGTCTGTCAACCGGCCGTTCCGGTTCTGGCGGCCGTCGCGCTGATGGAGGCGGCGGAGGATCCCCTCGCACCGTCGACGATGACGCTGATGGGCGGGCCGATCGACACACGCATCAACCCGACCGCGGTCAACGAGCTTGCGAAGGAACGGCCGATCGAGTGGTTCCGCGACAATGTCGTCATGCCGGTTCCGTGGCCGCAGCCCGGCTTCATGCGCATGGTCTATCCGGGCTTCCTCCAGCTCTCCGGCTTCATGTCGATGAACCTCGACCGGCACCTGATCGCTCACAAGGAATTCTTCGCCCATCTGGTCAAGAACGATGGCGACGCGGCCGAAAAACACCGTGACTTCTACGACGAATATCTGGCGGTGATGGATCTGACCGCGGAGTTCTACCTGCAGACCGTGCAGGTGGTGTTCATGCAACATGCGCTGCCCAAGGGCGAGATGATGCACCGCGGCAAGCGGGTCGATCCGACGGCGATCCGGCGCGTGGCGCTGCTGACCGTCGAGGGCGAGAACGACGATATTTCCGGCCTCGGCCAAACCAAGGCGGCGCAGACGATCTGCACCGGCATTCCCGATTCGATGCGGCAGCACTATATGCAGCCCGATGTGGGCCATTACGGCGTCTTCAACGGTTCGCGCTTCCGCCGCGAGATCGCACCGCGCATCGTCGCCTTCCAGCGCCGGCATTCACGCCATGCGAAGCCGGTCAAACAGCTCATCAAGGGTGGCAAATCGGCCTGAGCGAGTCATCGTAGCGCTCGATTTGCCGGAGGAAAGTCAGGGGGTTGTCCGATTCCTTGTTACAATGTCTTGCGCCGGGGCCGTGGCTTTCCCACATCGTTTTCATCGGGCCGCGAAGGGCGGCCCGCCGACTGCGAGGAATCCTGAAGATGAACCAATCTGCACTGATCCGTCCGGACTGGACGCCCGCGACCATTGCATTGATGGTGCTGGGTTTCATTGTGTTCTGGCCGCTCGGCCTGGCAATGCTCGCCTACATCCTCTTCGGCGACAAGCTGAGGGCGTTCAAGAAGGACGCCAATGAAGGAGTGGATCGCATGTGTGCCGGCTTCAAACGGAACCACCGGGGACATTGGGCACATCATCGTACCGGCAATGTCGCCTTCGACGACTGGCGGACAGCGGAACTTGCCCGTCTCGACGAGGAGCGCCGCAAGCTTGACGAGATGCGCGAGGAATTCGACGGCTATGTACGCGAACTCCGTCGTGCCAAGGACCAGGAGGAATTCGACCGCTTCATGCGCGAACGCAAGAACGGCCGCACCGGTCCGGAAGCCGGCTTCGAATCGAGCTGATCCCGCAAGGCATCCGGTGTTTCATGTGAAACGCCGGATGTCGCTCGTCCATCTGCCAAGTCCCCTGCGAATCGTCTAGAACGGCCTCATGTTTTCATCTCTCAAGCGGCACCGTGGCAGTGGACCGCCCCTTGATGTCGTCCGTGACATCGAGGTTGCCGGCAAGGTCCTTCCCCTGACCATTCGGCAAAATGCGCGCGCGACGCGGATGACGCTTCGCATCGAGCCCGGAGGGCGAGCGTTGAAGCTCACCGTACCGGAAGGCCTGCCGGAGCGCGAGGTCAGCGCCTTTCTCACCCGGCACCAGGGCTGGCTGATGACCAAGCTTGCCCGCTTTTCCGGTGAAAGCGAGCTCGAGGACGGCGGCACCATCCTTGTTCGCGGCGTCGCTCACCGCATCGAGAGAACGGGCCGCCTGCGCGGCTTGACCGAAGCGCTCGTGATCGACGAGGAGGCGGTTCTGAGAGTGGGCGGTGCCGAGGAGCATCTGCGCCGGCGCATCGCCGACTATCTCAAGAAGGAAGCCCGCAGCGAACTCGAACGCCTGGTCGCCGTCTATGCCGGCAGGACGGGAAGCAGGGCACGCTCCCTCAGCCTGAAGGACACCCGCAGCCGCTGGGGATCCTGCTCCGCCGAGGGCGATTTGAGCTTTTCCTGGCGGATTGCCATGGCGCCGCCGAAGGTGATCGCCTATCTCGCGGCACACGAGGTCGCCCATCTGCAGGAAATGAACCATGGACCGCGTTTCTGGGCGCTATGCGAGAGCCTGTGCCCGGAAACGAAGGACGCCAGGCACTGGCTCAAGCGCAACGGTACGATGCTGCACGCGATCGATTTCGGGTAGATCGAGCGTGGCCGAAGGGCACCTCATCCCGCAGGCGGGGAGAGGGAAATTGGGAGGCATGCGGCTTGTCCCTTCGCTCCGCTTGCGGCGAAAAGGTACCGGAAGGGCGGAGGAGGGTGCCGGCTTGGTTCGCTCGAAAAACACCATATGCCTGCCACCCCCTCTTCCTAAGATTGGCCGCTGGCGCGCAACGGTTTTGCTCGACTCGGGCGGCATTTCATGCAAGGTCGCTTTCCATGAAAACGGAAGTGAAGATCTGTGGTTTGAAGACGGCCGAAGCCGTGGAACGTGCCGTCGCGCTCGGCGCTTCCCACGTGGGCTTCATCTTCTTTCCCAAGAGCCCCCGCAACATCGAACCGGACGATGCCGGCCGCCTTGCCGCGCGCGCCCGCGGGCGCGCGAAGATCGTCGCGGTCACGGTCGATGCGGACAATGACGGTCTCGACGAGATCGTCTCGGCGCTCGCCCCCGACGTCCTCCAGCTTCACGGCTCGGAGACCCCGGAGCGGGTCCTTGCCATCAAGGCGCTTTACGGTCTTCCGGTGATGAAGGCGCTTGCCGTCCGCGAGGCCTCCGACCTGGAGCGGATCGATCCCTATATGGGCATCGTCGACCGTTTTCTCCTGGATGCGAAGCCTCCGGCTGGTTCCGATCTGCCGGGCGGCAACGGAATTTCTTTCGACTGGCGGCTTCTCGACGCGCTTGACGGAAGCGTCGATTACATGCTTTCCGGTGGATTGAACGCGAGCAACATCGGAGACGCACTTGCGCTGACCGGCGCCCGCGCCATCGATACATCATCCGGAGTCGAAAGCGCGCCGGGGATAAAGGATCTGACGCTCATGGAAGCGTTTTTCGAAGCGGTCCGCCGGGCGGAAGCTTGAGCGGCCGCGATCAGGGAGCAAGACGTGAATCAACCGCCTAAACCGAACTCCTTCAGGTCCGGACCCGATGAAGAGGGCCGTTTTGGCATATTCGGCGGGCGCTTCGTCGCCGAGACGCTGATGCCGCTGATCCTCGATCTCCAGGATGAGTGGGCGAGGGCGAAGAACGATCCGGCCTTCAAGGCAGAGCTCGAAAATCTCGGCACCCACTATATCGGCCGGCCGAGCCCGCTCTATTTCGCCGAGCGCCTGACGGCCGAACTCGGCGGCGCCAAGATCTATTTCAAGCGCGAGGAGCTCAATCACACGGGCTCCCACAAGATCAACAATTGCATCGGGCAGATCCTGCTCGCCAAGCGCATGGGCAAGACCCGCATCATCGCGGAAACCGGCGCCGGCCAGCACGGCGTGGCATCGGCGACGGTGGCGGCGCGCTTCGGCCTGCCCTGCGTGGTCTATATGGGTGCGACCGACGTGGAGCGGCAGGCGCCGAACGTCTTCCGCATGAAGCTTCTCGGCGCCGAGGTGAAGCCGGTGACCGCCGGCAACGGCACCCTCAAGGACGCCATGAACGAGGCGTTGCGCGACTGGGTGACCAATGTCGACAGCACCTATTACCTGATCGGCACGGCTGCCGGCCCGCATCCCTATCCGGAGATGGTGCGCGACTTCCAGGCAGTCATCGGTCAGGAAGCCAAGCAGCAGATCCTCGAAGCCGAAGGCCGGCTTCCCGATCTCGTGGTCGCTGCCGTGGGAGGCGGTTCCAATGCGATCGGCATCTTCCATTCGTTCCTCGACGACGAGGGCGTCAGGATCGTCGGCGTGGAAGCGGGTGGCAAGGGGCTCGACGGCGACGAGCACTGCGCTTCGCTCACCGCCGGTTCGCCCGGCGTGCTCCACGGCAACCGCACCTATCTTCTTCAGGACGGTGACGGCCAGATCAAGGAAGGCCATTCGATCTCGGCCGGGCTCGATTATCCGGGCATCGGACCGGAACATGCCTGGCTGAACGACATCGGCCGCGTCGAGTATGTGCCGATCATGGACCATGAGGCGCTCGAGGCCTTTCAGACATTGACGCGGCTCGAAGGCATCATCCCGGCGCTCGAACCGTCCCATGCGCTTGCCGAAGTCATCAAGCGCGCGCCGAAGATGGGCAAGGACGAGATCATCCTGATGAATCTCTCCGGTCGCGGCGACAAGGACATTTTCACCGTCGGCAAAATTCTCGGTATGGGGCAGTAAAGATCATGACCGCACGCATGGAGCAACGGTTCGCCGACGTGGCGGCCGAGGGGCGCCCGGTTCTCGTGACCTATTTCATGGGCGGCGACCCGGATTTCGAAACGTCGCTAGCGATCATGAAGGCGCTGCGGCAGGCGGGTGCCGACATCATCGAACTCGGCGTGCCTTTTTCCGACCCGATGGCCGATGGACCGGCGATTCAGCTCGCCGGCCAGCGCGCGCTGAAGGCCGGGCAGTCGCTCGCCAAGACGCTGGAGCTCGCCCGGCTCTTCCGGGCGGAGGACCAGCGCACCCCCATCGTGCTGATGGGCTATTACAACCCGATCTATATCTATGGCGTCGAGCGGTTCCTGGAGGACGCGCTCGAGGCCGGCGTCGACGGCCTGATCGTCGTGGACCTGCCGCCGGAAATGGACGACGAACTGTGCATTCCTGCGCTTGAGAAGGGCATCAGCTTCATCCGCCTGGCAACGCCCACGACGGACGATCGCCGCCTGCCCAAGGTTCTCGAAAACACGTCGGGTTTCGTGTATTACGTGTCGATGACCGGGATCACCGGCTCGGCGCTGCCCGATCCGTCGCTGATCGCCGGAGCGGTCGCGCGCATCAAGGCGCATACGCCCTTGCCTGTCTGCGTCGGCTTCGGGGTGAAGACCGCCGACCATGCGCGCGCCATCGGCGCATCCGCAGACGGCGTCGTCGTCGGCACGGCGATCGTCAATCAGATCGCGTCGAGCTTGACCGAAGAAGGCCAGGCAACGGAAGCGACGGTCCCGGGCGTCGAAGCGCTCGTCAGGGGGCTTGCGGCCGGCGTACGGGCGGCGCGGCTTGCTGCAGCCGAATAATTGCCCATATTGACGCGCACAAGCCGAAGGAAAATCTTCAGGAGACTGCTTAATTGAACTGGATCACAAACTACGTTCGGCCGAAGATCAACTCGATGCTCGGCCGCAGGGAAGTTCCGGAGAACCTCTGGATCAAGTGCCCTGAAACGGGCGAGATGGTGTTCCATCGCGATCTGGAAGAGAACAAATGGGTCATCCCGCAATCCGGCTTCCACATGAAGATGCCGGCGAAGGCCCGTTTGAAGGATCTCTTCGACGGCGGAATCTACGAGGCCTTCCCGCAGCCCAAGGTGGCGCAGGACCCGCTCAAGTTCCGCGACTCGAAGAAATACTCCGATCGCCTGCGCGACAGCCGCGCCAAGACCGAACTGGATGACACGATCGTTGCCGGCCTCGGCCAGGTCCAGGGCATCAAGCTCGTCGCCGTCGCGCATGAGTTCAACTTCATCGGCGGGTCGCTGGGCATTGCCGCGGGCGAAGCGATCGTGAAGGCCTTCGAGCGCGCGATAGCGGAGAAGTGCCCGCTGGTGATGTTCCCGGCCTCGGGCGGCGCTCGCATGCAGGAAGGCATCCTGTCGCTGATGCAGCTGCCGCGCACGACCGTAGCCCTGAACATGCTCAAGGAAGCGGGGCTTCCCTATATCGTCGTCCTGACGAACCCGACGACCGGCGGCGTCACCGCATCCTATGCGATGCTGGGCGATATCCACATGGCCGAGCCAGGCGCGGAAATCGGCTTTGCCGGCAAGCGGGTGATCGAGCAGACGCTGCGGGAAAAGCTTCCGGATGGCTTCCAGACTTCGGAATATCTGCTGGAGCATGGCATGGTCGACATGGTCGTCAAGCGCCACGACATCCCGGAGACACTCGCGCGCGTTCTCAACATTCTGATGAAGAAGCCGGCCAAGGCGGTCAAGCGCGATACCGCGACGGAGTTGGCCCCGCTGCCGGTGGCCGCGAGCGCCTAGATTAGGGCTACCATCATGACTGCGACAGAGGTCAGCGAGGCGGCGCAGGAGATCGAGAAGCTTCTCGCCCTGCATCCCAAAGGGTTCGACCTTTCGCTCGACAGGATCACGCGGCTGCTTGCCGCCCTCGGCAATCCTCACGAGCGCCTGCCGCCGGTCATCCACGTGGCCGGCACCAACGGCAAGGGCTCGGTAACGGCCTTCTGCCGGGCGATCCTGGAGGCCGCGGGTCTCAGCGTCCATGTCCACACGTCGCCGCATCTGGTGAACTGGCACGAGCGCTATCGCCTGGGTGTAAAGGGCGGCAAGGGGGCCCTGGTCAGCGACCCCGTGCTTGCCGATGCCGTACGGCGCGTTGCCGAAGCGAATGGCGGTGAGAAGATCACCGTCTTCGAAATCCTGACCGCGGTCACTTTCCTGCTCTTCGCGGAGCATCCGGCCGATGTCGCGATCATAGAAGTCGGCCTCGGCGGACGATATGACGCGACCAATGTCATTGCCCGGCCGGCCGTCTCCGTGATCATGCCGATCTCGCTCGATCATCAGGCCTATCTCGGCGACCGGGTCGAACTGATCGCTGCGGAAAAGGCGGGGATAATGAAGCGGGGCTGCCCGGTGGTGATCGGCCACCAGGAGGAAGAGGGCGCGCGCAATGTGCTGATCGCGACCGCCGAACGTCTCGGCTGCCCCATATCCGTCTACGGACAGGATTTCATGGCGCATGAGGAGTTCGGCAGGCTGATCTTCCAGGATGAGAACGGCCTTGCGGATCTGCCGCTGCCGCGCCTGCCGGGCCGGCATCAATATGCCAATGCCGCGGCGGCGATCCGTGCCGTTCGGGCAGCCGGTTTCGATGTTCCCGAGGCGGCCATCGAGAAAGGGCTGGCCGGCGTCGAGTGGCCCGGGCGCCTGCAGCGCCTCCCCGGCGGCAGGCTATCGCATTTCTGCCCGCCGGGCGCCGAGATATGGATCGACGGCGGACACAATCCGGGGGCCGGCCACGTCATTGCCGAGGCGATGGCCACCTTCGAGGAGCGCGACCCGCGACCGCTCTTCCTGATCATCGGCATGATCAATACCAAGGAACCGATCGGCTATTTCAAGGCTTTCCTCGATCTGACGGAACAGGTCTTCACCGTGCCGGTGCACGGGTCCGACGCGGGACTGGACCCGCTGGCGCTGGCCGCCGATGCGGCCGCAGCCGGGCTCGAGGCCAATGCAACCTCCTCGGTCGCCGAAGCGCTCGGGCAGATCGCGGAACTCACCGACGAGGACCCCGTGCCGCCGCGCGTGCTGATCGGCGGCTCCCTCTACCTGGTCGGCGACGTGCTCGCGGAAAACGGCACGCCGCCGCGCTAGATCACGACGATTTCAGGCGAAAAAAAGCCCGGCCAGGCCGGGCTTCGCATTGTCGGATTGAAGTCCTGGCGGATCAAGCCACCGCGTTCGAAATCCAGGAGCTGAGCGCCGTCTTCGGTGCGGCGCCGACCTTGATGTCGGCGACTTCGCCGCCCTTGAACATGGCGAGCGTGGGGATCGAACGGACGCCGTATTGCGCCGCGAGTTCGGGGTTTTCGTCGATGTTAAGCTTGACGACCTTGACCTTGCCGGCAAGCTCGGTTGCGATTTCTTCGAGGCTCGGCGCAATCATCTTGCACGGGCCGCACCATTCCGCCCAGAAGTCGACGACGACCGGTTCGGCCGAGTTCAGAACTTCTTTCTGAAAATTGGAAGTATCGACTTTCACAGTAGCCATCGGGTGCTCCTTCGGAATGGCAGTGTCCAGATGTTGTGTCTCATGTGAGGCATCGCCACCGGATTTTCAATATCGTGTATCTCACTTTGTCGCGAGCTCTTCAAGACTCCTGTCTAGCATCGGCTCGGGAAGCACCCGGATCGCCGGGCCTTCGGTGAAGATCAGCACGCATCGGAAACGCTTGCCGGGGTAAAGAGGTTTCAGGATTTCGCGATAGATCGCGAGCTGGTTTCTGTAGACCGGCGCGATCTCTTCGGGCGATTCCGGGATTTCGCGGTTGGTCTTGTAATCGGCGATCGTCACCATGTCGCCGGTGACGGCCAGACGGTCGATACGGCCCGATACGGCGAATTCGCGGGTCCCGAGCTTCAGCGTCCCCATCACGGAGACCTCCGCCCGGCTGTGCTCGCCGAAAAGCGGTTGCAGATCCGCATGGTCGAGCACGTCCATGACGTTCCCGGCAAGTGCGCGCCGTTCGGCTTCCGGCCAGCGCGGCACGGAACGGGCGAGATAGCGCTCCGCCGCGGCCAGGCGCTCGCGGCCGTCGACCGACGGAAGAACCTGCAGCAACCGGTGCAGGATCGCGCCGCGGAGCATCGAGAGTTTCGGCGCGCTCTTCCCGGCGAAAAGGGCCGAGCCGACGATCGCTTCGCCGTCGGGGTCGTCGATTGCGATGGTCGTGCCGGACGGGGCAAGAGGCCGGGGCAGCCGCCGCGGCGCGGCCGGAGGCGTAAAAAGCGCCGTCGGCAAGCCGGCTGCCGGCCGTTGCGATTCTTCGGATCCGCCTTCGGACGTCGGGAGGTCGCGCGGCACATGCGCTTCGCGCCAGGCAATGCCCTGCCACTCCTCGCTTCCGGCGCGGAAAAGCCTCGGCGTTCCGCGGCCCTTCAGGTCCTGTGCCAGCGTTCCCTGCACCATCGAATGCCAGGTGTCGGTGTTCTGCCGCTGTCCGCGATAGCCGCAGACGATCAGGCGGTCGGCTGCGCGCGTCATGCCGACATAGAGGAGCCGGCGGTATTCCTCCTCGGCGAGCTTCTTCAGGCGCTCGTTGTCGGCGGCGATGAGCGAGTTCGGCGCAGAACCCGGCGCGCGCCAGACCGGGACCGTGAGCCCGGAATGATCGGCCTGCGTTTTCTCCACGAAGCGAAGGTCCGAGACCTGCTGGCGGACGAAGGCCTCGCCGCCGCCGTCGACCAGGAAGACGACCGGCGCCTCGAGGCCCTTTGCGGCATGTACGGTCATAACGCGAACCTCGTCGCGTTCCTTGTCCTGTTCGCGCTTGACCGTGGGCGCTTCGATCTCCAGCGTCGAGATGAAAGCCTGCAGGCCCGGCAGACCGCTCCTTTCATGATCGAGAGCGAAGGTGAGGAATTCGTCGAGAATATCGCTGACCTCGCTGCCGAGCCGCGCCAGGAAGGCACGCCGTCCGCCATCGGCGCCGAGGACGCGGGCATAGAAATCGTGCGGCAGCAGTTCCCGCGCCAGGCCGGCATAACGCGAAAGCGTGCGGACCGCTCCGTGATAACGGCTGGTCTCCTCCGCGCCCGCCTGACGCAGTCGTCGCCAGAGGCTTTCGCCCTCGGTCCGCCGGGCGGCGAGTTCGAACACATCCTCCTCGGCAAAACCGAGGAGCGGGCTCTTCAGCAGTGCCGCGAGCGACAGATCGTCCTCGGGCAGAAGCACGAACCGGCCGAGCGCGATCAGGTCCTGCACGGCGATATGGCTGGTCAGAACCAGCCGGTCCGCGCCGGCGACGGGGATATTGCCCCGCCGCTTGAGGGCGCGCGTCAGGGCATTGACGAAGGCGTCGCGTTTGCGCACCAGCACGATGACGTCGCCGGGCCGCATGGCTCGGCGCACGCCTTTTTCGATCACCGTCTCCTGGCCGATCCAATCTTCGAGCACCGCTGCAATGCGCCGGGCGAGAATGTTGACCGGCGCGCGCTCGGGCGTCGCGTCGAAAGGAGCGGTCCAATCCTCTTCCGAAGCCGCCGGCTCGGGCGCGATCACATCCCAGAGGTCGACGGCGCCCGGCTGGCCGACCCGATTCGACGCATGCACGATCGCCTCGCTCCGAGCGCTCAGACCTCTCGCATTCCCGGAATTTGCAAAGACCGTATCGACGGCGGAGAGCACGTCCACCGTCGAGCGGAAGGAAAGCTGCAGGCGGATGGGGCTGAAGTGCCTGTTGCCCGCGCGCACCCGCCGCTCCGTCAACGTGCTTTCGCGCGAGAAGCGCTCTGGCCGGGCGCCCTGGAAGGAGTAGATCGACTGCTTCTCGTCGCCGACGGCGAAAATCGTTCGGTCATCCGCGCGCGCCGTTTCGCCGGCAAAGAAATCCGCCGCGAGCGACTGGATGATCGCCCATTGCGCAGGACTCGTATCCTGCGCCTCGTCGACAAGGATATGGTCGATCCCCTGATCCAGCTTGTAGTGCACCCAGGCGCCCACGTCG
The DNA here is from genome assembly GCF_042436655.1 of Sinorhizobium sp. P24N7. NCBI lineage: Bacteria > Pseudomonadati > Pseudomonadota > Alphaproteobacteria > Hyphomicrobiales > Rhizobiaceae > Sinorhizobium > Sinorhizobium sp. P24N7. Next base: position 44,076 of record NZ_JBHMIW010000006.1, on the reverse strand, counting down.
CTTCGGGCAAGCAGTGCCGCCGTGCGGTTGATGAGATCCTCGAAATCGAGCTGGCTGCGTGCCTTCTTGAGCGCCTCGTAGTCGCGGTTGAGCCTCTCGGCGAGAATGAGGGCGGCGCGGGTCGCCCCGTACATCTGGACGATGCTCAGGCGGTCCACGCAGGCGAGCATGTGGCTGCGCGCCTCTTCCACCCTGAGTTCGAGCTGCGGCGCTGCACGGCGCATGGCAGCGTTCAGAAAGGCCGATTCCGCCTTGGGCTTGCCGCCGCCGTTGAAGAAGAGTTCCACGAGTTTGGCATAGCGGGCGGTGGCATCCTCGATCGCCCGGACGGCCCGCAAGCCTTCTGCGATGGCAGAGGGCTTGGCGCCGCCAAGGCGCAATCCAAGGTCGATATAGTCATCGAGTGCCGGGCCGTTGAGTCCCGCCAGCGGCCAGACCGCGGCCATGACCGTCTCGGCGGTCTCTTCGGGCTCGAGGCCGAGCGCCGTCCGCAGATGCGCGTCCATCCCGCCGCGTCCGGAGACGTGATCGAGAAAGGCCTGGATCGGCGCCCGGTTGGCGACGATCGCCGCAAGCAGCTTTTCAAGCCCGGTATCGTCGGCAAGATCGAGGACCGTGGCGAAGGCCTCCGCCAGTTCCCGGTCGCTTGCCGCTGCCGTGGCGGTCAAGAGAGCCCTGCGGGCGTCGGCGAGCAGCACCGCCGCTGCCCGCTCGTCGAGAACGGAGAAATGCCCTGCGACATTGGCCTCGAGCGGGAACTGGTGCAGAAGCGCCTCGCAGAAGGCATGAATCGTCTGGATTTTCAGTCCGCCCGGGGTTTCCAGGGCGCGCGCGAACAGCCGGCGGGCCTCCTGGATCTTGGCCGTTGGCGGCCGCTTGCCTTCGATCGCCTCTATGCGCTTTTCGAGGGTGCTGTCGTCGAGCGTCGCCCATTCGGCGAGTTTCTCGAACACGCGGTTCGACATCTCGGAAGCGGCCGCCTTCGTGTAGGTCAGGCAGAGGATGGCGGACGGCCGGCAGCCCGCAAGCAGAAGCCGGATGACGCGTTGCGTGAGCACATGCGTCTTGCCGGAGCCGGCATTGGCGGAAACCCAGGCGGAACGCGCGGGATCGGAGGCGAGCGCCTGCCGCTGCGTCGTCCAGTCGAGCCACCCCTCGGGGGTTCTCTCCTCCGGGCCTGTCGCATCACTCCTCATCGTCGTCCTCGCCATCCGCGGTCGCCCATTCGGCGACGCGCGCCAGATGATCGTATTCGCCGCCGTAGTCGCGCTGTTTCTGAACGATCAGGCGCGAGGCGAAGCCGAACCTGCCGCTCATAAGCGCGGAAAGCAGCTTCCGGAGCTCGACGAGCGACTCGTCCGCCAGTTGTTCGGTGGATTTCGTCTCCTTCGAGCGGGCGCCCTCGTTGTTGACGGTGTCGACGGTAAACCGACTGCCCGGCTTCAGCCGGACATAGCGCAGGGAGTGCGGCCGAGCCGGCCCGATCATACGGAATGCCCCGGCCCTGAGCGCTGCCGCCTCGAGGGCCAGCTGCGGGTCGAGAAGTGCTCGTGCCTCTTTGGGCGAGGGGCTCGATCCGGTCTTGTAGTCGATGATGTCGATCGTTCCGTCCGTCAGGCGATCCAGCCGGTCGGCGATGCCGGTCAGCCGGATATCTCCGATGCCGAGATCCATCGCCGCCGGAACCTCGGTGAACGAGTTCACAATGCCGTGCCGGCGCTCCCGTTCCCACTCGAGGAACGCCCTTCCGACTGCCTGGAAGCGTGGCCGCCAGATGGTGTCGATATGCGCAGGCAGTTTCTCCTCGTCGAAAGCCTCGTCGGTGAGGCGGATCATCGCTTCCTCGCCCTCGCATGTCGCCGGGTCGAAGCTGCCCTTGACGAAGCGATCGACGATCCGGTGATAGAGCAGGCCGCGTTCCGCCGCCCCCGGATCGCGGTTGAACGGTTGGATCGGTTCCAGCCGGAGAATGCGCCTCGCGTAGACGGCATAGGGATCGCGGCGCAGGCGCGTCACCTCGCTGAAGGAATATTTTCGCGGCTGCAGCTCCGCGGGAGGCTTCGGCTCCGGCCGGTCCGACAATGGCTGACGCTCGCCTTGGTCGAGAATGCGCATCCAGTGGAGATAGTCGGCGCCATTGGCCTTGAGCAGTTCCGTCAGCCTCTTGCCGCCGAGCGCCTGAAGGCGCTGCAGCCATCGGGAAGCCACCGTCGGCGCCGATCCCTGACGCATGGAGCGCGAAAGGATCAGCCGGCGGGTGCCGCAGGCCATCTGGAAATCATGCGCGAGCTGGCCGATTCGCCGCTCCGGCGGCTCCAGTCCGATACCCGCCTTCATCGTTCGCGAAAGGAACGGATCGTTCGACGTCTGCCCCGGCCAGGTGCCCTCGTTCATGCCGCCGAGAACCACCAGGTCCACGCTTTGCAGGCGCGATTCGAGCGCTCCGAAAATGAAGACGCGGGGATGGCGCATCGATCGCGGCTTGACCGCTTCGCTTGCGGCAAGCGCCTCGAGAATGTCGCACCATTGCGGTCCGTCGGCCTCCATCTGGCCATCGGTTTCGATGATGCCCCTGAGGAGCGTCGCCAATATTTCGCCGGCTTCCGAAGCCCAGAGCGCGCCAAGGTTGCCTTGCTCGTCGATGGCGGCCGCCTCCAGAGCGCGCCCTGTACGCTCCGCCCAATCCGAAAGGGGCAGCACGGCCGAGCGGTGACGGCCGGTTTGCCGATCGGCAGAGAGAGTGCTGGCCAGGGGGGCGACCGCCGAGGCTATCCGGCGTGCGAGTGCGCGCGCGATGGCAATGTCGTCGGGGCCGATGCCCGCCCTCCAGGGCGGGGGGTGCCGGTCGGTCTTCTGCCTGTCGAGCGCCTTGTCGATGACCCCCTCCAAGGACGATATGTCGGCCGCATCGGTGCCGCCGCGCAGGGCCGCGAGCTCCAGCACGTCCGCGGCTCGGCGCGCACCCTCTGCCGTCTGACCGAAGCGCGCCAGCGGATGCTTGAGAAGTGCGACCAGGGCAACCGGATCGTCCGGCCTCAGCGTCGCTTCCAAGAGCAGCCGGGCAAGTGCGCCCGCCGGCGTCGCCGAGAGCGGAATGCCTGCGGAATCGTCCGCCTCTATACCGAAGCGGGCAAGCTCGGTGCCGACGCGACGCGCAAGCCCTCGATCGGGGGTGATGAGCGCCGCCTGGCTCTCCTCGTCGGCTTCGAGCGCGAGCCGAAGCGCGATCGCGATGGCGGTTGCCTCTTCGCGTTCGTTCGCCGCTTCGATCAGCGCCACATCCGCAAAGGCGGACAGGAGTCTATCCGCATCGAAGCTCTGGCGGGCCTCCATCCAGACATTCGTCGCGTCGGCGGGCAACAGCGCCCGCGACAGGACCGCGCTGCGATAATCGAGATCATCGGCAGCGCTCGCGAGGGCGGGCACGTCGCCGCGTTCGATGCCCATGCGCTTGAGCAGACGGTGAAATCCATATTGCGGGTGGGTGCGGCTTGCCGGGCCCCTTGAAGAAGCGCCGGAGCCGGGGGTCTCTCCGGCGATCAGCCGCCACTCCGCATCGCTCATCGATCCGTCGAGGCCCGGGAGCACGATCGTACCGTTCGGCAGCGCCTTGACCGCGGCGATCAGGGCGGCCGTCGCCGGGATCGAACCGGTCGAACCGGCGATGATGATCGGTCCGCTCACTTTTCCGGCCGCGATACGCTGGGTCTCGGCCTTCAGCACCGCATTGCGGTGGCGTGCGGGCGAGGAGTGCTTGAGTTCCGCCAAGCGCTCCGGCCAATAGGTGCGGGCGATCTTGAGGAAGGCCAGCGTCAGTTGCCACCAGAGCGCATGTTCGCCGCCGTCGAGCCCGTCGAGGGCCTCCCAGTCGAGTTCCTCGGTCTCGATCGCGTCGATGAGTTCGGCGAGGTTGCGCGCGAGCCAGATGGCGTCGGCAGGGCTTGCCGGCGCGATCAGCGGGCTTTCCGCGTGGATGTCGAGGACCACCTGGGGCAGGCGGTTTCGCCAGGCGAGAATGAGGCGGCCGAGTTCGATGAGCCTTGCCGTTCCGGAAAGCGGCGGCGCGAGGTCGAGGATCGCCGGCACTTCGGCGTCGAAGAAGCCGCTGTCGTCGTCGGTCTCGCCGAGCGCCCGGATCATCGGCAGGATGGCCGATCGGCCGCCGAGCAGATCGACGAACTCCGAGCGCAGCACGCGGGCGGAGCGCCGGGTCGGCACGAAGATCGTCACGCCGGCCAGTGCGAGCGGATGCGCCGGATCGTAGCGGAAGCCCGGGGTCAGCTCGCCACTGCAGAGCCTTTCCGCGACCGTCCTCAGAAAAGGCAGACCGGCGGGAATCGTGAAGACGTTCGGATGTGCGGGCACCTCATCCCTCCGGCCGGAAGCGGCGGATCGCAGCCTCGGCCTCCGCTATGGCTTCCGGCGAGCCGACGGTAATCCAGTGCCCTTCGAGCATCAGACCGAAAAGGCGTCCCCTGGCGATCGCCCGGTCGAAATAGATGTTGAGGTTGAACGCCTCGTCCGGCGCGTCTGCAAGCAGCGCTGCGTCCATGGCGATCGCGCCGGCATAGACGACGGGATTCGCCATGCCGTCTTCATAGCGCGTGAGCCGGCCGTCTTCCGATAGCGAGAAATCCCGTTTGCCGTTGTGCCCGGTCGTGTTCTCGAGACGCACGCAGAGCAGCGCCATGTCCATCCGCTCCGGATCGAAGAACTCGGCAAGCTTTTTCAGGTTGCACGGTTGCCGCGGCTTCTCGCCGATCCAGAAAAGGTCGGCATTCATGACGAGCACCGGCCCGCCATCGAGCAGTTTCAGGCCCTTCGCCAGCCCGCCGCCGGAATTCATCAGCGCATCCCGCTCGTCCGAAATCAGGATATGCGGCGCCTCTCGCCGGCCGAGGTGCTCCTCCATCTGGCCGGCGAAATGATGGACGTTCACAACGGCCCTGGTGACGCCCGCGGCGGCGAGCAGATCCAGCACATAGTCGATCATCGGCTTGCCGGCTATCCTGACAAGCGGCTTCGGCAGCGTGTCGGTGACCGGCCGCAGGCGGGTGCCCAGTCCGGCCGCAAGCACCATGGCATTGGTGATGGGCATCGTGTCCTAACGGTTCGCTGATTCGGGAGCGAGGATTCCAGCCTTAATGCACCATTCGCGCAAGGGTGTCAGCACCTGATGGGAGAGCGCATGCTCGAGATAGGCGAAGGTGCGCGGCATGTGCTTCATGTAGCCGGGCTTGCCGTCGCGCTCCTTGAGCCGCACCCAAATTCCGGCGAGCTTGCAGTTGCGCTGAGCGGCCATCAGATGCCAGTCGCGCCGGAAGGCGGCCTCGTCGAAGGGACCCAGACCACGGCGCTCGGAGATGTAGGCAGTCATCATCCGCTGGGCGAGATCGGGTTCGATCGTCACTCGCGCATCCTGCACCAGCGAGGCCACGTCATAGGCCGTCGGCCCGATCATCGCGTCCTGGAAGTCGATGATGCCGATTCGGTCGAATCCGGTGCGGTCCTGACGCCAGAGAATGTTCGGAGAGTGGAAATCGCGCAGTAAAAGGTTCTTCTCCGCGGAAGCGAGAACGCCGATCAGTCCGTCCCATACGGCGAAGTATTCCCGCCGCTCATCGTCCGAGGCGGGCCGGCCCCGTTTCCACGGGAGATACCAGTCTACGAGCAGACTGGTTTCGATCTTGATCGCCGTCCGGTCGAAAGCGGGGATGTGGTGAACCACCCCTTCAGCCACTGCGATGTCGCGCTCCGCGGGCTGAGCATGCAGCCGGGCCAGAAGGCGTGCGCCTTCGATGTAGCGCTCCGCCACGGGGCGGCCGTCGGCGTCGAGTATGCCTTCGGATCCAAGATTTTCGATGAGAAGCAGACCCTGGTCGAGGTCGCGCGCGTAGATCGCCGGTGCCGCGAAACCACGTTTGCGCAGGAGTTGCGAGATCGCGACGAAGGGGACGACGTCCTCGGCGATATGGGCGAGCTGCTGGTAGTACTTGCCGTCCTCGAGGATAGGCCCCGGCTTGTGCCTCGGCGCATCCATCAAGATCTTCGCCGGCGCACCATCCCCGGTGTCGATGCGTTCATAGGCCCGGATCGAAGCGTCGCCGCTCAGGTGGCGCCGACGGACGTCGGGATAGGCTGCATCGAGCAGGAACTTGCGAATGGAAAGCGAGCGGGTGATCCGTTCGAAGGCCGCGTCCGGTGCGGTCAGCTGAATGCGCCGGCCCTCGTCTTCATGCGAGAAGGTCAGGGTGATTCGGTCGGCCGGAAGCGCCTCCTCGGCCTTCTCCGGCCATTCCACGAGACAGATGCCGTGGGCGAGCGCCTCGTCGAAACCGAGCTCGTCAAGCTCGGATGCGTCCGCGAGCCGGTAGAGATCGAAATGAGCGACCGGGATCCTGAGGTCGTAGCTTTGAACCAGGGTGAAGGTGGGACTGGGTACCTCGAGCGTCTCGTCGTCGGCTATCGCCCGGATGAAGGCCCTTGCCAGGGTCGATTTTCCCGCGCCGAGGTCGCCCGAGAGAGCGACGCATTCGCCGCCCTTCAGCGCCAATGCGAGATCTTCGCCGAATTCGATGGTGGCGGCCTCGTCCTTCAGCAGACGTTCGAGAGATTTCATTTAGTTCATCTATTCCGCCGCGATGACCTTCGGCGCTTCGGCGGAGGGAATGCGGCAGGTTACTGCCGTGCCTTCGCCCTCCTTGCTGCGGATCGAAACATTGCCGTGGTGAAGGCTGACGAAGCTCTCCACGATGGACAGGCCCAGGCCCGCGCCGCCGCGCTGGCCATAGCTTTCGAAGCGGTTGAACACGGTGTTGAGAACGTCCTGCGGGATCCCTGGCCCCGTGTCGGTGACTGAGAAGGCAAAGTCGCTCCCCTCGCGCCAGCATTTGAGGTCGATCGTACTTCCGTCCGGGGCGAAATTTGCCGCATTGGTGAGAAGCTTTATGAAGATCTGCTTCAGCCGTTGCTGGTCCGCGGTGATGCGGCCGAGGTTGTCGGGCGCTTCGGTTCGAAGCGACACGCCGCTCTCGATCAGCCGGTCGCCCATCTGCTGCGTCACGTCGTCGATCAGGTCGATGAGATTCACTTCCGCGAGTTCGAGCTCGACGATGCCGGCATCGACGGTTGCAAGATCGAGGATGTCGTTGACGATCGTCAGAAGCAGCGACGAGGAGGTGGCAATGTGGTCGACATACTCGGCCTGGCGCTCGTTGAGCTCGCCGAAGACCGGCGTTTTCAGAAGGTCGGCAAAACCGATGATGTTCGTCAGAGGCGAGCGCAGCTCGTAGGAGACGTGGTGCACGAAATCGTTCTTCAGCGCATCCGCCTTGCGCAGCGCTTCGTTCTTCTCGGTGAGCGCGCGTTCGACGCGGACGCTGTCGGTGATGTTGACGAAGGTCAGCATCGTCTGGGCGTTGGGCAGCGGAATGACCGCGTAGTCGAGGATGAGGCCGGTGCGCAGCTCCAGAATGCCGCGGCTCGACGGCCGCTCGTCGTCGAAGCTTGTGATGATATGGGCGAAGCGCTTCCAGCCGTCCGGCTGGTCGTAGGAGGCGAGACAGGCCTGCTCGATCGCGCGGATATGGGTGCCCGGTTGCGCCTCGGTCTCATTGATGCCCCAGATCGCCCGGAAGGCCGGGTTCGAGAGCCGGATGCGGCCGTCGGGCCCGAAAACGGCCACGCCCTCGGCGAGATGGTCGATCGTTTCGCCCTGGACCTGGACCAGCGTGTTGTAGCGCGTTTCCAGATCGACCCTTTCGGTCAGGTTCTCGAACACCCAGGTGGCGCCGCCCTGCGGCCGCGCGGTGGCGAAAACGCGGAGCGTCTGGCCGTTCGGCAGGTGCCAGAGATCGGACTGCGTATCGATCGCCTGATAGACGGAGAGCGCACTCGTCTTCCATTGCTTCCAGTTGAGCTGCTCCGGCAGCTTGCCGCCGGCACGCAGCCGATCGAGCACCTCGCCGTTGTCGGGCTTGCGCTCGAGGAACCCCATGTCGAGATCCCAAAGCCGCTGGAAAGCCTGATTGTAGAACTGCAGCCGCTGATTGCCGTCGAAGATCGCCACCGGCGTCGCCAGGTGTTCGAGCGTCTCGGCATGGCTCTTGAGCGTCCGCGCCAGCTCCTCGCGCACCGCCTCAATGCCGGAAACGTCGATCGCGATTCCGGCAGAGCCGGCGGGCGTGCGGGCGTCCACGACGTCGAAAAACGTCCGGTTGCCCCTGACCACCGTCGAAACCTTGTCGCGGAACGGCGTCTGGAGCGTCGAGACCGCCCGGATCCGCTCGCGGGCCGTGGTCGCAAGCAGCTCGCGCTCTTCGGCGACGGCCGTGCTCGCGCTCTGGGTTTCGACCGCATTGGCATAGGCCGCATTGACCCATTCGAGCCTGCCGTCTCCTGCGCGCTGCCACGCGGGAAGATCGACCGCGTCGAGTAGCGTCCGCAACGTCGAAAGCGAAGCATGCAGCTGGTCGCGTTCGAGCTTCAACTCGGCGAGTTCGGCCCTGAGATTGTTGAGCGCGATGAAGCGCACGAAGGCCCGCCCGCCGGATACGCGGCCCTGGGCCTCGAGGACCTCGTTACGCTGGGTTTCGAGCACGAGATCGAAGCTCTGCGCCTGGGCACGCAAGGATTCGATCGCCTTTTCGAGCAGACCTGCCGATTGCGGCTTGATCCAGCGGCCGAAGGCGAGAAAGTCCCGGTCGTCCTGCGGCGCGCCGGTTTCGACCGGAAGCTGACCGAGGAATTCCGGGCGCTCCGCGAGCCCGTCCCAGATCACGATGCGCCGGTTCTTGTCCGCAATGAGAGCCTGGAAGCGGGAAATGCGCTGGTTCGCGTCGGATAGATTGGAACGAAGCTCGCGGTTCTCGGCCTCAATATTGCCGCGCTGGCGGATGAGCCAGATCGCCGAAATCATGGCGGCGGAAATGACGCCGATCAAAACGGAGAAGGTCACCACCTCCGTCGTGCCGAATATGCTTCTGCCGGGATCGGTGGCCTGAGCTGCGGCATCGCTTGCCGCAAGCAATACCGTTCCCGCAAGGAGCCGCTTGAGCAGTCTCGGCGCCCCCTGCCGTCCTGCAGAAGACATGGATTCATGTGTTTTCACGGCGCCGTCCCCGTTCGTCCGGAAAGTGCGGGCGACCTTGCGCCCCCGCGCGCCGGAGCCCGTTCAAAGGCTCCTGTCAGTTCCGATTGCATCTCCGGTCTGTCTCCGTCTGTTTGCCGCCTGTCCGACAAGACATCCCATTTCGACCGCGCCGCCGGCCCGAAAAATCCACACCGGCATAACGAATCGATAAGCTAAACATACTTCTTTGACGATTCGGCTGAAAGTGCGAGCCCCAAAAAAGCGGCCGCGATCTCTTGTCAAGATCGCGGCCACAAGATGTTGTGGATTGCTCGGGTAAGGATCAGTACCGGTAGTGTTCGGCCTTGAACGGACCCTGCTGCTTGACGCCGATATAGGAGGCCTGTTCCTCCGAGAGCTCGGTCAGCTTGGCGCCGAGCTTGGTGAGATGCAGGCGCGCCACCTTCTCGTCGAGCTGCTTCGGCAGCACGTAGACCTCGTTCTTGTACTGATCGCCCTTGGTGAAGAGCTCGATCTGCGCCAGAACCTGGTTGGAGAAGGATGCCGACATGACGAAGGACGGATGTCCGGTGGCGTTGCCGAGATTGAGCAGGCGGCCTTCCGAAAGCAGGATGATGCGGTTGCCCTTCGGGAACTCGATCAGATCGACCTGCGGCTTGACGTTCGTCCACTTCAGGTTCCGAAGCGCCGAGACCTGAATCTCGTTGTCGAAATGGCCGATATTGCCGACGATCGCCATGTCCTTCATCGCGCGCATGTGCTCGATGCGGATGACGTCCTTGTTGCCGGTGGTGGTGATGAAGATGTCGGCGGACGATACGACGTCTTCGAGTTGGACGACTTCAAAGCCGTCCATGGCCGCCTGGAGGGCGCAGATCGGGTCGACTTCCGTGACCTTGACGCGTGCGCCGGCGCCGCTGAGCGAAGCCGCCGAGCCCTTGCCGACGTCGCCGTAGCCGCAGACCACCGCGACCTTGCCGGCCATCATCACGTCGGTGCCGCGGCGGATGCCGTCGACGAGCGATTCCTTGCAACCGTACTTGTTGTCGAACTTCGACTTCGTGACGCTGTCGTTGACGTTGATCGCCGGGAAGGGCAGCAGGCCCTTGGCCTGGAGCTGGTACAGGCGGTTGACGCCCGTGGTCGTTTCTTCCGTCACGCCCTTGATCGCGTCACGCTGCTTGGTGAACCAGCCCGGTGTCGCGGCGAGGCGCTTCTTGATCTGCGCGAAAAGGATCTCTTCTTCTTCGGAGCCCGGATTCGTCAGAATGTTCTCGCCGGCCTCGGCGCGGGCGCCGAGCAGGATGTACATGGTCGCGTCGCCGCCGTCGTCGAGAATCATGTTCGAGACGCCGCCGTCGGCCCATTGGAAGATCTTGTCGGTGTAGGTCCAGTATTCCTCCAGCGTCTCGCCCTTGACGGCGAAGACGGGTACGCCGCTTGCAGCGATGGCGGCGGCAGCGTGGTCCTGGGTCGAGAAGATGTTGCACGAGGCCCAGCGCACTTCGGCACCGAGCGCAACCAGCGTCTCGATCAGCACGGCGGTCTGGATGGTCATGTGGAGCGAGCCGGTGATGCGGGCGCCCTTCAGCGGCTTCGATGCGCCGAACTCCTCGCGGCAGGCCATCAGGCCCGGCATTTCCGTTTCGGCGATGGCGATTTCCTTGCGGCCGAAGTCGGCAAGCCCGATGTCGGCGACGATATAGTCCTGAGTTGCGCTCATGAAGTTCTCCAGGCTGATCCTAGGGCCGCGCGGCCACATGGCCGTTTGGCGGCATGACAGTGCCTCCCGCGATCGCGGGCAGCGTGCCTTCCGTCTATCAGGAAACCCCGTGGAGGGCAACCGACATATAAAGAGGTCTTTATATGTTTATATCGGTCACATCTCTTCGCCGAACTTGTCGCGAACCAGCGTATCCAGCGCGTTGAGCGCTTCTTCGGCCTGAGCGCCGCTGGCGGTGACGAAGACCGAGCAGCCGGTGCTGGCCGCCAGCATCATCAGCCCCATGATCGAGGTCCCGCCGACGGTCATGCCGTCCTTGGAGACGGTGATCTCCGCGTCGAAGGTCTCGACGGTCTGCACGAATTTCGCGGAGGCACGCGCATGCAGGCCGCGTTTGTTGACGATGAGCAGTTCGCGCGTCAGAGCCGTGTCGGGGCGGTGATCCATCATTTTCCACTCAGAACCCGACTGGCGACGTTGATGTATTTGCGCCCCGCCTCGGAGGCTTCCACCAGCGCCTTGTCCATGTCGCTTTCACCGCGCACGCCTGCGAGCTTGATCAGCATCGGCAGGTTGACGCCGGCGATGACCTCGACGCTGCCGCCGCGCATCACCGAAATGGCGAGATTCGAAGGGGTGCCGCCGAACATATCCGTCAGGATGATGACGCCGTCGCCTTGATTGGCCTTCTCGACGGCGTCGAGGATATCCTGACGCCGCTGATCCATGTCGTCCTCGGGGCCTATGCAGACGGTCTCGATAGCTTTTTGCGGACCGACGACATGCTCCAAAGCATGCCGAAACTCATCCGCCAGCTTGCCATGAGTGACAAGCACAAGTCCGATCATGGGTATCTTTGCTCCAACTGCATATGCAACTCGTTGATGGCCAGATATCGCAATGCAGCAATTTCGTCCACCTGTTGGGGGCGCCATCTTGGCAAGGAAAAGGCGAAGTGCAAGCCAAAAATGCCGAAAAAGCAGCCGCACTGCCTTTCGATAAGGCTAAAGTCCTACATTTTCGGGCAGAAGGGCGGCGAGCGCGTCGAGCGGCGACAGCGGCCCCTCGATGGGGAGGCGCAACAGCGGCAGATTTCGCCCGATCCCGAGCTGCAGCTCCTCCTCCTCCGGCGGCAGACGCGGCTCGAAGGGTGCCCTGACCGGCGCGATCGCCCAATCGAGAACACAGGCGGAGACGGTACCGACTTCCGCAATTCCGGATCCGCGGATTTCGAGGAGCCCGCGAATGGCGGCAGGGCAGCGCGCGACGATGCGCCCGTTCTCGAGCGTCAGATCCACGCGGTCGTCCGCGACGAGCGCGGCGAAGCGGCCCCGGCGTCTCACTTGCGAGAGGCAGGAAAGCGCGAGCGCCGACTTGCCCGAGCCGGACGGCCCTGTGATCAGCAGCCCGGTCGTGCCGAGAACGATCGCGGTTCCGTGGACATTGACGAAGGGCGCAGTCACGGGTGCGGCTCGGCGGGCAGCGAGAGAACGAAGCGGGCGCCGCCGATGTGGCCGTCCTTGCCGGCGATGTTCTCGGCTCTGAGCGTTCCGCCATGCGCCTCGGCGATCTGGCGCGAGATCGAAAGGCCGAGCCCCGAGTTCTGGCCGAAGTCCTCGCCCTCCGGCCGGTCGGTGTAGAAGCGCTCGAAGATACGGTCGATGTCCTCCGCCTGGATGCCCGGACCGTTGTCTTCGACATAGACGATGCAGCGCGATCGCGACCGGGTCAGCCGGACGACGATGCGGCCGTTCTGCTCGGAGACGAAGGAGCGGGCGTTTTCGATCAGGTTCGTGATGATCTGACCGATGCGCAGTTCGTAGCCGCTGACGATGAAGCTTGCGCGCGGGTTGTCCTTACGGTCGACGACGAAGTCGAGCAGCACCGGTTTCTTGCTGCCCCGGATCTGGCGTGAAATTTCGACGAGGTCGCCGAGCAGCTTTTCGAGGTCGACCTTCTTCGCGTCGGCGCGTGCAAGCTCCGCATCCAGACGCGAGGCGTCGGAGATATCGCTGATCAGCCGGTCGAGCCGTCGCACGTCGTGCTGGATGACGTCCATCAGCCGCTTCTTCGATTCCTCGTTGCGCGCGAGCGGCAAGGTTTCGACCGCGCTGCGCAGCGACGTCAGCGGATTCTTGAGTTCGTGGCTCACATCGGCGGCGAAGTTCTCGATCGCCGCGATGCGGTCGTAGAGCGCGGTCGTCATTTCCCGGAGCGCCACGGAAAGATTGCCGATCTCGTCCTGGCGGGATGAGAAGTCCGGGATCTCCTCCCGTTCCTTGGCGCCGCCGCGGCGCACGCGGATGGCCGCGGCCGAAAGCCGCCGCAGCGGGTTGGCGATCGTCGACGAGAGAAGCAGCGAGAGTATGACGTTGACCAGCGCCGCCACGCCGAAAACGCGGATGATCGCCAGCCGTTCTGCATGGACGATCTTGTCGATGTCGCCGGCCTGGGTGGAGAGGAGGAGCACACCGAGGACCGCGCGGAAGCGCTGTACCGGAACGGCAACCGAAACGATCAGCTCGCCCTTCTCGGTCACGCGCACCACGGCGCCGCGCACGCCGGTCAGGGCGTTCATCACCTCCGGATAGATCGAGCCGTTGCCGCCGGGCGGCTCCTTGTAGAGCGGCAGGTCGCCCGGCTGCAGCAGCCGGTTGAACCAGGTGCCGAACTCGTCGGCGAGGCTCGGACTTTCCGGATCGACCGGCGGCAGGTCGAAACGAAGCACCTGTCCGCCGCTATAGAGGTGGCGCGAATCGAGCAGCAGGTCGGCATCGGCATCGAAGAGGCGAGCGCGCGTGCGCGTCGGCGAGATCAGTCTTCTCAAGACCGGCGCCACGCGTTCCTGAATGATCGGGAATTCGAGGTCTTCGTCGCTCGGCAGCGGCGTGATGCTTTCGCCGGCCTGCAATTCGAGCAGCTTTTCCGGATCGATGGTGATCGAATTGGTGTCCACCGAGGCGGAGGCCGAGATGGCGCCGGCGATGATCTCGCCCTGCGTCAGAAGGCTCTCCACCCGGGCGTCGATCAGACCTTCCCGGAACTGGTTGAGATACATGATCCCGCCGACGAGGACCACGAGCGCCACCAGGTTGAAGAAGACGATGCGCCGCGTGAGGCTCGAGAAGACCGCATTGCCGAACAGGCGCCGGATCAGCGTAAAGGGATGCGCCCATCGCCGCTGCCCGCGCAGCGTCGATGCCCGTCCTTCCGCTTCTTCGATATCGCCCTGCAAGACTTCTACCAAGTCTCCCGCTCCCGCGACGCGACCTTCGCTTCTGCCCGCGTCGCCTGTCGCATTCGCCCGTTCCCGCGATGCCCTACGCCAGCCGGCGCTGCTGCGCAAGCGCTAGCAAGGGAGGTACGGGCGGCAGCGCTCCGGCCACGAGTGATCCGCAATCCGCCGGCTCGCTCCCTCAGGCCGTTTCGCGGAAACGATAGCCGACGCCGTAGAGCGTCTCGATCATGTCGAAGTCGTTGTCGACCATCTTGAACTTCTTGCGAAGCCGCTTGATGTGGCTGTCGATCGTGCGGTCGTCGACATAGACCTGTTCGTCATAGGCGGCATCCATCAGCGCGTCGCGGCTCTTCACCACGCCGGGTCGCTGCGCCAGTGCGTGCAGGATGAGGAACTCCGTTACGGTCAGCGTGACGGATTCGTTCTTCCAGGTGCAGGTATGCCGCTCCTGGTCCATGACGAGCTGGCCCCGTTCGAGCGAACGGGAAGGCGTGTCGGCATTCTTCACCGGTCCGGCGCCTCCGGCCGCAGCCTCCCGGTTGGCCGCGCGACGCAGGATCGCCTTGACGCGCTCCACCAGGAGGCGCTGTGAGAAGGGCTTGGTGATGAAGTCGTCGGCGCCCATCTTCAGACCGAAGAGCTCGTCGATCTCCTCGTCCTTCGATGTGAGGAAGATGACGGGCAGGTCGGACTTCTGTCTCAGCCGCCGCAACAGCTCCATGCCGTCCATGCGGGGCATCTTGATGTCGAAGATAGCGAGCTGCGGCGGACGCGCCAGCAGACCCTCCAGCGCCGATGCGCCGTCCGTATAGGTTTCGACCTTGTAGCCCTCGGCTTCCAGCGCGATGGACACGGACGTCAGGATGTTGCGGTCGTCATCGACAAGCGCGATGGTCTGCATCTTATTCTACTCCGTTTCGAGGCCCGGTTGCCGAGACGCTTCGAGATGCGTTGCAAGAATCGCGGCAACCGCGAGTCACGGCCGCGTTAATTGAGTATAAAGGTGGAACAAATTGTGGCGAAGTGCAAAAGCACCTGATCCGGTTCCCCTGCAGCCGGCCCCGCCGGTCGGTTTCCGGAAGGTGCGATTCAACCGATTAAAAAATGCATATTTTTCTTTAAATCGATTAATATACTGAATTCATTATTGTTTTAGAATTGACTATCTTGTCTTGGATCGGCCTTGCCGGTATGTTCCGACGAAATTCAACGCCAATGGCCAACCACGAAGGAAGCTTGACCATGGATGAGCTCGGGAGCCGCAATCCCTCTATCGGACTGGAATCGATCGGATTTTCCGACCTCTCGGTCGTCCGCTACAACTTCGAGGCGCCGCAGCTCTACGAAGAAGCCCTGGCCCGCGGTGAAGCCGAACTGACGGTCCATGGAGCCCTTTGCGCCCGCACCGGCCAACACACGGGCCGCTCGCCCAAGGACAAGTATGTCGTGCGCGACGCCAACACCGCCGACCAGATCTGGTGGGACAACAACAGCGCGATTTCGCCGGAGCATTTCGAGCTTCTTCGTCAGGACATGCTCGCCCATGCCAAAGGCATGTCGCTCTACGTCCAGGACCTCGTCGGCGGTGCCGACCCGGAGAACGCGCTGCCGACGCGCGTCGTCACCGAGTTCGCCTGGCACTCGCTGTTCATCCGCAATCTGCTGATCCGCCCGGAGCGCGAGGCGCTTCCGTCTTTTCAGCCGAAGCTGACGATCATCGACCTGCCGAGCTTCAAGGCCGATCCCGCACGCCACGGCTGCCGCAGCGAGACGGTCATCGCCTGCGACCTGACCGCCGGCCTGGTGCTGATCGGCGGCACGTCCTATGCGGGCGAGATGAAGAAGTCGGTTTTCACCGTCCTCAATTACCTGCTGCCCAAGAAGTCGGTGATGCCGATGCACTGCTCGGCCAATGTCGGGCCCGCCGGTGACACGGCGATCTTCTTCGGCCTCTCGGGCACCGGCAAGACGACGCTCTCCGCCGATCCGAACCGCACTCTGATCGGTGACGACGAGCACGGCTGGAGCGAAAAGGGCGTCTTCAATTTCGAGGGCGGCTGCTATGCCAAGGCGATCCGCCTGTCGGAAGCGGCAGAGCCCGAGATCTTTGCGACGACGCGCCGCTTCGGTACGGTGATGGAGAACGTCGTCCTCGACGAGCGGCGCCTTCCTGACTTCGACGACGGTTCGCTGACGGAGAACACCCGCTGCGCCTATCCGCTGCACTTCATTCCGAACGCCAGCAAGACCGGCACGGCGCCGCAGCCGCGCACGATCATCATGCTGACGGCGGACGCCTTCGGGGTTTTGCCGCCGATCGCCAAGCTGACGCCGGAACAGGCCATGTATCACTTCCTCTCCGGCTACACCGCCAAGGTCGCCGGTACCGAAAAGGGCGTGACGGAGCCGGAGGCGACTTTCTCGACCTGCTTCGGCGCTCCGTTCATGCCGCGCCATCCGTCCGAATACGGCAATCTTCTCAAGGACCTCATCGCCAGGAACGGCGTCACCTGCTGGCTCGTCAACACCGGCTGGACCGGCGGCGCCTTCGGCACGGGAAGCCGCATGCCGATCAAGGTGACGCGCGCGCTTCTTTCGGCGGCTCTCGACGGCTCGCTGAACAGCGCCTCGTTCCGGACGGATGCGAATTTCGGGTTCGCGGTGCCGGTGTCGGTACCGGGGGTCGAGGCCGGCATTCTCGACCCGCGCTCGACCTGGGCGGATGGTGTGGCTTATGACGCCCAGGCACGGCGACTCGTCGACATGTTCATCGCCAACTTCGCCAAGTTCGAGCGCCACGTCGACGGCAGCGTGCGCGACGCAGCCCCGGGCGCGAGGGTGGCCGCCGAATAATCCGGTCTTTTGCCATGATTCACGTGAAACCCGGCTGCCTGCGGCCGGGTTTTGCATTTGCGGCCGGTTTTCAAGCATGCGATAGAAACGGCCGAGGAAGATCCATGGCAAGCGAACCGCTTTACATCAACGAAAACATCGTGATCGCCGGATGGGAGCTCACGGAGCAATTCGTGCTGGCCGGCGGACCGGGCGGACAGAACGTCAACAAGGTCTCGACGGCCGTCCAGCTCTTCTTCGACGTGCAGGCTTCGCCGTCCCTGCCGGAGCGCGTCAAGACCAACGCCTTGAAGCTCGCCGGACGGCGCGCCTCGAAGGAGGGCGTCCTGATGATCGAAGCCAATCGCTTCCGCAGTCAGGAACGCAACCGCGAGGACGCCCGCGAGCGGCTGAAGGAGCTGATCCTGAAGGCGGCGGAACCGCCGCCCCCGCCGCGCAGGAAGACGAAGCCGACGCGCGGATCGATCGAACGCCGGCTGAAGGAGAAATCCGGCCGTTCCGAAATCAAGAAGCTGCGCGGCCGCCCCGGCGGCGACTGACCGCGCCCGAAAGTTGCGCCCGCGCCCTTGTCTTTTGCGCGCAATCGCACTCTCTTATCCGCTGACGCATGTCGCCAAGCCGTACGGCGGTCGTGGGGAAGACGACATGTGCAGGCTCCAGCCGCGCGAGAGAGGAGACAAGCATGGGTTTGTTCGATTTTATCAAGAATGCGGGAAAGAAGCTCGGAATCGGCGGCGACGACACGCCGCCGGATGCGGCAAGCGTCGAAAAGGAGCTCGCATCCCATGACCTCGGCACCAAGGACGTCAAGGTCGACGTCGTGGACGACAAGGTCGTGCTGAAGGGTGTCGTCAAGGACCAGTCCACCTTCGAGAAGGCGGTCGTGGCCGTCGGCAATACGCTCGGCATATCCAAGGTCGAGGCATCCGAGCTCAAGGTCGCCGACGGCGCCGCCGCGCCGGCCGAGGCGAAGGCTCCGGTCTTCTACACCGTGAAGAAGGGCGACAATCTCTGGAAGATCGCCGAGGCCCATTACGGCAAGGGCAAGGGCGCCAAGCACACGGCGATCTTCGAAGCGAACAAGCCCATGCTCACCCATCCCGACAAGATCTATCCGGGGCAGGTGCTGCGCATCCCGGATCTGGATGCCGGCTGAACGAAGGCTGTTTCGGGTCGATCCCGACCCCGGTGAGCGCTATCTACCTGTCATCTCCCGCCGGATCTGCTGACGGGAGGTTTCGATCGATGCCGTATGACAGGATGCCGCCAATGCTTGTGCTGCCGAAAGGGGTGAGACACATTCCCGGTTTCCTCGACCGTTCGCGCCAGCAGGAACTGGTCGAGGCCGTCCGCGCCGTCGTCGCGGAGGCTCCGCTCTTCGCGCCCGCGATGCCGAAGACCGGCAAACCCATGTCCGTGCGCATGACCAATTGCGGCGCGCTCGGCTGGGTCACCGACCGCGAGCGCGGCTACCGCTACCAGGCGACGCATCCGGTCACCGGCACGCCATGGCCGCCGATTCCACGCATGCTGCACGACATCTGGAATGCCGTGGCCGGAAGCGACAAGTCCCCCGAGGCATGCCTGGTGAATTTCTACTCGGCAGAGGCGCGCATGGGGCTCCACCAGGACCGGGACGAGCGCGATCTCGAGACCGCCGTCGTTTCGATCTCGCTCGGCGACGACTGCCTTTTCCGCGTCGGCGGCCGCACACGCGGCGGACAGACCGTGTCGTTCAGGCTCGAAAGCGGCGACGTCGTCGTGCTCGGCGGCGAAGGACGGCTCGCCTTCCACGGCGTCGACCGCATCTATCCGAACACGTCGACGCTCCTGAGGAGCGGCGGCCGGCTCAATCTGACGCTGCGACGGGTCAACCCTTGAATCTTCGCCCCGCCCGAATCGGTTCCTTTCCCGCAGGCGGCGCGATTCCCCTCAAAGCTTCCTGAGCGCCACCGTCTGCGTCAGGTGGTTGGGACCCTTCTGCAGGATGAGATCGGCGCGCGGCCGCGTCGGCAGAATGTTCTGATGCAGGTTCTTCAGATTGATATTGTGCCAGAGGCCCTCGGCGATCGCGCGCGCCGCATCCTCGCTGATCGTCGCATAGCGATGGAAGAAGGATTGCGGGTTCTGGAACGCGGTTTCGCGCAGTCGCATGAAGCGGTTCACGTACCAGCTGTGGATCAGGCTCTCCTCGGCATCGATATAGATCGAAAAGTCGAAGAAATCCGAGACCATCGGCACGATCTTGCCGTCGGCCGGCAGATCGCGCGACTGCAGCACGTTTATCCCCTCGAAAATGAGGATGTCCGGCCGGTCGATCACCTGAAACTGGTCGGGGATCACGTCATAGGTCAGGTGCGAATAGGTAGGAGCCTTGACGTTCGGCCGGCCCGCCTTGATCGCCGAGAGGAATCTGAGCAGCGCGCCGATATCGTAGCTCTCGGGAAATCCCTTGCGATCCATCAGGTTTTCCCGCTGGAGAACCGCATTCGGATAAAGAAAGCCGTCGGTGGTGACGAGGTCGACCTTCGGGCTCGAGGGCCAGCGCGCGAGAAGCTCCGCAAGGATGCGTGCCGTCGTCGACTTTCCGACGGCGACCGAGCCGGCGACCCCGATGACGAAGGGCGTCTTCGTCTCGTTCGACATGCTCAGGAAGCGGGTGCGCTGCCTGAAGAGGATCTGCGACGCCTCCACATGGGCGGAGAGGAGCCGTGAGAGCGAGAGATAGATCCGTCGCACCTCGTCGAGATCGACCGGATCGTTCAGCGAGCGCAGGCGCTGCACCTCGTCGGCCGTCAGCGTCAGCGGCGTGTCGGCGCGAAAGCGCGACCATTCCTCCGCGGAGAAGACGTGATAGGGCGAATATTCGCCCCCCTGGAGATTGCCCGGAATGTCGGCCGGTTCGATGTCTTCCGCGGCGATGCTCATGGATTCTGCCGGTTCGCCTTTTCCTGCAGGCCGGATTGGCTCGTCCGCCTGGCCAGTTCGCTCATCACATCCTGCAACGGGACGGCGGCGATATTCAATACGACCATAAGATGATAGAGGAGATCGGCACTCTCATCGACCAGATTCTTCCGGTCCTCGCCGATCGCGGCGATGACCGTTTCCACCGCCTCCTCGCCGAGCTTCTTGGCAGCCTTCGTCTGCCCGGCCGCCACCAGCTTGGCGGTCCAGGACTCCTCCGGCGCCGCCCGAGCGCGGGACGCCACGATCTTCTCCAGGTCGGAAAGGGTGAAGTCGGTCATTATCGGATCCCTTCTCGTTGACAGCGCCGCCTCAATCAAGCCGCATGGCGATGCCGTGCTCGGCCATGTGGCGCTTCGCCTCGCCGATGCTGTAGGTGCCGAAGTGGAAAATCGAGGCGGCGAGCACGGCAGTCGCATGGCCGTCGCGGATGCCCTCGACCATGTGGTCGAGCGTGCCCACGCCGCCGGAGGCGATGACGGGAGCGCGTACCGCATCGGCGATCGCCCGTGTCAGGCTGATGTCGTAGCCGCTCTTCGTACCGTCTCGGTCCATGGAGGTGAGAAGGATTTCGCCGGCCCCGAGATCGACGACCTTCCGCGCAAATTCGATCGCGTCGATGCCTGTCGGTTGCCGCCCGCCATGGGTAAAGATCTCCCAGCGGTCCGTCTCGCCTTGCGCCGAGACTTTCTTGGCGTCGATGGCGACGACGATGCACTGGTCGCCGAACTTGTCGGCGGCTTCCGCGACGAATTCCGGATTCTTCACCGCCGCCGTGTTGATCGACACCTTGTCGGCGCCGGCAAGCAGGAGCTTGCGGATGTCCGCCACCTGGCGCACGCCGCCGCCGACGGTGAGCGGCATGAAGCATTGCTCTGCGGTGCGGGCGACGATGTCGAAGATCGTTTCGCGATTGTCGGAAGAGGCGGTGATGTCGAGGAAGCAGAGCTCGTCGGCCCCGGCCGCGTCATAGGCGCGTGCCGCCTCCACCGGGTCCCCGGCGTCTATCAGATCCACGAAGTTCACGCCCTTGACGACGCGGCCGTCCTTCACGTCGAGGCAGGGGATTACACGGGCTTTAAGGGTCATCGCATCTTCCCCTTTCTTGCTTCGCGGATCAGATCCAGGGCTTCCTTCGGATCGATCCGACCGTCGTAAAGCGCCCGACCGGAGATCGCGCCTTCGAGCTTTTGCGCATCCGGTTCGGTCATGCGGCGGATGTCGTCCATCGAGGCGAGGCCGCCCGAGGCGATCACCGGGATTGAAACCGCGTCCGCGAGTTCGAGCGTCGAGGCCCAGTTGATGCCGGTCAGGATGCCGTCACGGTCGATGTCCGTATAGATGATCGCCGCAACGCCCGCGCCCTCGAACTTCCTGGCAAGTTCGATCACCCCGAGCTCGGAAGCTTCCGCCCATCCCTCGACGGCGACCTTGCCGCCCTTGGCATCGATGCCGACGGCGACCCGTCCCGGGAACTTGCTGCAGGCTTCGATCACCAGGGCGGGATCGCGCACCGCGACGGTACCGAGGATGACGCGCTTCAGCCCGCGCGAAAGCCAGTTCTCGATATGCTCCAGCGTGCGGATGCCGCCGCCGAGCTGCACCGGGTTCTTCGTCGCCCTGAGGATGGCGTCGACCGCCGCACCGTTGACGGTCTCCCCGGCAAAGGCGCCGTTCAGGTCGACCACGTGCAGCCATTCGAAACCCTGCTCCTCGAAGGCGCGCGCCTGGGCGGCCGGGTCGGGATTATAGACTGTCGCCTGCTCCATGTCGCCGAGCTTCAGGCGCACGCATTGCCCGTCCTTGAGGTCGATCGCGGGAAAGAGGATCATTTGTTCGTCCGATCAGAAATGACGCGGCAGCCTCAGGGCTTCCAGCGCAGGAAATTCGAGATGAGGGCGAGGCCGAGCGCCTGGCTCTTTTCCGGATGGAACTGCGAGCCCGCCTTGTTGTCGCGCGCGACGAAGGCCGTCACCGGGCCGCCATAGTCCGCCTCCGCCACCACGTCTTCGGCACGCTCCGCCGCGAGGTGGTAGGAATGGACGAAATAGGCGTGCAGACCGTTCTCGCCGGTCGGAATGCCGTCGAAAAGGGCGTGCGCGCGCTTGAGATCAAGCGTGTTCCAGCCGATCTGGGGGATCTTGAGCGAGCGGTCCTCGGGCGTCATCTCGACGACATCGCCGGCGATCCAGCCGAAACCCTTCGTCACCGTCTTTTCGAGTCCGCGCGACGACATGAGCTGCATGCCGACGCAGATGCCGAAGAAGGGGCGGCCAGCTTTCTCGACCGCCTCCGTCAGCGCTTCCTCCATGCCCTCCACGGCGGCGAGGCCGCGGCGGCAGTCGGCATAGGCGCCGACGCCCGGCAGCACGATCCGATCGGCCGTGGCCACCCGTTCCGGCCTGTCGGTGAGATCGATTTCGGCCGCGATGCCGGCCTCGCGGGCGGCGCGCTCGAAGGCCTTGGTGGCCGAGCGCAGGTTGCCGGATCCGTAGTCAATGATGGCGACCCGCATCAGCGCTCTCCATAGGATTCAAAAAAGCCGAGCCCGGCGGCGGCGCCCGGCCGTCCCGTAGCGGACCTGTCGGTCGACGGCATGGGAGCTGCATCTCCTGCATGGGCGGACGGCCCAGCGTTCGAATAATAGATTTCTTCGGCCGTCTCGAGATCGCGTGCCGGAACGACCGAACGAAACGTCCAGTCGCGTGCCGAGAGCTTGCGGGCGATGAGAAGCGGGCCTTCGAGCGACACGATGAGACCGAGCGCCAGATGGACGAGCAGCGCTGCGCTGAAGCCGCCGGGCACCGATGCCGCAAGAAGCAACAGGAACTGCAGAACGGAAACGAAGATTCCGATGAGCCACGCGCGTTTGACGATGAGCCACGGACCGGGGAAGAAGAAGGCGGTCCAGGAAAATCCGTCGGCGATGAACCGCGCCCTTTCGTCGTCGGCCGGTGCGCCGGGCGGGGTCATGATCAGGTAGGAGGCCATGGTCTTTAAACCAGATATTGGCCGGCTCAGGCGAGCGTCCCCTTGGTCGAGGGGACGCGTCCCGCCTGGCGCGGATCGATTTCGGTTGCCGTGCGGAGCACGCGGGCGACGGACTTGAAGCAGGTCTCGGCGACATGATGGTTGTTGGCGCCGTAGATGTTCTGCACATGCAGCGTGATCCCGGCATGCTGGGCGAGCGCCTGGAAGAATTCGCGCACGAGTTCGGTGTCGAAGCTGCCGATCTTCGGCGACGTGAAGGTCACGTTCCAGACGAGGAAGGGCCGGCCGGAGACGTCGACGGCGGCGCGCGTCATCGTCTCGTCCATGGCGAGGTCTATGGAGGCATAGCGGGTGATGCCGCGGCGATCGCCGAGCGCCTTGGCCAGCGCCTGTCCGATGGCGATGCCGGTGTCCTCGACGGTGTGGTGATCATCGACATGGAGGTCGCCCTCCGCCTTGATCTCCATGTCGATCAGCGAATGGCGCGAGAGCTGGTCCAGCATATGGTCGAAGAAACCGACGCCGGTCGCGATCTTCGATACGCCCGTTCCGTCGACATTGACCGAGACGGATATGGCGGTTTCATTCGTCTTTCGCGAAACTTGGCCGGTGCGGCTCGGCGTCACGTCTGCCATCAGGCTCTCCTGTCTGCACTCTCCGATGACTTTGGGCCAGCGGCCTATCGGAGCAACATCGTTTTCGGGCGTCGCGGAGAGGGGCGACAAAGCCCACCTTCGATCTTCGCATTCCGTCACAGAGCCGCTCCTTATCAGGGGAGGCATGAAATATCCAGAACTGCGACGGAGATTCGGTGCGCCGCGGCGACGTGAAAACGAAAGCCGCCTGGGCGCGCGTTCGCGCATTTGCAATCGCGCGGCTGCGACTTACATAGGCCTCAGGCAACCAGGCTCATCGCGAGCCGCATCCCCCCGGCTCGCCGGGCCCAAAGGTACTTTCATGAGCGAACACAATCCTTACGGAACGATGCATGCGACCACCATCATCACGGTGCGCAAGGGCGGCAAGGTGGTAATGGCGGGCGATGGCCAGGTGAGCCTCGGCCAGACGGTTATGAAGGGCAATGCCCGCAAGGTCCGCCGCCTGTCGAAGGGCGACGTGATTGCAGGCTTCGCCGGCGCGACGGCGGACGCCTTCACGCTTCTGGAACGGCTGGAGGCGAAGCTCGAGCAATATCCCGACCAGCTGATGCGCGCGGCCGTAGAGCTCGCCAAGGACTGGCGTACCAACAAGTACCTGCGCAATCTCGAGGCGATGATGCTGGTTGCCGACCGGACGGTGACGCTGGCGATCACCGGCAACGGCGACGTTCTCGAGCCCGAGCACGGGACGATCGCCATCGGTTCGGGCGGCAACTATGCCTTTGCCGCGGCGCGGGCGCTCATGGACAGCGACAAGTCGGCCGAGGAGATCGCCCGCCGCGCGCTGGAGATCGCCGGCGACATCTGCGTCTACACCAACCACAACGTCGTCGTGGAGACGCTGGATGCCGAATGAGCCGGCAGAGGTCAGCTTCGAGCCGGTCGCCGAGGGCCACCTGCCGATGCTCCTCGCCTGGCTTTCCGAGCCGCATGTCCGGCAGTGGTGGGGCGATCCCGATGTGGAACTCGGGCTGATACGGGACGGTTGCGCGAAGGGTGAGGTCGACGGTTTCGTCTTTCGTGTGAAGGGGGAGCCGGCCGGCTATATCCAGTCCTGGATCCCGTCGGAATATGACGAGGAGCCCTGGGCCAAGGACCTGTCGGGCGACACGCCCGGCGTCGACATCTTCATCGGCCCGCCCGAAATGACAGGCAAAGGCGTCGCCGCCATGGCGCTCAGAGCCTTTGCCGCAAGACTGTTCGAAAGCGGCGCCGCGCGCATCGTCATCGACCCCGACGCCGGCAACCGCCGCGCCGTCCGAGCCTATGCGAAGGCCGGTTTCGTACCTTTTGGCGAATGGATAGACGAGTCCGGTCGAACCCTCCTGATGGAGCTCGAGCGGACGGAATTTGAGAGGAATCGATGAGCAACTTTTCACCCAGGGAAATCGTGTCGGAGCTCGACCGCTACATCATCGGCCAGAAGGACGCGAAGCGCGCGGTTGCCATTGCGCTGCGCAACCGCTGGCGCCGCCAGCAGCTCGACGACGAGCTGCGCGACGAGGTCATGCCCAAGAATATCCTGATGATCGGTCCGACCGGCGTCGGCAAGACGGAGATTTCCCGTCGCCTCGCCAAGCTCGCCGGCGCGCCCTTCGTCAAGGTGGAGGCAACGAAGTTCACGGAAGTCGGCTATGTCGGCCGCGACGTGGAGCAGATCGTTCGCGATCTCGTCGAGGTCGGCATCAGCCTCGTGCGGGAGAAAAGGCGCGCCGAAGTGAAGGCGAAGGCTCATCAGAACGCCGAGGAGCGCGTTCTCGACGCGCTGGTCGGCACCACCGCCTCGCCGGCAACCCGCGATTCCTTCCGCAAGAAGCTGCGCGCCAACGAGCTCGACGACAAGGAGATCGAGGTCGATGTCGCCGAAACCGGCTCGCCCGGCGGCGCCTTCGAGATCCCGGGAATGCCGGGCGCCAATATCGGCGTCCTCAACCTTTCGGAAATGTTCGGCAAGGCACTCGGCGGCCGGACCAAGAAGATCAAGACGACAGTCAAGGACTCCTATGCGCTCCTGGTAAACGACGAGTCCGACAAGCTGCTCGACAACGAGCAGATCCAGCGTGAGGCGGTGGCGGCGGCGGAAAATGACGGCATCGTCTTCCTCGACGAGATCGACAAGATCGCCACCCGCGAGGGCGGCATCGGTGCCGGCGTGTCGCGCGAAGGCGTTCAGCGCGACCTGCTGCCGCTGGTCGAAGGCACGACGGTGGCGACGAAATACGGGCCGGTGAAGACCGATCACATCCTCTTCATAGCCTCCGGCGCGTTCCACGTCGCAAAACCGTCGGATCTGTTGCCGGAGCTGCAGGGGCGCCTGCCGATCCGCGTCGAGCTTAGGGCCCTCACCAAGGAGGATTTCCGCCGCATTCTGACCGAGACGGAGGCGAGCCTCATCCGCCAGTACAAGGCGCTGCTCGAGACCGAGGGCGTTGCCCTCGACTTCACCGAGGACGCGATCGACGCGCTGGCGGAGGTCGCGGTCCAGCTCAACGCCAATGTCGAGAACATCGGCGCGCGCCGCCTGCAAACCGTGATGGAGCGTGTGCTCGACGATGTCTCCTTCAACGCGCCTGATCGGGGGGGCCAGGGCGTGACGATCGATGCCGATTACGTTCGCCGGCATGTCGGGGATCTGGCGGCCAATACCGACCTGTCGCGCTACATCCTCTGACGCCCGGCCTCCGTCGAGGCCAGCCGATCACCGAATTGTGGGGCGCCTGTCACTCGACAGGCGCCTTCGTTTTCTCTAGATCGATCAGCAGCCGTTAAGAATTAAGGCATCATTCCGACATGATTCTGCCTTAGGGGCGCGCCGAAACCGGCGGGGTCCGCCGGCTTCTTGGAAGAGTCTACAGGAAAACTGATAGTGCGCCTCACCGCCTGCATGCTCGTGATCTTCATATTTTGCCTCGCCGCCGGTCCTTCGGCTGCGAGCGGGATACTCATCGTTCCGCAGGGCAATCGCCACGTCGAGCAGCCGGGCGTTCCGGGCGCCTCGGTACGCCGCACCAAAGCCGGCCGCACATCCTTCGACGCGAAATACGAGAAGGTGCGCGAGCTTCTTGCCACCGACCGCAAGCTCGTCGGCAAGATCAAGTCGGTCGCCGGCGCCTACGGCATCGCGCCCATTCACATGGTCGGGGCGATCGTCGGCGAACACACCTACAATGTCGACGCCTATGACCGGCTGCAATCCTATTACGTCAAGGCGGCCGCCTATGCGGGCGACAGCTTCCAGTTCGGCTATCAGGGCGAGTCCATCGCCGAATTCGTCGAGCGGCCCCAATTTGCCGAATGCGCCGGCAAGAAAGGCTCCTACGCGCTCTGGACCTGCCGCGAGCGGGTCTGGGACAGCCAGTTCCGCGGGCATACCGTGGCCGGCAAATCCTTCCCGAACAACCGCTTCAGCGCCGTCTTCTTCCAGCCGTTCTTCGCCGGGCAGACCTTCGGTCTCGGCCAGATCAATCCGCTGACCGCATTGATGCTGACGGATATGGTGTCGCGCGTTTCCGGTTATGAGCGCCTCGACGAAAACAATGCCGCGGGCGTCTATGAGGCGATCATGGACCCGGACGTGTCGCTTGCCTATATGGCCGCCTCCATCCGGCATTCGATCGATGCCTATCGCACGATTGCGGGCATGGATATCTCCGGGAATCCGGGCCTGACGGCAACGCTCTACAATGTCGGCAATCCGGATGCGCGTGCGGCCGCGCTCGCCGCAAAGAACCAGGGGGGCGAGGTCCGCTGGCCGGAGGAGAACTATTACGGCTGGCTCGTCAACGACAAACTGGCAGAGCTCGAAAGCCTTTTGTGATCCTTTATCGCCGGGCAGCGGATTCATCGCGATTCACGTGAAGCATTTTCTTGATTGCGCCGTAAAAAACTGGAACGGTACGCGACCAGAGCATTCCGCGATTCCGGACTGAGAACCGCTGCGCACTTGTCCTGGAATTGCTCTGGGAAAGGCATACACATGGATACGCGACCGGAGCCATTCGAGCCGCCCGCGCCCGTCCCGCGCACCGGCATCCCCTCGCGGCTCGAGATCATCCGCACGGTTCTGCGAAACCCGCTCGAGCTCTGGGGCGAGCCTTCCTACACGCTTCCCTGGATCGAGACGAAGTTCATCAATCAGCGGACGCTTATCGTCAACGATCCGGGCCTCATCCGCTATATCCTCGTCGAGAACGCCGCCAACTACGAAATGTCGAATGTCCGGCGGCTGATCCTGCGCCCGATCCTGCGCGACGGCCTCCTGACGGCGGAAGGCGAGGTCTGGAAACGGTCGCGCAAGGCGATGGCGCCGGTTTTCACGCCAAGGCACGCAAAAGGCTTTGCCGGCCAGATGCTTCGCGTTTGCGAGGCCTTCGTCGGCCGCTACGCGGGTGCTTCATCGGAACCCTTCGTCA
Organism: Sinorhizobium sp. P24N7; assembly: GCF_042436655.1. NCBI lineage: Bacteria > Pseudomonadati > Pseudomonadota > Alphaproteobacteria > Hyphomicrobiales > Rhizobiaceae > Sinorhizobium > Sinorhizobium sp. P24N7. The sequence goes on along the minus strand of NZ_JBHMIW010000006.1, from coordinate 16,142 downwards.
CCAATGTCGCCGTGGACATGACGGAACTCACCTTCGAGATCCTGGCCGAGACCCTCTTTTCCGGCGAGATCGCCGTCGAAAAGCAGGGCTTCGCCGCCAATGTCGAGGAATTGCTGCATCGAATGGGGCGCGTCGATCCGATGGACCTCCTGGTTGCGCCGAGCTGGGTTCCGCGACTGACCCGTATCGGCGGCCGGAAAGTGCTCGACCGTTTCCGCGGCGTCGTTTCCGAGACGATGTCTCTGCGCCGGCGACGGATGGCGGAAGCGCCCGGCGAGGTCCCGAACGACTTTCTGACCCTGCTTCTGCAGTTGGAAGGTCCGGATGGGCTTACGACCTCCGAGATCGAGGACAATATTCTCACCTTCATAGGTGCCGGCCACGAGACCACGGCACGGGCGCTCGCCTGGTGTTTCTATTGCGTCGCCAATACGCCCGCCTATCGCGAGACGATGGAACAGGAGATCGATTCGGTTCTTGCAAGCGGCGCCGATCCGGTCGACTGGCTCGGGCGCATGCCGCATGTGCTTGCCGCCTTCGAGGAGGCGTTGAGGCTTTATCCGCCGGCGCCATCCATCAACCGCGCCGCGATCGAGGAGGATGCGTGGACTTCCCCGGAAGGTGAGCGCGTGCCGATCCGCAGGGGAATATCGGTGCTGGTCATGCCCTGGACGCTCCACCGGCACGCGCTCTACTGGCAGAAACCCCGCGCCTTCATGCCGGAGCGCTTCCTTCCGGAAAACCGGGACAAGATCAACCGGTTCCAGTACCTGCCCTTCGGCGCTGGCCCGCGCATCTGCATCGGCGCGACCTTCGCGCTGCAGGAGGCGGTTATCGCGCTCGCCGTGCTCATGCACCGCTTCCGCTTCGACCTGACGGACGAGACGCATCCCTGGCCTGTGCAAAGGCTGACGACGCAGCCGAGGGGCGGCTTGCCGATGAAGGTGTCTGCCCGGGTGAAGTAGGGCCCAGGTTGGTGGGATACGCCCGCCGTCAGACACGGAAACGTCGTTGTCGCGCGATGGTTTTTTCCAAGAATATGTCCTATCACCGGACAGACCCTTCCGGACCCTCATCATTGGACTGAGCAGAAATTGACCCCGCATCTTCTCCTCGGCATCGACACCGGCGGCACCTACACCGACGCCGTCCTTTTCAGCGAAGCTACCGGCGTCGTCGCCAAGGCCAAGGCGCTGACGACCCGCCACGACCTGGCCGAGGGCGTTTCCGGCGCGGTGGAGGCGGTGCTCGCGAAGGCGAGAGTCCCGGTTTCGGCGATCAGCCTCGTGTCGCTCTCGACGACGCTTGCCACCAATGCGCTGGTCGAAGGCCAGGGCGGCCGTGCCGGTCTGATCATGATCGGTTTTGCTCCCGAAGACCTGAAGCGCGACGGCCTTCAGGAAGCGCTCGGATCCGATCCCGTTCTGTTCCTTCCCGGCGGCCACAACGTCCATGGAGGCGAGACGCCGCTCGACATGAGTGCGCTCGACGCGGCGCTGCCGGCACTCGGCTCTCAGGTGTCGTCCTTCGCCATCGCCGGTTATTTCGCCGTGCGCAACCCGGACCACGAGAAGCGCGTGCGCGATCGCATCCGCGAGGTCTCGCACCTGCCGGTCACCTGCAGCCATGAGCTTTCCTCCAAGCTCGGCGGCCCGCGCCGGGCGCTGACGACGCTTCTGAATGCGCGCCTCGTCTCGATGATCGACCGGCTGATCGGTTCGTGCGAAGACTTCCTCAAGGCCCGCGGCATCGACGTGCCGATGATGGTGGTGCGCGGCGACGGTGCGCTGATCTCGGCCGCCGAAGCGCGGCTGCGCCCGATCGAGACGATCCTTTCCGGGCCGGCCGCGAGCCTCGTCGGTGCTCGCTATCTGACCGGCCTGGACAACGCCGTCGTCTCCGATATCGGCGGCACGACGACAGACGTAGCCGTACTCGAAAAGGGCCGCCCGCGACTCGATGCGGAGGGCGCGGTCGTCGGAGGCTTTCGCACCATGGTCGAGGCGGTCGCCATGCGTACCTACGGCCTCGGCGGCGACTCCGAGGTGAAGATCAACGACCGCGGCCTCAAGGCCAAGCTCGATCTCGGGCCCCGCCGGTTCCTGCCCTTGAGCCTGGCCGCGGCCCTGCACGGCGACGCCGTCCTGTCGGTGCTCGAAAGGCAGTTGCGGGCGCCTCATGCCGGCCGGCATGATGGACGCCTGGCGGTCCGCACCGGCTTGCCCGACCACCTGGCGAGCGGGCTTCAGCCGCAGGAGCAGGCACTCTACGGCCGCATCGGCATGGTGCCGGTGGCGCTTGCGGACCTGCTCGTCAGCACGCCGCAGAAGGCAACGCTCGACCGGCTCGTGGCGCGCGGGCTGGTGCATATCTGCGGGCTCACCCCCTCGGACGCGATGCATGTTCTCGGACGGCAGGCGCAGTGGAACGGCGAGGCCGCACGCCTGGGCCTCGAGATCGCCGCCCGCACCAAGGACGGATCGGGACAGCCTATCGCCGCCTCCGTCGAAGCTCTCGCGCAGTTGATCGTCGACCGGCTGACGCGACAATCCTCTGAAGCCATCCTGCAAGCCTGTCTCAGCGAGGACGGCGCCGCCATCGACCCCGCCGCCTCACTTGCCGTCGACCGGGCGCTGAAACGGGAACCGGGCATCGTGCGCTTTTTGATCAGCCTCGACCGGCCGCTTGTCGGTCTCGGCGCCTCGGCGCCGGTCTATTACCCCGCCATCGCCGAAATGCTTTCCACCGACGCCGCGATCCCGGCGGAGGCAGATGTGGCAAACGCCGTCGGCGCGGTTGTCGGCCAGGTGCGGGCAACGATCACCGTCTTCGTGACGACGCCGGAAGAAGGCATTTTCATCGTCAACGGTGCGGGCGCGAGCGAACGCTTCGTCGATCAGCAGGAGGCTTTCGGCGTCGCCCGCCGGCGCGCCGAAATGATGGCCCTGGAGAGCGCCCGCGCCAACGGTGCAGAAGAACCCGCCGCGGTGCTTCGGGAAGAGATCGACGCGCCCGAGGTCGAAGGCAGCCGCAAGCTGATCGAGGCACGCTTCATCGCCTCGGCAAGCGGCCGGCCCCGTATCGCGCATCACGCGTCTTGACCTTTTCCATTCCGGAAACAATTCTTCGCATCCTTGCGGAATTGACAGGGAATGCTTTGATGAGAGAGTGTCCGCGCATGTGAGCGGGCCTAAAGCGCTTTTCCTTCCGGGCGCCGCTTCTATCTATGGCAATAGGAATACTGAATCAGGAGCTGTGGCATGGACCGCGTTGAGAAATATGGATTGCAGATCGATGCGGGGCTCCACCGCTTTCTGGTCGAAGAAGCGATGCCGGGCACCGGGGTCGAGGCGGAGCGGTTCTTTTCCGCCTTCTCGGATCTCGTTCACGATCTCGGACCGAAGAACCGGACCCTTCTCGTCAAGCGCGACGAGCTGCAGGCCAGGCTCGACGGCTGGTATCGCGAGCATGGTGCCCCGGTCGACATGGAAGCCTATGAAGCCTTCCTGCGGGAAATCGGCTACCTCCTGCCGGAAGGGCCCGATTTTTACGTCTCGACCGCAAATGTCGATTCCGAAATCGCGACGATCGCCGGGCCGCAGCTTGTCGTGCCGGTGATGAACGCGCGCTATGCGCTCAATGCCGCCAATGCCCGCTGGGGATCGCTCTACGACGCCCTTTACGGCACCGATGCGATAGCGGAGACCGACGGGGCCGAGCGCGGCAAGGGATACAATCCGAAGCGCGGTGCCGAGGTCATCGCCTGGGCGCGAGAATTTCTCGACGCGAGCGCTCCGCTGGCGGCCGGCCGCTGGAGCGATGCCGAATCGTTCTCGATCGAGGGAGCGACGCTGACCGTAACGCTTGCCGACGGCACGAAGAGCGCTCCGCGCAATTCCGTTCAGTTCGCCGGCTATGCTGGTGACCCCGCGGCGCCGTCCGAGATCGTTCTGCGTCGGAACGGCCTTCACGTCGTCATCGTCCTCGACGCAACGACACCCATCGGCAAGGCCGATGCAGCCGGCATATCCGACGTCGTCTTGGAATCGGCGATCACCACGATCATGGATTGCGAGGATTCGGTTGCGGCCGTCGACGCCGAGGACAAGGTGCTCGTCTACTGCAACTGGCTCGGGCTGATGAAAGGCAATCTCGAGGAGGAGGTGACCAAGGGCGGCAGGGCGTTCACCCGGAGGCTCAACCCCGACAGGGCCTATACGGCTGCGGACGGCGCGACTCTGACACTGCCGGGCCGGTCGCTGATGCTGGTGCGCAATGTCGGGCACCTGATGACCAACCCCGCGATCCTCGACCGGGACGGCGAAGAGGTGCCGGAAGGCCTGATGGATGCCATGGTGACGGCGCTGATCGCACTCCACGACATCGGCCGGAACGGCCGGCGGGCGAATTCCCGCAGCGGCTCCATGTATGTGGTCAAGCCGAAAATGCACGGGCCGGAGGAAGTCGCCTTCGCCTGCGAGATTTTCGCCCGCGTAGAGGCGGCGCTCGGGCTTCCGGCCAACACGATGAAGATGGGAATCATGGACGAGGAGCGGCGGACGACCGTCAACCTCAAGGAATGCATCCGCGCCGCCCGCGAACGGGTCGTCTTCATCAATACCGGCTTCCTGGACCGCACCGGCGACGAGATCCACACCTCGATGGAAGCCGGCCCGATGATCCGCAAGGGCGACATGAAGCAGGCGCCATGGATATCGGCCTATGAGAACTGGAACGTCGATGTCGGTCTAGCGTGCGGGCTTTCCGGCCACGCCCAGATCGGCAAGGGCATGTGGGCGATGCCGGACCTGATGGCGGCGATGCTGGAGCAGAAGATCGCTCATCCGAAGGCGGGCGCGAACACGGCCTGGGTACCGTCGCCGACGGCCGCGACTCTGCACGCCACCCACTATCACCGCGTCAACGTCGCCGAAGTCCAGGCGGGCCTGAAGAGCCGCGCCCGCGCGAAGCTCGCCGATATCCTCTCCGTGCCGGTCGCCCCACGGCCGAACTGGACCGAGGAAGAAATCCAGCGCGAACTCGACAACAATGCGCAGGGCATTCTTGGCTATGTCGTGCGCTGGGTCGACCAGGGCGTCGGCTGCTCCAAGGTGCCCGACATCAACAATGTCGGCCTGATGGAGGACCGCGCGACACTGCGCATCTCGGCGCAGCATATGGCGAACTGGCTGCATCACGGCATCGTCAGCGAAGCGCAGATCGTGGAGACCATGAAGCGCATGGCGGCGATCGTCGACGGGCAGAACGCCGGCGATCCGAATTACCAGCCCATGGCCGGGCGCTTCGACGAATCGATCGCCTTTCAGGCGGCGCTCGATCTCGTGCTCAAGGGCCGCGAGCAGCCGAACGGCTATACCGAGCCGGTCCTGCATCGCCGCCGGCTGGAGCTGAAGGCGAAGCAGCGGGCCTGAGGCCCGTTGCGATTTTAATGGCGTCGAAGCTCTGGTCGGATTTGTCGGCACGCACGGATTTGTCGGCACGCACGGTGATGGGCGTGAATTCCTCGCGTATCGACCGTGCGCCACTGCATGTTTCCTTTGATCGTGGCCGATCAATGGACAAAAACATCCAGCAGCTCAAAGGGTTACAGCGACCTTGGCGCGCCTCACAAGACGCGCGGCGCTGTAGGAACTTATCGGAGGACTGCATCTCTCCTCCCCTCATCCCCTGTGCTCGTCACAGGGATGAGAGCAGCGCCGCGTCTGCGGCGCGGGAAGCGTTCTTTCAGCCCAAGGACTTGGTCTGGCTGGATTCCTGTGACGAGCACAGGAGTGAGGGGATCAAGGCGCGCCGTGCGTCCAAAGGGACGCACAAAGAACGCGCCAGCTTCTCGAATCGAGCGCAATCACGCCGCGACGCCAAAAAGAAAGGGCCACCCGGCGCCACCGGATGGCCCTTTTTCGATGTGTTGCAGCCGTTACTGCTGCACGACGACGCGTGCGTTGCGGCCGGGGCGGACCCGCGAATAGAGATCGATGATGTCCTGGTTCATCAGGCGGATGCAGCCGGATGAGGCGGCGGTGCCGATCGACGACCATTCCGGCGTGCCGTGCAGGCGGAACAGCGTGTCCCGGCCTTCCTTGTTGAAGAGATAGAGAGCGCGGGCACCGAGTGGATTGCTGATGCCCGGGCCCATGCCGGCCTCTACATATCTGGCGACTTCCGGCTTGCGCTCGGCCATTTCCTTCGGCGGGTGCCAGGTCGGCCATTCCTGCTTCCAGGCGACATAGGCCTCGCCTTCCCACGCGAAACCCTGCTTGCCGACGCCGATCCCGTAACGTACGGCCTTGCCGCCGGGCAGCACGTAATAGAGGAAGCGGCTCGGCGTGTTGACGACGATCGTTCCCGGGCGTTCCTTCGTCGGGTAATCGACGATCTGCCGATGGAAACGCTGGTCTACGCGGTTGATCGGAACGCCCGGCACCGCATATCCGTGGTCCTCAACAGGGCCATAATTGCTGGAGAAGATCTGGTTCGTCGCCACTTTTTCGCCCTCGGGAGAGGAGCCGGCCGTGGTCGTGGTCTGTGAGCAGCCGGCGAGGGCAACGGTGGCCGCCAGGCTGCACAGAAGGAGAGCGTTGCGGAAGCGCATGATGGTCTCGTAAAAGAGGTCAGGAAAATACGGGGGAGGGTGTCCGGCCGTCAGCGGCAACAGCTTATTTTCTATTGCACCGCAGTGCGCAAGGGACCGGCCCCCCGCAATGTGGCCGAAAGGTGTAAATTCCGTGACGATTGCTTTTTTGCAACAAACCATCCTGCAGCGCCGCGCGTCTCGTCAGACGCGCAAAGGTCGCCGTAGCACTTTCCGAGGGCGGCAATGACGATCTTGTCTATCCATGGCGATAATCCGCTCGCAGACGGACGCCAGTCAGAGCGGGCGATGAAGGTGCGGCGCGGCGTTCAGCGGCTGCTGATGGAACTGCGCCACGCGGCTCTGCCCGAACTGACGCTTGCAAGCGGGAGGCGGGCCGATCTCATCTCGCTCTCGCCCAAGGGTGAAATCTGGATCATCGAGATCAAGACCTCGATCGAGGACTTCCGCGTCGATCGCAAGTGGCCGGAATACCGGCTCCACTGCGACCGCCTGTTCTTCGCAACGCATGCGCAGGTTCCCCTCGACATCTTTCCGGAAGAATGCGGGCTGATGCTTTCCGACGGCTACGGCGCGCATATGCTGCGCGACGCTCCGGAACACCGCCTGCCGCCGAGCACGCGAAAATCGGTGACGCAGGCCTTCGCGCGCACGGCGGCGCAGCGCCTGACGCTCGCAGAATGGGCAGCCGAGCGAAACGGCGAGCTCGGCCAGTCGATCAGCGACATCGTCAGCGGCGAGCGGGATTAAAAAGGCGGCGCGAGTTACTTCGGCGCCCGTTTCGCCAGAATGCGCTGCAGGGTCCGTCGGTGCATGTTGAGCCGGCGCGCCGTTTCGGAAACATTGCGCTCGCACATTTCATAGACGCGCTGAATATGCTCCCATCGCACGCGATCGGCCGACATCGGGTTTTCCGGAGGCTCCACCCGCTCGCCCGGGCGCTGAATCAGCGCCGCGAGAATGTCGTCGGCGTCTGCGGGCTTGGCCAGATAGTCGAGAGCTCCGAGCTTCACGGCGTTGACCGCCGTCGCGATGTTTCCGTAGCCCGTCAGAACGATCATGCGCGTGTCGTCGCGGCGCCCGCGGATCGCCTCGATCACGTCGAGACCGCTGCCGTCGCTCAGGCGGAGATCGATGACTGCATGTTTCGGCGGGCGGGTCTTCGCCTTGGCTATGCCTTCGGCGACCGATTCGGCGATCTCGACCGCGAAGCCGCGCGCTTCCATTGCGCGGGCGAGGCGCCGCAGAAAGGCCGTGTCGTCATCGACGATCAGAAGGCTCTTGTCAGGCCCGATCAGGTCCGCATCGGCGGCGTGAGTGTTTGGCGCAGGCATCGACTTTTCGATCATTTCTCAAATCCCTACAGCGCCATGCGTCTCACCGGGCGCGCAAGGGCCGCTGTAACCCTTCAAGTGCTGCATGTTCTATTCTTTCACCGGACAGGATCAAAGGAAACATGCGGTAGGTGGTTTTGCCGGCAATCATGTGGGTTTCCCCGCACCTGTCTTCAATAAACCGCCAAAAGTCATTTCGCCAGTTTCGTGTCCATCAGCACGCGCGGCCATTCGACGCTGACCCGGGCGCCCGGGTGTTTCGAGCCGCCGTTCTCGAAGCGCAGCCGGGCACCGGAACGCTCGAGCAGCGTCTTGGCGATGAAGAGACCGAGGCCGAGCCCGCCGGCACTGTCGTCCTTCTGCCGCCGCGTCACATAGGGTTCGCCGATCCGCGCCAGGATGTCCGGCGAAAAACCGTCGCCGTCGTCTTCGATCGTCACCCGCACGCGCTCGGCCGTGTGCTCCGTCGTGACGGTCACCTTCTTGCGCGCATAGTCGACCGCGTTCTCCAGCAGATTGCCCAGGCCGTAGAGAATGCCGGCATTGCGGATGCCGACCGGCTCCGAGGCGCGATCGCCCTGCTCCTTCAGCTCGATTTCTATGCCGAATTCGCGATGCGGCGCCATCACCTCCTCGATCAGCGATGAGAGCGGCAGAAGCCGCATATGTTCCTCGCTTTCGGACGAAAGGGTGGTCAGCCGCCTCAGAATGTCGCGGCAGCGTTCGCTCTGGCTGCGCAGAAGATGGACGTCCTCGCCGAAACGCGGATCGTCGCCAAGCTCCCGTTCCATCTCCTTGGCGACGACGCTGATCGTCGCGAGCGGCGTTCCGAGTTCGTGGGCGGCGGCGGCCGCGAGACCGTCGAGCTGCGACAGGTGCTTCTCCCGCTGGAGGACGAGCTCGGTCGCCGTCAGCGCTTCGGAAAGCTCGCTTGCCTCGAGCGAGACGCGATAGGTGTAGAAGGCGGCGAAGGCCGTCATCGAGACGATCGCGAACCAGATGCCCGCCGTCAGCACGCGCGGCATCAGCAGAACGGTGCCCGGATACCAGGGCAGCGGGAAGGGCGAGAAGGCAAGGGCGGTGACGCCCAGGACGGCGAGGCCGGCCAGCACGATGCTCTGCGGCTTCGGCTGCGAGGCCGACGAGATGATGACCGGCACGCAGAGAAGCGGCGCGAAGGGATTGGCAAGGCCACCGGTGATGAAGAGCAACGCAGTCAGTTGCGCAAGGTCGAGACCGAGCAGGGAGAAGGCGGCCGGCGGCGTCAACCGCTGCGTCGGCGGAAAGCGGAGCGTGAGAAAGACGTTGAGAAGCGCCAGGCAGGCGATCAATACGGAGCAGGGAACGATCGGCAGCGGGAACTGCAGCCACAGCGCCGTGACGACGACGGCGAGCGATTGTCCGCCCACCGCCAGCCAGCGCAGCCGGATGAGCGTCTGCAACCTCAGACTGCGATTGCTGTTCTGATCGTTATAGAGTGTCGCAGCTGCCATGCGTTTCCGTTTCGCGATGCGGGTCGCATGCGCGACCGGGCGTCAATTCATCTTACCGGACTTTATTCCGAACCGGGCAAATAGGAAACGGCGGCGGACCTCGGTGCGCCGTAGAGCCGCATCCGGCCACGTTGGACGGATCGGAAAACGAGCACACTTTTCCCTCCCGTTCTAAGTCCCGCGCGGTTTCGCGCGCGTCGTCGGCATCGCATTGGCGGGATCCTCCGGCCAGGGATGTTTCGGATAGCGGCCGCGCATCTCGGCTCTGACGTCCTTCCACGAACCGGCCCAGAAGCCGGGCAGGTCCCGGGTCGTCTGGATCGGGCGGTGGCCGGGGGAAATCAGCTCGAGAAGCAGCGGCAGCCGACCGTCGCCGATCGCGGGATGCGCTTTCAGGCCGAAGAGCTCCTGAACGCGGATCGACAGGAGCGGTTCGTCGCCGTCGTAATGGATCGGATGACGCTGGCCTGTCGGCGCTTCGAAATGCGTAGGGGCCAGCCGGGCGAGGTCGCGCTGAAGGCCGTATGGAACGAGCGAGATGAGGCCTTCGGCGAGATCGCGGCCCTTGATCCCGTCAATGCCGCCGGCGTCTCCCTGGAACGGAACGAACCACGCGTCGAGACGGGAGATCAGCGCCGCGTCCGACATGTCCGGCCAGGGCTCGCCGATGGAGCGGTGCAGGAAGCCGATACGGTCGCGCAGTTGCTCCACGTCCTTCGGGAAGGGGACAGCGGCGAGCCCCAGCTGCCGGATACCGTCCGCGAGTGCCCGCGCCGCCGCCTGGCCGCTGGGGCGAGGGAGGGGTTTCTCCTCGAAGATGATCGCCCCGAGCCGTGTCACCCGGCGCGCACGCACCTGCCGGCTGGCCCGATCGAAGAAGCTTTGCTCCTCAGTGACGATGGCGTCCGGCATGTGCCCTTCGACATCGCCTCTCGTTATTTCCGCTGCAGCAAGCACCCGTTGCGCCCCGGCTCTGCCGGTAAGATCGGCAATGACGAGCATTCCGGCCGCAGCAAGCCGTTCGGTCTCGGGGATCTCGGCGCCGCGTCCGTTCGCCATGACGAAGCGGCCGCGCCCGCCGCGCTGCAGCGCGATGCGGTCGGGAAAGGCGTGCATCAGCAGGGCTCCAGGCAGAACGGGCTCCAGACCCGCCTTGTTCGATGCGCCGAGTTCGCCGGCCATTCGCCGCGCCAGACCGCGGGCGGCCTCGGCCCGGTCGCTGCGCTCGCTCCGAAACCGGCGCAGCCGCTGCTCGATATCGATGCTGTTGCCGCCGAGGCCCTGCTCGGTGAGCATCACCGCGAGAAGGCAGGCCTCCTGCGCCCGCCCTTCCTCGGCGGCTGCGACCGACATTGCCGCAAGCCGCACCGGCAGCGCCAGATCGCGGATCCTGCGGCCCCTCGGCGTCAGCGCGCCGCGGCTGTCGATCGCGCCGAGTTCGACTAGCAGGCCCCGCGCCTCGCGCAGGGCCGTCTCCGGCGGCGGATCGAGGAATTTCAGCGTCGACGGGTCGGCCACACCCCAATGGGCAAGATCGAGGAGCAGTCCGGAGAGATCGCTGGCAAGGATCTGCGGCGGCGTGAAGGCGGCGAGCGCCGCCGTCTGGCCGGGATGCCACAGGCGAATCGCGATACCCGGCTCGGTCCTTCCGGCGCGCCCGGCGCGCTGATCGGCCGAGGCTCTTGAAACGCGCACGGTTTCGAGCCGCGTGATGCCGGTCGAGGCCTCGAAGACCGGCAGCCGCTGCAGGCCGCTGTCGACGACGATCCTGACGCCGTCGATGGTGATCGAGGTTTCGGCGATCGAGGTCGCCAGCACGATCTTGCGCGTGCCCTTCGGTGCCGGGCGGATCGCCGCATCCTGTTCCTTCTGGCTCAGATTGCCGAAGAGCGGCACGATTGCGGTCGCCTCCCCGAGGCGATCGGCGAGCCGCGCGACCGTGCGGGCGATTTCCGCCTGCCCGGGCAGGAAGGCAAGGATGGAACCTTCCTCGGAACGATGCGCCTCTGCAATCGTGCGGACCATCGCGTCCTCGACGCTTTCACCGGCCGCTCTGTTTTCGTAGCGTATGTCGATAGGGAAGCTCCGGCCCTCGCTTTTCAGGACCGGCGCATCGCCGACGAGCCCGGCGATGCGTTCGACGTCGAGCGTCGCCGACATGACGACGATCCTGAGGTCCTCGCGCAGCGCCGATTGCACGTCGAGCGCCAGCGCCAACCCGAAATCGGCATCCAGCGAACGCTCGTGGAACTCGTCGAAAAGGACAGCCGAAACGCCGGACAATTCGGGATCGTCGAGGATCATCCGGCTAAAGACGCCCTCCGTTACAACTTCGATCCGGGTTTTGCCCGATACGCGGTTGTCGAGCCGCATCCGGTAGCCGACGGTTTCGCCGACCTTCTCCCCCAGAAGTTCGGCCATGCGTCCGGCCGCGGCCCGCGCTGCGAGCCGCCGCGGTTCGAGCAGAATGATCTTGCCGTCGCCGCGCCAGGGCTGGTCGAGCAGAAAAAGCGGCACCAGCGTCGTCTTGCCGGCGCCGGGAGGAGCCGACAGCACGACCGATCCCGACGAAGCGAGCGCGTCGCCAAGGCCGGGCAGGATCTCGCGGACAGGCAGGGCAGGAAGCGCGCGCATCATGCCTGCTCCTCCATTCCGATTTCGATCACGCGGCCGCCGGCGGCCTCCGCGTCGGCACTGTCGTGGGTCACCAGGATGGTGGGCAGCCCGGCCGCCCTCGCCTTGGAAAAGACAAGCTCACGCGTCTGCTGCCTGAGCGCCGCGTCGAGATTGGAGAAAGGTTCGTCGAGAAGCAGGAATCGTGGCGCGGAAACGAGTACCCTTTGCAGCGCCACGCGTGCCTTCTGGCCGCCGGAGAGCGTGTCCGGGTCGCGGTCGAAGAAGCCGGTAAGGCCCACCTCGTCGAGGGCTGCATCGGCCAGCCGGCGGCGTGCGGCTCGTCCTTTGACAGCCGGCGCTATGGCGAAGACGATGTTGCCGCCGACCGATAGATGGGGAAAGAGCAGCGGATCCTGAAACAGGATGCCCGCGTGGCGCCGGTTGGCGGGAACCGCTGTCAGGTCCTTGCCGTCGATCAGGATGCGGCCACTCACATCGAATGCCGCATCGAGAAAGCCTCCCGCAAAGGCGAGCAGGGTCGACTTGCCGGAGCCGGACGGCCCCATGATCGTCAGCACCTCGCCCGGCGCGACCGACGCCGATACGGCGAGCAGGGCCCGGCCGCCCAGACCGATCGTCACCTCCGAGAGCGTCAGGCATCCTGTCTTGATCGGGGATTTTGACCCGGCGTTTTCCTGCATTCACGTCCTCATTGCCCGCCGGTTGCGGAATAGCAACTGCGGGCCGAGCGACGCAACGAGAAATGCGAGGAAGGGCAGGAGCCCCTGAACGAGGGCGTAGATGCCGATGACCCGCCGGTCGCCGCCCGACGAGAGTGCGACGGCCTCGGTCGTGATCGTCGTCAGCCGCCCGGACCCGATGAGGAGCGTCGGCAGATAGAGGCTGACCGACACGGCGAAACCGACCGCGAGCGCGGTGAGGCAGGCACGAAAGAGCAATGGCAGCCGGACCGTGAACAGGATTTCCAACGCCGGCTTGCCGAAGCCGGCGGCGATTTTTTCGAAGCGCGGGTCGACCGCGCGCCAGGGGGCCGACAGTGACAGAAGCACGTAAGGGAGCACGAAAACGAAATGGACCGCCAGCACGCTCGCAAAGCCGGGAGTGAGCCCCGCCGAGAGCATCAGGACCTGCAGCCCGAAAACGAAGCTGATCTCCGGGACGAGCAAGGGGAGGTAAAGCAGCCGGTAGCCGGCTGCATTCTTCCGTCCGCCGGCGATGCCGTTGCGGTAGAGCAGGAGGATGGTAAATATGAGCGCCAGCGATGACGCCGAAAGAGCGAGCGCGACCGTGGTGCCGAGCGGGGCACAGAGTTGAGGCAATGTGCGCATCCAGGTATTGGGCGTGAGACTTCCGGGCAACGCGTCGGGAAAGGGCCAGAGGCCTGCAACCGACCAGATCGAAAGCACGCTGAGCCCCGCGAAAATGGTGACCGTACAGGTGCTCATGGCGAGGGCGCCCGCAGCGCGAAGCGCGCCGTCCCGCGCAAAGCGCCGTCCGGAAAAGGTCAGGCGCGCGAGAACGGCTTTCCCGACCCGTTCGAGCACGATCCAGCTCGCCATTGCGGCAACGACGATGCCAAGCTGCAGGAAAGCGCCCGCCGATGCGAGAAATCGCGCACCGAGGTCGTCGTCTCCGGCCCATTGGGTTACTCGCACCGGCAATGTCGGCGGCAGCTTCGGCCCGAGGATCATGGCGACGTCGACCACGGATACCGAATAGACGAGCACTGCGAAGACCGGCAGACGGATCTGGCGGTAGAGGGCGGGCCAAAGACAGATGGCGAAGCCGGCGACCCGCCCGTAGCCGAGCGCCGCCGCAAGGCGCGATGCCCTCGTGACGGCAAGCTGCGGCAGGGCGGCAAGCGTCACCAGGAAGAGAAACGGCACCTCCTTGGCGATGAGCCCGGCAATCATCGTCAGCGCGAAAGGGTCGTTGGGAAGAAGCCAGTCCGGGGGCCGCGTGAAGCCCGTCACCTCCGGCGAGATCAGCCGGAGCAGGAAGCCCGACGGGGCGACGAGGAAAGCCAGCGCAAAGGCGGCGGCGGCATGTGGGACGGCAAGCAGGGGAGAGACGAGATGCTGGATGCGGGCGAAAAGCGGCGTGCCGGCAAAGCCCGCGACGAATGTACCGACGACCGCTGTTGCTGCGACCGTCGTCAGCAATCCCGCAGCGAGGCCGGTCAGGACCGAGCGGAGAATGTGCGGCTGGCCGGCGAGTTCGGCGAAATGAGCAAGCGTGACGCGAAAGCCGCCGAGCGCCGGCAGGTAGCCGAAGGCCGGCAGGATCGTTCCTGCAAGCCCTGCAAGGATGGGAAGCCCCAGAACGAAGGCAAGGAGGGCGTTTCCGCCGAGCCTAGTTGGCTGCGCCATAACGCCGGATCCATTCGGTTTCGATCCGTGTCATCCAGTCCGGGTGCGGTTCGTCGAGCGCGGGACCGAGTTCGTCGGGATGGAGCGTTGCAATGCCGAGGTCCAGGCGCTCGAAAGCGGACCGGTCGGCTTCCGGAAGTTTTGCAGGAGAAAGCACAGTCGGATCGCCCCAGATATTCGGGTCCTGCTTGCGAAGCTGCGCCTCGGGCGAGAGGAGGAAATCGGCAAGCAGAAGCGCGCCGGCCTTTGCCGTTGCGTTGTAGGGAATGGCGACGAAATGCGTATTGCCGAGCGTGCCGCCGGAAAAGACGAAGGAGCGGATCGTCTCCGGCAGTTCGCCATTGGCGATCGCGGAGGAGGCTTCAGCGGGGTTGAAGGCGAAGATGATGTCGAGTTCGCCGTCGGCGAGCTTCTGCTTCATGTCCGCATAGTTCTGAGGATAGGCCTTGCCTTTTCGCCATAGCAGCGGCGTCAGCTTGTCGAGATAGGCAAACAGGGGCGCAGCATCGGTCGCGAACGTCTTTTCGTCGACGGGTTTCTGCAGCTTGGCCCTGTCGTCTACGAGCTCGATCAGCACCTGCTTCAGGAAGGAAGAGCCGGTGAAGTCCGGCGGCTGCGGGTAGGAGAAGCGCCCGGGATTGGCCGCGGCCCATTCCAGGAGATCCGCTGCGGAATCCGGCAGCTCGCTCGCCTTCATGCGCGCCGAGTCGTAGAAGAACACGAGCTTGGCACCGCCCCAGGGACTCTCCAGTCCATCGGTGGGGATGGTGAAATCGGTGAGCACCGTCGGTGTGTTTTCGTGGTCGACATAGCGCCAGTTCGGCAGTTTCGTCGCCCAGCCGGGCGCGTAAAGCAGCCCTTCGCGTTTCATCGCGGCGAAGTTCTCGCCGTTGATCCATACGAGATCGACCGATCCGCCCTCGTCCTTTCCTGCGGATTTTTCGGCGAGCACGGTCGCGGTCGCCTTAGCGGTGTCGTCGAGTTTCACATGGGCGACGGTGACGCCGTAGCGCGCTTTCATTTCGTCGCCGGCCCATCTGATATAGGCATTGACGTTCTCGGAGCCGCCCCAGGCGTTGAAATAGACCGTCTGGCCCCTGGCCTCCGCGACGACCGCTTCCCAGTTTCCCGCGTCCGTGGCGGACGCCTTGCCGGCGAGGCCGAGCGCCAGCAGCGCTGCGGCGATGATCTTCCCTGCTCGCCTGATCATGACGCTCCTCTACCCCGGTCCATGCCGTTGCCGCCGAGGGTAAGACAAGGGCGGTCTGCGTCAATGCACGCGGCGGCCCTCGACCGTCACGTTTCGGTGAGACGTGCTCGGGTCGCCTCTTTTCGCGGAAGCGGCAACGGGCTTCGAGAGCCACGAATTCTCGTCAAGCACGGCCCTTGAAAGGCGGAACTGCGTTAACCATATAGCTTGCATCCCCAGAAGCGCCGAAAGCCCGCAAAGCGGACCCGTATTGGTAGAAGCGTCGGACCACTTTTCGCGCGTCATGGAAAACCACCTTTAAAAACAGCGACTTACGATTTTCTGCTGATTTTTTGAAAATCGTTGTTGACGTGTCGGAAGGTGGGGGTCTATAAGCCCGATCACTGACGAGGGCGGCGGCGCTGCTGGCGACGATGTCCTTCGCTCTAGGGTTTCCAAGATTGGCGGATGCTGATTGGCGGGACTGGGCCTTGAAGGTTTTGGTCT